>CAZPJY010000001.1:0-60655 GCA_964587045.1 uncultured Methanosarcinales archaeon
TACTTCCCCCTCGTAGACACTTATGTTGTCGCGGTCTCCGGCACCCCCCAGACCTATACCCAGGACTATGCGTTGATCCAGGTCGCTGCGAACGCCGGTTCCGTACACGGCGTGGTGAGAAGGCCTCCGCGTCCTGGAGAAATCGACCCAGTCGACTTAGAGGATGTCGTGGTCAGAATAGGAGACAAATCGTACCGCACTTCATATGGCGGGTACTACGAGATCACTGGATTGGACACCGACCCTGAGCAGACCGGGCAGACCCAGAGGGATTTCGTCCTCTCGGCGACCAAGCCGGGCTACACTTCCAGGTCCATGGTCGTGACTGTCATCGACAGCACATGGGTGGAGCAGAACATCCTGCTGGTGCCTGACGATTACCAGTTCGTGGTCACTGTCGAGAACGGCGTCGCCCAGCCGATAGGGGGTGCGCTGGTATGCATAGATACCGTCGGATGCCAGGAAACAACATCCACCGGCACCGTGACCTTCTCCAACGTTCCCGGTACTGACCTGATTATCACTGCCGTCGCTGCAGGCTACGACCCGAAGACTGAGACCGTGAACGTCGCTGTTGGAGCGCACACGATAGTGCTCACATTCCTTACTGGGGCGAACATCTGCCCTGACGGGACGGTAGCGCAGTCGTGCTCGGTTGCCAACAAGCCGCTTTACTGCGACGCTTCTGGAAACTTCGAATTCGTCGACTGCGCGGAGCAGTATGTTACCCAGGCAGGCGACCCCAACCAAGGCGCGCCGTGGTGCTCTTGCCCCATCAACTACGTCTGCGAATGCCAAGACGACCCCACCACGCCTTACGTCGATGACTGCCTCACTGACGATACTGTCAGCAGCTGCAGGCTGGAGCTGGACTACACCTGCAACCCTGACTGCACCATATCGTACCTCAACGTAATGTCTGACAACATCTGCCACGCGGAATGCGGCAGCCAGAACGGATGCGACTACGCGACGCATTCAGTGCCGGGTCTGGACATACCTGTAGAATGCGACGGCCTGCCCCGAGGCACTGTCCTGAGCTACACGGACACGAACGGCGACAGCTGGATCTTCGAGTGCTGCGAGGGCGGCCCGACCAGCGGCGTGGCTGAGATTTGCGACGATGCCCTCATGTCCGATGAGGACAACGACGGAGAGGCGAACTGTGCAGATTCAGACTGCTGGGGAAGGACCTGCGACCAGAACTACCCAGACAAGGTCTGCAACGCCCTGACTGGCAGATGCACCTACCTGTGCCCAAACCCGTGCGATTCTGCAGGCCTCTTGTCTTATCTCAGCGGACACCCGGCCGGGCAGCAGAACTGCGAGTGCGGGAACAAGCGGGTGACCTACGATTCAGCAAGCGGAGAGATAACGGTGATGAACGGGACAGGAAGCATAACTGTCTCACCCGACCCGAATGTCGCTGATGATGATGGGTACTGCCTGATGGTGCCAGAATACCCCTACGGCATCGTCTTCCCGACCCGCCTGGAATGTGAGAACACCTGGACCGGGACAGTCCTTCCTCCTATAGTTGGATCTGGCTGCGTCCAGCAGCAGGCGGTTGATGAATATGGGAATCTTAGGTTCCAAGCGGGTCATCCTGTGTACAAGCAGTGCACGACCTTCGGATGCGACCAGACCCAGGGAGGCGGTCCGTACAACGACCTCATCGTCGAGCGGGATTCCCTCCCGGATTCGTGGAAGAATTACCTGTGCACGAATCAGGGATCTGATCCGAACAATTATGTCTCTTACCCGGAATCTCCGGAGCTCTACGCATGCTGCGACGTTCCTGCCACCACTTTTTGCTACGGGTGTGTGAATGGTGATGCTTACCGCTGTCCTTATACTGGGTACTCCTACCAACAGCAGAGCTGCCCAGCAGGTGAGCATTGCTGCAACGAGCCGATGTTCGAGGTGCCGCCCTGCTGGGAGTATGCAGAGAGGCCTGGCGATGCCATGCGGATAGGCGGAGATTACACATACTGGTATCTTAACACCTATCTCGCTGTCAACTATCCTTCCTACAGCGGAAGTCTGATGGGTGATGTGACCCAATGCGTGTGCGGAAGCCATGTCGAGGATTTTGTGGACGGATACAACCATTACTGCTGCAACGGCGAGTTCGAGAGCGAAGACCAAAACGGACCGAACAGTGGTGTATCACAGATATGCGCGCTTGGCGATGTCTACCTCTACGTTAACATTCGGGGCAGCATATTACAAGGCTCAGCTGCCGAAGGAGCCAACGTCGAGCTGAAGGATGATATTAATCGGAACGGCTCTGACGGCTCTGACCCCAACTTCAGGACAGACCCTACCGCCGAGGTTGACCGCAACGGCGAGTTCGAGATGCAGAACGTTCCTGTCAGGGGCTCCCACGCGGTGTTCGTGGAGGTCAACCACGCTGCCTATGAGGTCGAGCGCTTCCCTGCCACGGCGATACCATTCGACAACGATCCGAGACATTATCCTAATCTTTCCGTACCATGCTTACCACACGGTGGATACTGCATGTATAGGGATACTGGAAACGGACAATACTATCTCGTGCTTGCCGCAATAAACCTTCAAGAGCTTCCGACTCACGAGGTGGGGGGGACTGTCGAGAGCTCCGAGGACTTAAGCCCGGTGGGCGATGCCAGCGTTGCTCTGATCTCAGGCAACCAGAGGTATGAGGCGCTGACAGAACCAATTTCTGGCACCTTCCAGATCATGGAAGTACCTGAAGGGACATACACTCTGCAGATAACCAAGTCCGGCTACGTGCCCTACTCTCACCCGACAGACATAGTTGTCGGCGACAACATACCTGGGGTGACCTCACCTCCTTATAACCATTACCAGATAGAACCTGCGGACTGCGACCCAATAGAGAAGAGCATCCCGCAGATAATGACATTCTCCTACGAGCTGGTCGGCGGCACGCCCACGGCAACTATGACATGGATAAACGACTGCGAAGTAGACAAGTTCTACATCATGAAATGCGTGACAGAAGATCCGATAGACCCTTGCTTAGATTTTATCCCCTTGTACGAGACAGACCAGACAAGGTATGTGGATACTGATATCGAACCAGGTATGTACTATCGGTACATGGTCGCGGCAGTCTACGACTTCCCAACCGTCGGCATAGGGATCCTGCCAGAGGACCAGTGGGAGGCGCAGACGCAGCTCACCTACTTCTACTCCGGCGACAGCAAGTGCTTCAGCGGCAACCTGGTGGAATGGTGTGAGGTGCAGCCTGACGGAAGCTCGGACGTCTACATATGCAACTATGACGAGACCAGCCCCTCATACCTGCAGGCAAGAATCGATGACGACTGCGGGCAGGGCCAGTGCGTGATGTCCGGGGGGAGCGCTTCATGCGTAAGCGACAACGCGCTGATGAACTGCGAGAGATGCGGGTTGCCTCTGGGTGTGTTCAGCTTCGCGGACGGGGTGCCGGCTGTCATCAATGGAGACAATTGCCTGAATCAAGACTTCTGCTACTTCGACGTAACCTCTACAGCAGCCGACAGCTTCATGAACTGCACCGATGTGCGCGACTGCTACGACCTGCACTCGGAGAATGCGTGCAGCGATTTCCAGCAGTGCCTGCCATCAGAATACGGCTGCCAGTGGGACGACACCATGACCATCAGCTCGAAAGAATACCTGCTGCTCTCAGAGCTGGGCATGGGGGTGTGCCACCCGACTGACGCGACATACCAGCGGTGCTCTGCTTGCACAGATAACTACAACTCAGCCTACCAGACCTGCACCTACACAACGTGCAAGATGTACGGCGACTGCTTCTGCGCCCACCAGAACCCGACGACGCAGGAGTGCGACCTTTGCGTCCCGGGCGACGAGGTGGCTTGCAGCGACTACAAGACCCAGACGGACTGCGAAGGTGGGACAGGTGTCCTGATGGATGTGCAATGGCTGCCGGGCTACAGCGCAAAGCAGGACGGCACGAACGACTACATCCACATGAGCAACGACGACCTAGGCATTCACAAATGCAAGTGGGTCGTGCCTACTGGACAATACGGCCACTGCATCAAGGACGCGGACAACAACCCGGAGAACGGCAACCCATCTCAGGCTGACGACGACTGCGACAGGGGGTCGCTCATCCCAGGGATGGAATGCGTTGACGGGGACAGCCTGAACCCTTTCACAGGAATGCTCCTGCTGTCCACCTACGGCCCGGAGCTCGACGACTCTTACCTCAGGGTGTACAAGAGCGACAACGTCTACGGGCCCGACGGTATCAAGACATGGTTTGACGTTTTCAATAACAACGCGAACGATAACTACCCAACGACTCTGCTGGACTACGGGGAGGACGTGATGCCTGCCACAATCTTTCCCACTGCTACCTACGGCGGCACTTACTACCTGTACTACTTCTCAGAGGATTACTCCAAGAACCTGGAGGTGCTGCCTGATAGCCCCGCAGGATACCACCAGTTCTACTGGGACCCGGAGCCGCCTCAGATGGACATGTTCAGGGTATCGAGGGATGTCTATGAGGAAGGGGGAGCATGGTTCACGGACATCACCTACAACTTCAGGCCCACCAACCAGGAGGACTGGCTGATATGCGAAGGCATGATGCTGGATTCCTCTGACAATGAGTGGGTGCCGCTCGAAAACGAGCTGACCTTCTTCGACCACAGGTGCAGGTACGGCCTGGCGACGCTGCCAACGCTCCCTGACGGGTGCGATGCGCTGCACACGACAGCAACCCTTTTACACCCCTACGATCTGAACTGGACGCTCACATTCCAGCACCTGCCTGACAACAGCTACAGGTGGGTGTACACATGCTATGACAGGGCCAGGAACATGGTTGAGGGTGTGGAGCCACTGACCATCTCCGCCAACCTGGAGATGTTCTATCTGCTCCCTACAGTCCTTCCGAACAACCCATCCATCATCACAGGAACAGTAAACAACACCTGGACCGGCCTGGTCGACTCAGGCATTGTCAACATGACGATGCGGACCATCGAGGAGGCCACCTGCAGGCTGGACCTGCGCAACCTGGTGAGGAACGGTGACTTCGAGGACTGGTCTTCACCTACGTCAGCCACTCATTGGTCTGGAATCTCTACAGGAGCGACAGTTAGCCGTGTGACAGACACCATGCAGGGTGGGAGCTACTCGCTGAGGTTCCACCCATCCGGCATGGACACGGGTGTGGAGGCATGGATAGGCACTTACAACGGGTGGGGATCTGACATGATACCCGGAGCCAATTACACGTTGAGGTTCAAGGCGAAGGCTTCGGTGGATGGCGCGCCCCTCGACGTCATAGTGCAGGGAGCTGCAGCACCCCAGACCTTCTCATACGTGCTTGAGGACCACTGGAAGCAGTTCACCGTGTCGTTCCTCGGCAACTCCGGAGAGGCGTTCGTGCTGAGATTCTTCTCCGCGGATGGCGTAAGCGACATAACACTAGACGGCGTGGAGCTCCGCCTCACCGAAGGCATACCGTACAGCGACATGGCCGTCACATTCCCGGTGAGAAGGGAGATAGCGCAAGGCACGCACATAGAGCCGGACTGCGAGTTCTGCGACCAGCAGCACTGGTACTACCAGTACGACTTCGACGCTGCGGACTTCCTGTCTGACATGGGACTGCACAACGTGCAGTGGGACCA
Source organism: uncultured Methanosarcinales archaeon (assembly GCA_964587045.1). GTDB lineage: Archaea > Nanobdellota > Nanobdellia > Woesearchaeales > CAZPJY01 > CAZPJY01. Next base: position 5,664 of record CAZPJY010000001.1, read on the forward strand.
CTACCACTACTACTTCGACATCAAGTGCGAGATGGCCGAAACGGGCGACATCATGGAGAACGTCCAGACCAACTACTACGATTTCACGATCGACGCCCGCCCGCCCAGGACCACCCTGCTCAACTACGACCTAACTCCATTCGACCTTTCGGAATGGAGACGGCCGACGTCCCTGACCTTCTACCTCACCTGCGACGAGGACAAGATAAGGACGCACGACCTGGTCACAGACGACGGACAGATCATACCAGACCCTCTCGCAGACGAGTTCGGCTGCAAGGGGATCTACTCCTGCGAAGGGCTGGGCTGCCAGGTGGACCTGTCAGCAACTCCGTGCCAGCCCAGGCTGTACGGCCCCAACTCCTCGGGACATTACATCGTTGGTGGGAGAAACCAGGTGAACGGAGGCGCCTGCGCATTCATCCCTAACCCGAACTACCCTTCATACATCTCTTGGAGGGTGCTGGACTACGGCAACAATGTCGGCGGGACAGACATGAACAACATACTGTTCAAGATCGACAGCACGCCGCCGGTCATAGTTTACCCATCAGTGGCATGGGGGCCCAACCTGACTTCAGCCAGGTACGTCGACATACAGGGCAGCGTAGTCGACTACCCTTACTACAGCGATTTCAATGCTCCGGCGAGATCTGAGGAATCGATAGAGTTCCTGCCGCCGAGGTTCCTGCTCAGGTTCTGGATGACGTACGAGCACACAGGCATGCAGAACAGCTTCGCTTTCACCTTCAGGGGAGATGACCAGCAGGACCCGGACTACCTGGGCCTGCGCTTCTTCCCGGAAAGCAACACCATACACCTGTTCAACAGCCAGGCCACGCCGCTCGCCAACATTGGTTACCCGCTTGCTGACAACGGAGCCTACTGGGTGGAGATAGGGTTCGACAACGACACAGGGGTCTACACCCTCAGGCTTAACAGCACCGAGGTCCTCACCTGGACAGACACTCCAGGAACATATGACTACCTGAAGCTCAACGCGCCCGGAGGAGTTTACGATGTCGACGGCATCGAGAGCTACACTGTCACCAGGAGCTACCTGACGGTCGACGTGCCTGGAGAGCAGATGGCGTCAGGCCCTGACATGGTCTGGGCTATATCAGGCGCGACCAGGACGTACGCGGACGTGAGGCCTGACGGGACCTTCACAATCATAGGTGTCCCTCTGACTAACGAGGGGGACAACATCCTACACCTCGAGGCCAACGACACCGTCCGGCCCAGCGGCAACATATTCTACGACTACCCACAGATCGTGATCAGGAGGGACACCACGCCTCCGACATACGGCACCAACGGGAACCTCCTCACAGGCGTGTACGGCCTCTACGTCGGGACCGACGGGACCTTCGCCCACCAGGAGCAGTACCCCTTCAGCGGCACCGGCACTATCCAGCTAGAGTACGGCAATGACACGACTTTCAATGTTACGATAAACGACGAGGCCTTCACAGCGGCATCGCCTGAAGGCCAGGTGAACAACGTGTGGATGGAGCTCAGGAGCGAGCATGGGGGGACGACCAATCTGCTCCGCAATCCCGACTTCGAGCTTTACGACCCGACCAGGAATTCGTTCTTCGGCTGGTCTGTAGAGCTGGTGCAGGACGCCGCCAACGCCGGCAACGAGCTGTCCTACAGCCAATCCCCTGTCTTCTACACCATGGGGCACTCTCTCGGATTCACAGGGTTTGCCAACGACCAGGTCTTCCTCAAGACCGGATCAGAGCCGGTGCAGAACAGCCTGAGGTACTTCATCCCGGTAGATGACACCATGAACTACAACTTCAGCCTGCTCGCCATGGCAGCGTCGGGAAGCGCTGATGTGAACGTCGGAGTGACCTTCCTGGACGGTAGCTTCCAGGAGCTCGCCCTGCCATACATCTATACGGGCCAGACCGGGGCGTACGGAACAGACCACACCCATTACTTCTTCCCGTCAGAGGCTGTCACACCAGCATGGGGCCTGCACGACTTCATCATATACGCGTCGCCCACGGCTGTCGCGACCAACCAGCTCAAGTTCCCTGACAACACCCAGTACGTGACGTTCATCATAAGGTTCGATATAAGAACTAACGATACGGTCGGACACCTGGACACGGTCTCGCTGAGCCCGATGGTCGGACTGTTGCCATACTACTCCTACAACGGCATCTTCAACATGCAAAGGACCGTCATCGACGGCACGGAGATCCAGACCAACTTCTACTACAACCAGTCCCTGACCCCAGACCCCGACCCGCCGTTCTTCTTCGAGAACCTGGCTGTCGGGACGTACAGCCTGGACATCTACGCAACAGACAGGCTGGGCAATGTGGGTTCGGTAACCAAGGCGGTCGAGGTCGTAGACACCAGGCCGCCGGTCGCAACTTCGACATTGACCTTCCCAGGAGGATATCCGCAGAGCCTGATAGACGAGCGCGTGCTGGTGAGGCAGAACAACGGCCAGAACATGTCATACGGCCTCGCTCTCGACTTCGACGAGCCGATGCTGCACGAGCCCATAAGCATAAGGCTCACCAAGGTTGGCAGGGGCGCCCTGACCACGTACATGAACGGCACCGGCGCGACCATCAACACCCCTCCGGACAACACAGCCAAGTACAGCTCGTTCGACCGGACGTTCACCCTGGTCGACGGGGACATCGCAAGCTTCTTCGCAGAGTTTGAGGGCAACGTGACGCTCCACACAGCCGAGCCCGACTTCAACAGCGTGGCGCACCCATCATCACAGGTAATCGGCTGGTTCTACATAGATGCCCTCGCTCCCGCCGCACCGGACCTTTTCTCTCCTGTCGAGAAGATAGGGGGCAAGAGACGAGCCGGCACAGGGTCCCAAGTCATATACACGAGGAACGCGGACCTGAGCATCTACGGCTTCGAGCAGAGGGACACATCACCAACCCCCTATGAGGACACTATCCTCCTGAAGGTCACAGATGAGAGCATCAACAGCATGTTCGAGGCAGGAGAAATGACTGCAGTGGAGCTCATGCAGTACAATTCCTGGAGCCTCGAGGAGTCTGCCATCTCCTCCCCTGCCCCTATCGAGGATCCGGTGCCCGGAGTGATATTCGACCAGATGCAGGCCATGGCCTACAACGGCTCCACATCGGTCTACATACAGAACATGGACCCGAACGTGTTCTCAGACCTGTCAGGATACGTACGCTTCGGGGGTCACGAGCGTGAGAACGGCGCGTATTACAGGCTGTCAGACTGGAGCGAGAGCCTGGCAGGAAACCCTGTTTACGAGACGGTCTCCTTCGAGCCCGGACTCGAGGACAACCTGGAAGCGGGTACCGACCTGTACTGGGTGAGCGGGCCGACACCGGGCGGCTGGTTCAGCATCAACCTGACCATGCCCAGCACGGGGATACACTATATCTACCTGTATGCCCAGGACGACCATTTCAACATCAACAGGCTTTGGTTTAACGAGATCAAGGTGGTTTACGACACCACACCTCCCGAGACCATCACCGAACGCACCCCGGGGGACAGGCAGGTCGTAACGTCGCTTCCGCCGGTGTCCTTCCTGGTGAACGACTCCGAGTCTGGGATAGACATGGGAAGCCTGAGGCTCGTCGTGGACTACCCCAACGGTTTGCGCGTCGGCTTCCAGGGCAGCAACCTTTCCTGCACCGCTTTCGGAGAGAACGCATGCAGGGTGACCAAGGCCCTCCCAAGCCCGGTCTTCGGGACATATGCGATGTGGCTCAACGTTTCCGACAGGGCGGGCAACTACAGGATATTCACATGGGACTTCGGGTACAGCACGAACACGGTCGGGAGCGCGGTGATAAGGACGCCCGTTAGCTATTCCACCGGCAGCTGCGGTGACGGCCAGAAGCACTATTTCGACAGCACGGACTTCACCTTCAATCTGGTGTTCAACAGCACTGCCGACAACGACGACCGCGTCAACATCATGCCCTCAAGCCACGTCGAGAACGCTTCGGTGCCGGATCTGGGACGCACCCTGACCTTCACCCCCGACGGCGGGGACGGCAACCACACCTTCGCGGTGACCTCGAATAGGGATTGGCTCTCAGAGTACGACAGCTACATGCTCATAGTGTGGGCCAACAAGACCTATTACAACGGCAGCTTCTCCCTGGCGACCTATTACAGGTACTGCCTCGAGGCTGACGTGGACGAGCCCACCATAACCTTCGATGCCTGGCCCTACTCCAACAGGACCCTGATCGAGCTGGAGGGCAACGTGGAAGACGGCGGCTACGGCAGCTCCAGCAACATTGACAACATGACCCTGTACAACTACGACCAGGCAGGCATGCGGCTACGCATTATGTCGTTCGACCGTGGCGACCTGGCAGCACACGGCGACTTCAGAGAAGAGGTGAACATCACCCCGTTGACATGGCTCGAAGAGGGCCCGAGGACGATAACCGCGGTGGCGTACGACCAGGCAGGCAACAGCAACGAAACAGATATCACCATATTGTACGATTACACGCAGCCGCAGGCGAGCCACTCATCGGTGCCGCTCTTCTGGATCGACTCCAGCTGGGGCATCGACGAGGAGAACCCCTTCGTCGTCACGTTCGGGTTCAACGACTCAGACACCAACCCCGCAAACGGCCTGGCGGAATCTGGAATCAACATGTCATGGTACTGCGAATCCGACGGTTGCGACCCAGCGCGCGGGGATGAGTTCGAGCCCATACCGATAGTGGTGGGCCAGAGCTACTCCGACCAGACCGCAACATACAGTCTGCCTCTGGATTGGAGCACGCTGAACAACAGGCAGTACTACAACATCGACCTGACAGCAAGCCCGATAGCTCTCAGGGACACCGCGCTTACAGGATACATCCGCTTCGACATCCCGATGGCAGACGTCGAGGATTACCATTCAGTATCCTTCAACTCCCAGGCGAACGGCGGCTCCCTAGCGTACAGATACTGGGACGGCAGCAGCTTCGTTGACATGACAGACATGGGAGGGGGCGTGTACGCGCTATCAGGCCAGACCGCGCGCATAGAGGTGGCATTCAGCAGAGTTAACCTGACTGATATAAGCCCCACCCTGACATCTTTCACGGTCGACGCGAACGTCACGACGTACCAGTACCAGTACGACTACGCGCTCGAGTTCCCGTCGGACACCGACACGCTGATAAGGTACAGGACTATGGACAACGCCGGGAACCTCAACCCCATCCAGGAGTTCAGGGTTATGATAGACCTGACCCCTCCTGTGTTCACGTACAGCCTTAACACCGGAACTGGTTCGTACGCCAACGGCAGCTGGACCAACCAAAACGTCTCGATAACTTTGGGGACCTCAAACGATCCTCCTGTCGGCGGCGTGGCTTCGGGCATGAGCTGGCTGAACTACTGTCTCGGAGCAGGATGCGACGTATCATCAGGCACGCCTTTCACCAGTCCGATCGTCTTGGACACGGCAGGTACGGATACGGTCACCATCCAGGCACAGGACGAGGCCGGAAACCCGAGCGCCCCGGTGGTGATAGTGGTAAGGCAGGACTTCTCCCAGCCTTCATCGGGGACGGTGACTGTGACGACGCAGAGCGGCACCGGCGTCATCAACCGCATCGGCGCCCTGGATTACTGGATATCGTCCGAAGGCGAAGTCAGGTTCGTCGGAGACTACACCGAAAGCAACGTCGATGACATAACCCTGTCAGGAATCAGCGGTGGCGAGATCGACCATGACGCTTCCCAGTTCTTCGGCAACTTCACGGCAAGGGGAGGGAACAACACATTCACCATCACCATAACCGACCTGGCTGGGAACAGCTACAGCGGCGACTACACCGTCTATTTCGACGATTATGATCCTGTGATCAACTTTACCGGCATCAGCCCGGGCAGCCTGGAGGGCACTTGGGCCTTCACAAGCGACCCGCAGGCGACAGTGACCCTGACGACCGACGAGGACACCTGGTGCGAAATATACAACAGCGTAACGCCTATCGAGAGGTCGGACATGACCGGTGACGGCTCAAGGACGCACTCGTTCACATTCGGTGCCGCTACGCCACTCGGAGCGCTTAACGAGGAGAGGACCGTGTCTAGCGAGAGGTACACTTTCGAATGCGCAGACGGGTACGAGAACGTCGCCACGATGCAGTTCTCGGTGACTGTCGACGTGACAGACCCGCTCGTCTCCCTGGACCTCACCAACCCGTCCAACTATCCGGCCCAGACCGAGATACAGTACATACAGTCGGACAACCTGCTGACCATAGTGGAGGTCGAGACCTCCAACCCCCCGCTTTACACTATTGATGACACATCAGAGACCGAATGCAAGATATTCATCGACAACTCCGCCGGAGCAGCGTCGCCGGCAGGATGGGACGATACATCCTACCTTATGATAGGGGACGGATTCGACACGTCCCATTCATTCATGGTCAACCTGACCTGGATGGGCGACATGTGGGGGACCGACCTGGACGGAAACTACACGGCTTGGGTGCTGTGCAGGGACCGCGCAGGCAACGAGGCCAACGCCACTCCGATGCAGTTCTCGGCCGACCTGTCGATGCTGGTGGTATGGCCTGACTTCAACAACGGCTCGATATTCTATGACAACAGATCGGTGACGCTCACAGTCAACACCAACAAGGTCTCGACCTGCAGGCTGGAATGCGTGACGTGCTACGGCGTGCAGATGCCTAACGTGGCAGGCGGCACAACGGCGCACGACTTCGACATGGTTCCGATGCCTGACGGGACCTACACGCTGAGGGCGGTCTGCACGACCGATCAGCCTCCTGCCCTCGCCAACATGACCGTCTTCAGCTTCATAGTCGACGATACCCCTCCAACCAGGATAACGCTGACATCATCTACTTCCAGGAACGGCTGGAACACCACAGGGGACGAACCGACATTCAACTGGGACTACCAGGACAACACGTGGGTGGAGGAGTTCAGGTACAGCCTGAGGGACTCGAGCGGGAACTTCGTGACTTCGACAGGCTCAATCAACGACTCGATACCCTATTATTATCAGGGCACAACCTCAACGCCTGACGAGACAGGGGCCCAGGACTACACAGGCCTGGCAGACGGGTCGTACATGTTCACCATAGAGGCCCGGGACGGCAATGGTCAAGACGAGTGGAGTGTCGCGGAGAACTACGACTTCGGGATCGACCAGACGCCTCTCGACATAACCATCACCTATCCCGAAGACGGCATGAGGTACCAGACAGTGGAGTACATCGAGGCCGAGGTATCGGACCCCAACCTGCCGGGAACAGTCTCTTCAGTGAATGTCTGGTACGACAGCCAGTGGCATGCCATGACCAGCACAGGAGGCAACAGGTACAGGTGGGAAAACAACTTCACAAGCAACGTGGACTTCAACCTGCAGGTGAACGCAGAGGACCTGGCGGGTCACATATCGACTGCCAATGTGTCCTTCGGCACTGACACGGCCAGCCCGGCCTTCACGTTCTCAAGCCCGGCAGCGCTGACCATAGCCCATCCAAGGGATGTGATGACGATAACAGCGCAGGAGCAGCTGAGCAGGCCTGCCACCATACGCCTGGATGGCGGGTGCGCCACGCTCACCCTCTTTGACGTCACAGGCGAGGTTTACACCTACAACATCACGGCGCGCGCCAACACGGACTACTGCGAATACACGGTCACTGCTACCGGAATCGACCTGGCAGGCAACACAGGAACGTCAACCTCTGGCGTATTGGCTGTGGACACTAGGCCTCCGTCAGAGCCTGAGCTTTGGACCCCGCACAACCTGTATTCGGATTCGGCTTCATACATAATATACGGGCGCCATGAAGATGAGGGCGGACTCGCCTACACGATACGCATAGCAAACGAGACCAGCCCGGTCTTCGCCTACCAGACAGCCGCAGGAGGTCCGGCGACCGCACCTGCGCAGGCGCAGTACAACATGCTGGTATCCTCGAATGCAGGGACAGGCACCATATACCTGTCCGGAGCGGCCCCGGTAACCACTGCCCAGTACGCGGGCTTCAACCACGATCCCGACTACTTCAGGCGGTATAGTGTGACAGGGGTCTCAATGACAGGCCCAGACACTGTTGTGACCATAAACCCATCCCTTGTGGAAGACGAGTCAGGACCTCTCTACGTTTACGCTGACCAGTACCCGACAGGGTGGTTCGACACCACGCTTGCCCTATCTGAAGGTGTCAACAGGATATATGTTCGGTCCACAGACTCGTACGGGAACCTGGGGGTGGAGCCATCCAGTCCGCAGCTCACCATCACCGTTGATACTGGAGATCCACAAATCAGCGGAACCCAGCCTTCAGGGGTGCTGAACGACAACATGACAGATGTCTCTGCAGTGCTGCTCGACAACGTCGGAGGAGTCGGGATCGAACCGAGCACCATCAGGATGGACATAGCAAGCTCAGGTGCCGACGACATGAACAACCTGACGATTGCCGGAGGCCAGCTGACCTACAGCGCCCCATCAGGGCTGGTGAGATTCGACATCAGCAGCATGGCTGGGGCCTACCAAGACGGCAACACCTACAGCGTGACCCTGACAGGGGAGGACAGGGCGGGCAACGGTGTCAATGCCGACTGGCAGTTCAGCATCGACCTGAACGTCCCCGCCTACCCTGACGCCGCTATCACAAACCAGGTATCAGTGGATACCTCAGTCGTAAACGACTACAGATACTTCACCGACACGAACGAGACGGAGGTGACGTTCACCTTCCCGGATCCAAACGACCAGCTCTTCAGGGTGGACGTCGACGGCTCTGAGGAAGCTTCGGCTCTCGCGGACATACTGGCGGATGGCACTTATTCGTCATCATGGGGCTACGGGTCGCACACGCTGCTGCTGCACATGAACAAGAGGCTTGACGCCGCTCACAATTCGTCTGATGTGGCCTACAGGTACACGGTAGTCATCGACGACATAGCTCCGTCTGGCATAACAGTAACGTCGGTGGCGTACACTCCTGAGAGTGAGATACTCGTGACAGGCAGCTTCGTCGAGGACAACGTCCAGGATATCACCATATCAGGAATGGTGGACTCAAGCCCCATCGATCTCGGGCCGACGCAGTTCAACGGCAACGCCTTCAGCCTCCACCTGAACCTATCGACCGCAAACGCAAACAACACCTTCACAGCCACGGTGACCGACTGGGTTGGCCACTCCAGCCAGGCGTCGGGCTGGACGGTATATGACACGACTCCGCCGAGCATCGATATAACTTCGGTGGTATCGACCGACGGCGCTGATACTGACATGCTGTCTGATGACGTGTACGCGACTGCTGCGGGTCAGGTGAACGTGTCTGGCACTTTCTCGGAAGCCAACTTCGCTGGCATCAGCGGAGCTTCTGGCATCCACATCTCGGGCAGCAGCTTCTGGTTCGCCGCGCGGCCGCCTGCCCAGATAAACCTGACCGTCACCGACCGCGTCGGCCTGACGGGCTGGGACGCAGTCTCGGTGTCGCACGACGACGAAGGGCCCGTCATAGCCCTCCATAACATATCTGATGGGATGATACTATCAGAGACAGGAGCAGTCACGAGGAACAACCAGCCGACACTGACAGTTCAGACTGATGAGGATTCGACATGCACGCTGACCAGGACCTACCCAGCAGACTTCAACCCACTCACGATGTCAGGCACCGCAACCACGCACACCTACACGTTCGATGCGGCGAACGAGCTAGAGGTTGAGAATGCGCTCGCGCTGTACGGCAACAGGAACAGGTTCACGGTGAACTGCACGGACTCGCTCGAGAACGCCGGCTCAGAGGAGATATTCGTCGCGTACGACAACTCTACGCCGACGATGGTGTTCGGGGTGACCAACCCCGAGGCAGGGGACACTATCGAATCCCCTGAGGGGACAGGGTTCTACCTCACAACGCTCACTGTTGAAGCCGCGGAGGTGTACACCTGGCCCGCCAGCCTGAACCGCGCAGAGGATGTTCGCTGCAGGTACGCAGGAGGCAAGGATTATGTGCTACCGCCGCTTGCCCTGTCAGACCCGGCCACGTTCTACACCACCATGACCCCGTTCCCCGAGGACTGGGATTCTACCCACGCCCAAGCCCTCCAGATGGTCACCCTGGTCGCGCTGTACAGCAGCCTCAGCGGGAACTGGACCTACTACGCCAACTGCGTCGACCAGGCGGGAAACCTTGGCGACCTGCAACGCCTCGACTTCATTGTAGACTTCGACAACCTCGTGGTCACCATCACAAGGCCGGAATATAATATATATTACACACAGACAGTCCAGCTGGCATCCGTCTCCCAGCAGGAGGCGACTTGCGGGTACAGCGTCGGTACGGCCATCCCCTACACCGACTTCCCGAGCAACCCCGCCTATTCCCATTCCGTGATGCTGACCCTGCCCCAAGGTTCGTACACAGCGACTGTCGAGTGCTCCAGGCAGACAACCACCCTGCTGCTCGCACAGGACAGCGAGGATTTCATAATCGACCTGACGCCGCCGAGCTTCTCATCCAAGACCGCTGACGTGCCGGAAGGGGAATGGGAGACTGCTGACAACAACCTGAGCTTCACATTCACGTTCAGCGATGCCAACGCGGTCAACCGTATCGAGATAGGGATATACGACGAACAGGGTAGGGCGCTGGGCAGCCCGACAATCTACGTCTCGCCGGACAACGCGTCCACGATGAGCGCCACGCTCAGCCTGACCTCATGGCCAGACGGCTGGTACACAGTCCGCGCGAGGGCCGCGGACGGCGCAGGGTGGTCGGACTTCCACAACCACTCTTTCGGGGTCGACCTCAACGGGCCGAGCATCGTGATAAACGACCCTGCCAACATGGGTTCATTCGCTTCTGTCAGCAGGCTAGATGTGGACGCATTCGACTCTGAGGGTGTGGCTAGGGTGTGGGTCACCGACGACCTCACAGCAAACTTCACCTACGTCTCGGGCACCACTTGGGAGCTGCTGCATGACTTCATGACAGATGGCACAAGGAGGCTGCTCGTCCACGCCGTCGACACAGCTGGGAACGAGGCCACGGCCGACTGGGAGTTCAGCATCGACGCGACTCCGCCCAGCTTCCAGTTCACGACCATCCCAACCCTGAACATAGCAAGCCCCATGAGCTCCCTAACGGTCACTGCAAACGAGCCCTTGGTCTCCCCTGCCATCATTTCGGCAAGCGGATGCGTGAGGCTTGGCAGCCCCTCCGTGTCTTCAGGCAACACCGTGTACGTTTACAACGTGACTGCGAACTCCAACACCGACAACTGCCAGTACACCATCACTGCCTCGGGAACCGACCTGGCAGGCAACCAGGGCCAGAGTACCAGCAGTGCTTTTATGGTTGACACGAGGGCTCCGGTGCCGCCCACCCTTTGGGGATCAGGCACTGTCTATTCATCTTCCAGGACATTCACCCTTTACGGAATGCATACGGCTGAGGGAGGTCTCGACTACACCTTCAGGATGAGCAACCGCTCAGGCATAGGGTTCACTTACCAGACTGCCTCCGGCCACGCCGAGGCTACGCCCATTGACGTGATAACGACATTAGGGGTATCACCCGCAGGAGCCAGCAGGTTGTTCTTCGTGGGGAACGTAAACGGCACAGTCACCAATTCGACATACCTCTCATTCAACCACAACCCTCCGCAGTACAGGCACTACGCGGTCACATCAGTCGCCTTCGATGGGTTCAACTCTGTTGTGGACATCTCTCCCGCCCTGATGGCGAGCGTGCCTGACGGCATGCAGTCCGAGGTCTACGGCACAGAGTACATGACCGGATGGTTCGCAACTAGTCTGACGCTCTCTGAGGGACTCAACGACATATACTCGTACTCGACCGACGCTGCGGGCAATGCGGGCTCTGAGAACGGGGTCCAGCTGGTGGTCAATGTGGACACCGGCCACCCGACCATCTTGAGGAACCAGCCGCAAGGAGTCCTAAACGACGACCAGGTGATCGTCTCTGCGGATCTCACCGACAACCCGGGAGGGGTGGGCATCGACACGTCGTCCATCAGGATGGACCTCGAAGTGGCAGGCCTCATGAACCTGACCTTCTCATCCCGGAACCTCACATATTCAGGGGGTGTGGTGTCCTTCGACATAAGCAGTCTTGGCAGGTCGTACGCAGACCAGACCCAGCAGACGGTGCGCCTGTACGGCGAGGACCTCGCGGGCAACCCTGCAGAACTGTCGTGGAACTTCACTGTTGACCTATCGATTCCGGACTACCCATCAGCCCAGATAACCAACCAGCTGTCTGTCGACCAGAGCGTTGAGAACGATTATGCGTACTTCACCGACACGAACGAGACGGAGGTGACGTTCACCTTCCCGGATCCGAACGACCAGCTCTTCAGGGTGGACGTCGACGGCTCTGAGGAAGCTTCGGCTCTCGCGGACATACTGGCGGATGGCACTTATTCGTCATCATGGGGCTACGGGTCGCACACGCTGCTGCTGCACATGAACAAGAGGCTTGACGCCGCTCACAATTCGTCTGATGTGGCCTACAGGTACACGGTAGTCATCGACGACATAGCGCCTACAGGTATCACTGTCACAAATCCGAGGTTTGTTTCCGGATACGGAATTGTGGTTTCAGGAGGCTTCATTGAAGAGAACGTCCGTAACATCACCATTTCCGGCGCGTCTGTCCAGGGAAGCCCACTGACGCTTGGCAATGCAGACTACGACAGCGACAGCTACTCACGGGCCATAAACCTGACCGGAGCCGACGGCAACAAGACGTTCACGGTCCAGGTCGGCGACTGGGCGGGCCACACCGCGAGCGCCTCAGGATGGGTGGTGCTCGACACGACGCCGCCGAGCATCGATATAACTTCGGTGGTATCGACCGACGGCGCTGGTACTGACATGCTGTCTGATGACGTGTACGCGACTGCTGCGGGTCAGGTGAACGTGTCTGGCACTTTCTCGGAAGCCAACTTCGCTGGCATCAGCGGAGCTTCTGGCATCCACATCTCGGGCAGCAGCTTCTGGTTCGCCGCGCGGCCGCCTGCCCAGATAAACCTGACCGTCACCGACCGCGTCGGCCTGACGGGCTGGGACGCAGTCTCGGTGTCGCACGACGACGAAGGGCCGGTCATCCAGATAACCGGATTCGAACCCGGAAGGGTCATATCGGAAGATGAGGCCGTAACCACCGGCCCGACTCCCACACTAACGGTTACCACAGACGAGGACGCGGTGTGCACCCTGACAGACAATGAGCTGAGCTTTGTCACCTACCAGTTCACGAACACAGGCGCCACGTCCCACACCTTCACCTTCAACACCACCAATGCGCCTGTGATAGAGAACATGCTCCCGCAGAACCACCACAGGTATGAGGTGGCATGCGTCGACAGCCTGGACAACACAGGCTCCCAGCAGTTATACCTTACTTACGACAACACGACCCCTGACACCCACTTCGCCCTCTCCAACCTCGTTGCGGGTGTGATCGAGTCTCCAGAAGGCATATACCTGACGACTCTCGAGGTATCGACTTTCGAGAACTACACCGGGATAGCGCCGATGGACAGGCCTGAGGAGACCAGGTGCAAGTTCGTCGGAGGCAAGGACTACACGCTTCCGGCGATATCTGACCTGCAGGGCTTCTACGACGGAAGCATGGCATATTTCACTGACGGATGGCAGGATGAGCACTCAGAACGGCTGCTCATGGCGCCGCTGGTGGCCATGTACAGCCAGCTTTCCGGCAACTGGTCCTACCATGTCGCATGCGAAGACCGCGCCGGCAACCTGGGAAGCTTGGAAAGCGTCGACTTCGAGGTCGACTTCGTGAGTCTCGAGGTAACGATAACAGCGCCGTCAGCGGATGACACGGTCTATGATGGGGATGTAACCCTCCATGCCTACGCCCAGCAGAGCGCTGACTGCTGGTACCAGGTGACTGGGCCGGACAACGTGCCAAGGACGCAGTTCCCAGACAATCCAGGATATGATCACAGCGCTTCCCTGTCCCTGCTCAATGACGGGTCGTACACGGCGACAGTCGACTGCATGAGGCTGTCCTCCATCACCGATTCGGACAGCATAGCCTTCTCGCTGGACACGTCACCACCAGAATTCTTCAGCATAACAGCAGACATAAGCAGGGACACTTGGTCCACGGCTTCAAACTCGTTCAATTTCAGCGCGGTATATGACGATGACACGTCAGTCGTTGGTTTCGAGTACTGGCTTGGGAGTGGCGGCACCACCTATGCGCATGACGGGACTTCCCCTGGCGCACACTACTTCACAACGACCGCGAACGCGAGCAGGGAGACCCTGTCGTCGGGCTACTATAACCTGCCTGACGGGTGGTACACCCTGTATGTCTACGCATCGGACGCTGCGAGGACATCGGCGCTCTACTCCTACAGCTTCGGGGTCGACCGGGGAGTGCCGGCAATAACCCTCGACTGGCCTGCCAACAACACCATGCACCAGACGCTATCGACATTCCAGGTCTACGCCTCTGACTCCGAAGGGGTGGAGGCTGTCTGGCTCACGGGCACGGTAAGCCTGGACCTCACGAACATAGGTGGGGACAGGTGGGGAATCACCTACGACTTCCCCGATGACACGAATTACGGCCTCACAGTCCACGCAAACGACAGCGCTGGCCATGAGACCACCGCTTACCTCAGCTTCGGCACTGACTCGACAGACCCGTACTTCACGTTCAGCGTGGCCCCTGACCCTGCAACGGCAGACCAGCGCCAGGTCAGGCTCGCAATCACAGCGAGCGAGGCTTTGTCGGGCGTGCCCAGAAACCCGGTGATTGACGGATGCTCACGCTCTCTGGGTCCGACTCTGGACAGCCAGACCGGCCTCACTTACTACTACAACGTCACCTTCAGGACGAATCAGGACTGCGCTTACACCGTGACAGTGGGGGGAACTGATGGCGCCGGCAACACTGGAGAGAGCGTGAGCGGGGAATACCACGTGGACACCCTGCCACCATCAGCCATGGTGCTCTGGCCACGGACGATGCCCTCTGTTATATACACCAACCGCTCGCAGTTCCCTGTCGTAGGCTACAACCCTGATGAGGGTCTGCTCACCGTGATGGTAGACCTGTGGAACGGCACGGCAGGAGTGTCCAGCAACGTCACAGGTACCTCCCGGTCTGCGCTGCTCAACACAGCAGGCCTGACCCAGCCGAGCCTCACAGGCGCGGTCATAATATACATAGAACCGGCGTACGAGGCCGGTTTCGTGGCAGGCAACCATGTGACCTTCCCGGGAGCTGATAAGGACCACTTCCTCAGATACCCGATAATCTCAGCGCAGGGACAGGCCGGATCCCTCCCGACCATAGTGACACTTGGATACGGCCTGCAGCATGACGTGAGCGGCAGCGCGAACGTCTATGCGGAAAGTCTTCCCTCCAGCTGGTTCAACGAGACGGTCAGCCTGTATCCGGGCACGAACACCATAACCGTGACCCCTGTCGATGCCGGGAACAACGTCGGGCCTGCCAGGAGCATACCTTCAGTGATGCTGGACCAGAACGCGCCGTCAATCGGGACGCGCTCTCCGACAACCACCGTAAACGACAACAGGACAGACATCGTGGCTGCCATCTCAGACGGGCAGAGCGGGATTGACGTGAGCAGGACGGAGCTCGTTATCGACGGGCTGGCTCTCAGCTGCGACAGCCCGGCAGTCACCTGCACCCAGACGGAGGTAAGATACGTCCCGCCAGCAGCCATGAACCCCGGCGAGCATGATGTCTCCCTGCTGATATATGACCGGGCAGGCAACAGGGACAATGCCAGCTGGACCTTCCAAATCGACCTGAACGTGCCTGACTACCCATCGATAGTTGTCTCCAGCTTCGTCGAGGCTGCCGGGGAGCCCGGAGTCCACGAGGAGTATTACACTGTGGGTGGAAACCTGGCCATAGGCTTTGCCTATTCAGATGATGTGGTCATAACCGGGTTCACCGAACCGTCCATCACTATCAACAATGACAACAGGACCGCCAACTACACGACCACCCTGAGCGTTGACGGGGACTACCTGTATGAGATATCCAGCGAGAAGATCATCGACCCGAGCACTGGCCAGACCAGCGCAGAGGTGCACCACCCATTCACTCTCATTGTTGACGGGACGTCTCCGGTGCTGAATGTGGACCGACCATCCCTCTTTACAACCTCGACTAGCCTGACGGTTAGCGGGACCTTCACTGAAGGGCATGTAAAGAACATCAGCATACTCGGAGGCGTCCCCTCAACATCCGCCCTCACAGAGGGAGAATACGCAGTCAACAGGGGAAGGGGAACCTTCAGCAAGACTGTGGTCCTACCAGCCGGCGACGGGCTAAAGACGCTAACTGTCGTGATCTATGACTACACGGGACATTCCGACACAGAACAGGTTTCCACGACCCTGGACAGGACCGCGCCCACCCTCACAATACAGGGGGTCAGGCCTTACGGTGAGGGAGGCATCATCGGCACTTACACGGTATCGTCCGACTACATCGAGATATACGGAACCTACACCGAGACAAACGTGGCTGACTTCACTGTCCTCGAGACAGGCGATGAAGTGACCTATAATCCGGACGGGACCTTCAGCATAGTGGAGCCGGCCGGGGGAGACCAGACCTTCACCCTCATGCTCGAGGATGCTGTCGGCCACACCGCGAACGCGTCAGTCCATGTCAGCGTCGACCAGGCAGGTCCGCGGATAACCCTGACACAGCCCTGGACCAACTACACCCGGACCGAGGACGTCACGGTGGTCATCGCCACGGACGAGGCCGCCACGTGCCTCATCAACCCGGAAGCCCAAAACTACGAATTCGTGCTGTACATGGCAACGTCTGACAACAGGACCCACACTTTCTCATACGACGGCGTGGAGGCCAACATAACCAACATCGTCAACCCGTACCGCGTGTGGTGCTACGACCAACTGGCAAACAACAACTCCGTTGACCTGCAGGTTACCCTGGATTCGGTGGCGCCGAGGCTTTCCGTGACCTACTCACCTGACCTAATAATCGACCTGGGGACGCCGCTGACGGTCCGGACTGTGACCAGGGACCAAAACAACGCTCTGGAGCCGACGTACTGCAGGTACTCGATGTACAACTTCGACAACACCGTCAATCCGGGCTGGTACGGAATCACCCCGCCCGTGGCGTACACGAGCTCCCACACCCTAGAGCAGTACATACCGTACGAGGAGTTCGGCGGCGGCAACGGCCACTACTCCATGAACATGACATGCTGGGACCGTGCCGGCAACGCGGACAACTACAGCTTCCAGTTCGACGTCGACACCGAATGGCCTCTTGCGGTCTTCCTTGACTACCCGCGCTTAGGGGCGGCGTCGGGAAGCGAACTCGTGATACGCGTCAACGTGTCAAAGGAGCCTGAGAACTGCGAATATTCCGAGAGGAGAGGCCTGGTGCCCGGAGGAGACCTGGGATCGGACTCGGTGATCGGGACCTTCGGCACCTACGGAGAGATACGCGAGACCAGCCTTGCAGGCCTCGGGACAGAGAACTACACCTTCGACGTGAGGTGCTACATAGGGACTGCTGAGGAGGACTCGGTGACGTTCAGCGTCGTTTTCGACAACCAGGGACCGGCCCCGCCGGTGATTGTCAACCCTGCGAACAACACCAGGACAGCATCACAGTACGTCACGCTGACCGGGACCGCGGAGAGGGAGGCCCAGCTAAGGATACTGCGCGGGACTTACCTGGCCAACCTCACGACCGCCACAGGAGCCTACTCACCGCTGAATCCGGCAAACGACGGCACCTTCACGACGACGGTCTACCTGCCGTCCGACGGCCTGTACGCCATTACGGTCGAGGCCAGGGACGCCATAGGGAACGGTCCGAACTCCACCACCATATTCGTAGAGCTCGACAGGTCAGGGCCGACTATACACCTCTACGATCCGGCCGTCCCCGAGGTTGCCGCTTCGCCGACCACCATGTCGGGCATTGTTGACGGAAGCCCGACCCTTATACAGGTCGCGACCATGAACTGCACATCACTGGAGGAGAGATACCTCACCAACGTGCCGACCAGCACACTGGAGACAGGAGACCAGCTGCTCGACTGGTCTAGGCTGGCGCTGCGCGCGGACAGGAACGCCCAGGCAATATCGCTTGAGGGCAACAGGTGCGGGATCTCGAGCTTCTCGGTCGGAAACTTTGCAGAGATCGGCGGCCGCAGGTACGCTGTGACCAGCTGCTCCTACCAGACAATATTCAGCCGGACGAACGTGGGGCTGGACGGCCGCCTGCCACAGACTTTCAACGCGTGGGTGACCAACGTCACATCCCACAACAAGCTGAGGCCTGACGGTTACTTCCAGGCCAACGTGCAGCTGGACGAGGGGTGCAACATGATCCAGGCGGTCGCTGAGGACTCGCTTGGCAACAGGAACCCGAGCAACACGATCACGCTGGACCTGGACACCACCCTTGACCTTACCATATCAATCATCTATCCGAGCGATGACTTCGGGAAGCCTTACCTTGGAGTCAACCAGGAGCAGTTCGTATCCAACGGCAACAGCATCCCGATAGAGGTGCAGACCAACTTCCCGTCAAACTGCATGATATCGCACACGCAGGACCCTGTCGCTCTCGACTTCTCCGGAGAGCCAATGGACACTGTCAACGGAGGTTACAACCACCTCTACGTGCTCGACCAGAGCATATGCTACAACGTTGGCGACTACTGCAACATAGGAGGGAACGCATGGCACTCGTACTCGGTTTACTGCTATTCGGCCATGATGAACCTGAGCGAGGCCACCGATGTGGACTTCAAGATGTGCTATGACTTCAACTGCATCGACCCGAGCATTGGCAACATCTGCCCCAACCAGTACTACTGCTCCTGCGATGACGCTGACCTCGACGGCATCTGCGACACCGACGACAACTGCGCTGACTTGTACAACCCGAACCAGGAAGATTCGGAACCGCTGCCGGAGGCGCCTGACGGGGTCGGAGACGTCTGCGACAACTGCCCGCTGGTCTACAACCCGAACCAGGAGAATTCAGACGCCGACCCGGAGGGCGATGCGTGTGACGTTGACGACGACAACGACGGCGTGCTTGACGGCGACGACAACTGCCCGACGGTGGCGAACCCTGCCCAGTCGGACATCGATGCGGACGGTCTCGGTGACGTTTGCGACTCGTGCCCGGGAGATGCGGACAACGACCGCGATGGCGATTTGGTATGCGAGGGAACGGGATACTCGTCGCCGATGATTGGCGACAACGACCAGTGTCCTGACGAGAACGCATTAGGATATGACCAGTACACAGGAGTCGGCACCTCGAACCCGACGCCTGACGGATGCATCGACGACAGCGACAGCGACGGCGTCCTTGACAATTCAGACAACTGCAGGATGGTTCCAAATGCGGACCAGGCCAACAGCGACACGGACACGTACGGAGATGCTTGCGACAACTGCCCGACCGTGTCCAACCAGGATCAGCTTGATACAGATGGCGACGGCTTAGGCAACGCCTGCGATTCAGACGACGACGATGACGGAGTGCAGGACGGGGACGACAACTGCCAGCTTGTGCCCAATCCGGGTCAGGAGAACGCGGACTACGACCAGTGGGGTGACGCGTGCGACAACTGCCCGGCCACATGGCAGGAAGACCAGGCCAATCCGGACGGCGACGCTTACGGAAGCGCCTGCGACAACTGCCCGGACGTCGCAAACGACGGGCAGGAAGACACCAATTTCAACGGCGTTGGAGACGCCTGCGAAGGGCCGATCAACGCTTGGATATATGGATCAGGATTCGTGTAAAATGGACAAAGGAATAATACTGGCGCTGCTCTTGATCGCAGCGGGGATGCAATTCGACCTATGGGTGCACACGTACACGCCGGTACAGCAGCAGGTCAGGGCATGCCTCGTGGACTCTGACGGCGACGGGTTTTACGACGTCGACGACAACTGCGACTTCGCCCCGAACCACGACCAGCTCGACGGCGATCGGGACGGCGTCGGCGACCTGTGCGACATTTGCCCACACTGGTACAACCCTGACCAGGGCAGCTGCAGGATGAGCGGCGGATGGGTAGGCAAGGTGGGAATGGTATGAGAACGACAGGATTCATGGGACGTGCAGCGGCTTTGCTAGCTGTGCTCCTGCTCGCGCTCCCGATCACGGCTTCGTACCTCTTCGTCGAGCGTGACGGGATCGTTTACACAAACGACCCTGCTCCCACCATATACATAGAGTTCATCCCAGACTACGTCTCAGGGCTGGAAGGCTGGGTCTATGAGCGCGGGAACAGGAACAGGATAATCCTGAGACCCAACCAGTTCGCTCCCTGGCCGGCGCCTAGCAGGCCTTTCAACCTGTGGTACATGAACTACACCAACCCGGCGACCATGCTGCCTGAGGGTGAGTTCACCTTCGAGCTCCGCAACGCAAGCTCAGGAGGCAACTACATGGACGTTCCTTACATGGTGTTCTTCACAGTCGACACTGTAGGTCCGCCTCCGCCGTCGATAGTCCACCCCGCAGACGGAGAATTCATAACAGACAGCGAGGTGCTGGTCTACGGAACATCCGAACCGTACTCAAACGTCACCGTAAGACTGTACAACGCGACCGTGTTCACTCCGGACAACCTCAGGCGCGAAGTGCAGGTGGCTTCGTACGGGACGTTCCAGCCATTCAACACCAACATATACGCCCTGAAGGAGATACTCGGGCCGCAGCAGATAAGGGTATCTGGCGACCTGTCGGCCTACGCGGGCTTGCAGGTGGAGTTCATGACCCATCCGGCGCCCCACTACAGGATAGAAAGCGCGTCGGGTTATGACGTCGTCAACGATGAGACCATAGTGAACCTGGTGACAGAGCTCTCAGGCCCCGTACGCGTGAACGACCAGATCAGGCTTTACACGTCGCCTTACCCGAGCGGGTATTTCGAGGCTACAATGCCGCTACCGCTGGGGGACTCGTACCTTACCTCGAGGGCTACTGACCTGCTGGCCAACTCGAGCGGGTACTCGATGCCGGTGCACGTGGTTCGCGACCTCGGCGGTCCGAACATGACCGTCCTCTCTCCGCTGAGCGGAGCCGTGACCGGGGACGAGCTAGTCCAGGTCAGGATCATCATGACAGACGACACTTCTGTAGCCCTCAGCACCCTGTCGCTGACTACGGATTTCGGAGTCTTCGGCTGCTCCAGCAGTGAAGTTGTGTGTACGCCTTCTACTGATGCGCAGTCTATAACCTTCAACTTCACGCCGACCTCTGAGTGGAGCTATGACACCCACACCGTGACCTTCGTAGGTGCCGACCTCGGCGGCGCGTCCACCCAGGACTCATGGTCCTTCGAGGTCAGGAGCGACGTTCCCTCCGACCCGCAGATAATCGTGCCGGGATCCCAATTGCACAACGGCATAATCTACACCACAGACGCGACACCTGAGTTCTACATCAACTTCACTAGGGATTCGGACGTCAGGCTGACACGCCTGTACCTCAACTTCGCGCTTGAGGACGTGCTCGGGGATTCCGAGGACCTCGGAAACGACGTCTTCAGGCTGATCCTGCCCGACCCGGTTGTAGAGCACGGAATGGGGGACTACGAGATACTGCAGATGAGCGCGCAGAAGATGCTCGGCGACTTCACCTTCGGACCAAATGGCACATTCTCTCAATACTTCGTCGTTGACACTACAAATCCGGTTATACACCTTGATAGTTCGTACGCGACGGTCACAGAGGACTTCATGCTGCAAGGTACGTTCACCGACAACCATCTCGACCCGACAGGAGGTAACATAACCTTCTCGTTTAACGATGTCGTCTCAGGAATGCGGACGTTCGCTGCCGAGATAACCAGCTCTGACGAATGGAGGGTGTCTGTGGACCTCGACCCTGGAGGGTCTAGGACTGTGCCCATCACCGCTGCCATATGCGACAAGGCGGGCAACTGCGGAAGCGCCACGAGCTCTCTGGTCATCGACACAGGAGGACCGACCCTGACTGTGGATGACAGCCAGGCCCAAGGGTGGACCAACAGTCCGCCATTGGACGTGCTCCTGACCGCCACCGATGAGAGTGCGGGATCAGGCGTCTCATACATCCGGGTCTGCGAAACTTCCTGCCAGGATTATCCGTACTCAGGTCCGCTTCAGATGACATACTCCTCTGACAGGGATGTTACCGTAACGGCCACGGCTTATGATTTCGCAGGCAACCCATCAGGTCCTGTCACGTACAACGTGCAGATAGACACAACCCGGCCCGTGACGGGCGTCGTCGCAGAAGAGGCTGACCTGACGCCCTACAGCTCCGGAGCCTGGGCTGACCAGGACATCTATGTGATGTTCGATGCTGTGGACTCAGGCATAAGCGTTTCAGGCATCAACGACACGCGTTACTGCATCGATGCGGACAACACATGCGTTCCTGACGCATCAGCGCCTGCTGTCTTGGTGCTCAACGATTCATCACTGCATTACGTCAGGTACAGGTCAAGCGACAACGCAGGCAATGTCGAGGACGTACGATCCTTCAATTTCAACATAGACAGCATCTCACCTGTCCTGGAAGGTTACCAGCTCACTCCTTCGGACATACTCATTCCGATAACTGAGAGGAATGGAGTATATTATTCAGGTGATCCGCGCATATTGCTCACCGGCTCTGTGACCGAGGCCCACCTGGAAAGCGTCACCGTAGAGCTGAATGGCGGATCTTCGCGCTCAGCCACAATCGTAGGCTCTGACTACCTGTCCCAGCTGAACCTGCCTGAAGGGCCTTCAACAGTCGTCGTTCGGGCGAGGGACCTGGCAGGCAACTTGGACAGCTACACCCTCAGCTTCATGGTAGACTCAACTCCTCCGGGAATGCAGCTGGTGAGCCCGAGGCAGCGGGTCAACACGACTGAACTGACCATGATCATCAGCACGACCAGGGACGCATGGTGCGAGGCATCATACGGCGCGACCGTAAGGAACATGTCATCATCGGACAACACAACGCATTCCTACAGTCTGACCATCCCGCCGTCTTCATACGACGTCGACGTCATATGCAGGGATGTGACATACGGGACCTACTCTTCTGACACTTATACCTTCATCTACGACGTGACGCCACCCACCCTGACCCTGGACCTCTCCAACCCGTACTATCCGGGATCAATAGTCGCGCTTGAAGCAGGCGGAACGATAACCGACCTCCTCGTCAGCGCTGACGAGCCTGTGGTGTGCTCCTACGAGGGAGGGATGGACTACGTGATTCCGGGCGACACCAACAACAGATCATACTACTACGGCATGACCCGCTTCACAGACCGCAGCTTTGCGAGGAACCACGCGCAGGACCTAACCATCCCAATAAATGACGACGGCACTGACGGGACCTTTACCTACGTGGTCAACTGCGAGGACGAGGCCGGCAACTTCAGGAGTGGGGTCTACTTCCCGCCGTCCATAACCTTCATTGTCGAGCTAAACGAGCTGTACATATATGATGCGAGGCCCCAGGCGGCCGTGGACTCCCTCAACGTGCCGATCTCGTTCAGGACCAACAAGCTAGCGACCTGCACGGAGGACTCGAGCGGAGCCAACGCCCCCATAGGCGAGGGCACTCTGTTGCACTCAAAGACAATAACCTACTCAAGCGACGGGCAGAAGGACATCAACATCCAATGCGTCGCGACAGAGGGTCCGCTACTGTCAGCCCAGGACCAGATCAGCTTCGTAATCGACACCTCACCGCCGACCGGGCTTTCCATCAGCATACCAGGGTCAGTCGATATCGGAGGCGTATGGAACGTATCAGGGTCGTTCACGCTGACGATGGGCGCCACTGACAGCCAGACCAACGTATCATCCTACACATACCAGCTCGCTGGCGTTGATTCCAGGCAGATGACGACCTCCCTCAGCTCTGTCAACTATTCCGGGCTTGCTGACGGGACATACATCTTCACCTTCTCGGCCTCGGACTTCTTCGGGCACGAGAGCGCGGATGCAAGCTTCACCCTGCTCAGGGACAGCGAAGGCCCGCAGGTGGACATCACAAGTCCCGCCAACACATCGCTCCAGGACGTGCAGGACGTCGCCATAACAGTGAGCGCGTCCGACACGGTCGGGCTGCACACGGTATGGTCAAATGACCTGGTCGTGTCCCACCAGTCGGGCAGCCTGTACGCTGGCACCTTCGCAGGCGCCGACGGGCAGCACACCGTCACGGTCTACGCCAACGACACCGCTGGCCACATGGCGAGCGACTCGGTCACCTTCACAATCGACACGACGCCTCCCGAACCTGTGCATTTGGTCTCCCCCGATGACGGGGCCTACCTCAGAGGCAATGTCGTACTGAGATGGCAGGACCTCAGTGCCGACGAGGCAAGCTACGTGGCTGAATACAGCACAAGCAATGATTTCAGCTCAGGCGTGGTCTCTCACACTTTGGGGCGCGACGCGACCAACATCTCCATACCTTCTCTGCTGACAGGCACAACGTACTACTGGAGGGTATATGCCTACGATGAGGCAGGCAATTCCGATTCGGCTTCAGCGGAGATAAGGTCATTTATCTATGACAACGTCGCAGGGCCTGTCGTAATCGTCAGTCCGAGGGAAGATGCAATATTCAACACCACATCCCTCCTTGTAGAAGGCTTTGCGGAACCGGGCGCAAGCGTTGAGATAGTTGTGTACGACGAGGACCTCAACAGCGACAGCGCAACGGTCAGCGCCCAGGGGGTCGTAGCCCCGACAGCCCTCACTACAGTCGTCGCGACGGCCCGCGCAGGAGCAACCAACATAATGCTTGACGGCGACATGGCAAGCTACTCGTATGTCCAGTTCGCTGACCTTACTAATTATTATGGCATACGGAACAGCACGAGGATGGGTCCCTTCACCATCTTGACCCTGGATAAGCCGCTTGAGGAGTCTCCGAGGCAGTATGATACCGCTTTTGCGTACGCCACCAAATCATTCACCGGGTTCTTCAGCTCGGACATGCCCTTCTCTGAGGGGTACAGCACGGTCTATGCGCGGGCGACTGACAATGCCGGCAACTGGGGCGATGACGAGGTGGCCGGTATCCTCGTGGACCTCCAGCCGCCAACGGTGAGCGAACCATCGCCCTCGCAGACCCTGGCCTCGGCAGGCACAGTATCTGCGATGCTCGCAGACACTGGAGGCTCAGGCATAGGCAGGTACGCCATGTACATCAACGGGACGCCCGTGGGCTCGACGCTGAGGGGAGGCCTTCTGGAGCACAGGGATGCTTTGGGTGACGGCAGCTACCAGGTCCAGGTATTCGTGTGGGATGCTGCAGGCAACATGGGTCAACTTGGATGGTCCTTCACGCTGGATTCCAGCCTGCCGACCGCTACTGTTTCTGTCGAAGACGCGGTCGTGGATACGGATTACGATCCGGACAGGTACTATGTTGGCTCTGACTCTGCCACTGCGACCTACGTGTTCGGCTCTGATGTTGTGGTGGAGTCCGCGACGGTCTCTAGCGGCTCGCTTGTGCAGAGCCAGGTGTCTGCCAGGGAGTACGCCTTCGAGCTGTCAGGCCTCAGGGAAGGGTCGAGCACACTGACAGTGAGGGCGAGAAACGACATCAGCGGCAGCACGGCAATACCCTTCCAGGCAGAGATAATATCGGACACGACCAATCCCTACGGCTTGAGGTTCACATCCATACCGGCAATCGCAAACCACGCGGCTGCAATCCCGGTGTCCGGCGCTTTCACCGAAACCAACCCATCATCAGCAACGCTCTCAGGCGACATAGACCCTGTTGCGCTGGAGACATCCTCACCCTTCACCGCCACCATCAACCTGCTGGGAAGCGACGGAGTAAAAGAGGTCATACTTACGGTGACAGACGTACTCGGCCATGAGGCCCAGGTTTCGAGGAACATAACCCTCGACACCACCCAGCCGGACGTGACCGTTACTTCAGCAGATCTCGTTGAGATAGGTGGCAGGTGGTTCGCAATAGATGGGACCATGGACCTGCTCGTGGCCACTGAGCCTTCAACCATGATCAGCATCTACGCCAACGGCACCCTGGTCAGGAACGCGGTAACCGACTATGCGGGCCACTACAGCTACACGTTAAACAGCTTGTTCGAAAACTACAATGAGCTCTACGTGACTGCGACTGACGCCGCCGGCAACACGGGGACGTCGAACACGGTTGAGGTATACGTGGACAACACCGAACCCCAGGTGACCTTCCTGAGCCCAGAGGAGGGGGAAGTGGCTGATGACATGGCGCGGTCGGTACAGATAGATGTAGAAGACGCTCTCTCAGGCGTGGACCCAGCAAGCGTCAGGCTGATAATCACCAACTCACAGAATGGAGCCACAGACGTTACGGGCTGGCTGCAGTTCTCCTACGCAGATGGCAGGATGACGTTCTCGCCGCTCCCGTTCCCGGTATCGGAAGGAGAGAACACCCTAACTGTTAGGCTTAGCGACATGGCGGGAGTGCCCGGAGGGGACTCCATCACCTTCAGGGTGGACACCCAAGCGCCGGCAGAGCCCATGTTCACCCTGCTCAGCAACAACGATGTTCCTGTGGCGATACAGGACAGCAGCCTGCACAATCTGCCTGAAGACTACAACATATTCAGGTTCGATTTCGAGGAGCAGGTGGACGTAAGCTCCTTGTCGGTCTCGAGAGACGGTTCCCCGGCTGGCTTCTCCTACCTTGTGGCATCAGACACTAACCGCCTGGAGCTGATCCTCTCAGGATTGCTTTCTGAAGGCGAATGGGCGGTGTCCTTCAACTTCGTTGCGACAGACAACGGACATGCCAACAGCCTCGACTTATCTTTTACCATAGACAGGACAGCGCCGGGCCAGGTATCCCAGACCTTGCCGGCTAACGGAGCCTTTACGCCATCCCCTGTAACACTGTCATGGTCAGAACTCGGGAGCGACGAGGCGGCCTACAACATCGAGGTTTTCAGGGACGCTTCCCTGACCGACCGCGTGACAGGCCTGCAGTCCAGCGTCGGCCCAGACACGACAAGCATTAGCTACGACAGGCTGAGCGACGGACAGGTCTACTACTGGCGCGTATACGCAGTCGACGCGGCTGGAAACTCGCAGCCAACCGCTGCGAGTGTCAGGTCCTTTACTCCGGACAGCAGCGCAGGACCCTTGGTGCTGCTCTACCCAAGAACCGGTCTGGAGACCAACGCCTCTGAAATAGAGGCAGAAGGCTTCGCCGAGCCGGGCTCGCAGGTAACACTGAGCATGGGCACTGAGTCCGACACGGTCACGGCGTCAGGCATAGTATCTCCCGATCTGACAGTGGCGGTCTACGAGCCGGCAGTACCAGGAAGCAATGTGGTGAGGCTTTCAGGAGAGCTGGACGCCTACAATGGGTACTTCCTCCAGTTTGACGACCTGCACTATTACCACATAGTCGGCGTGCAGGTGCAGCCGTCCCTCTTCACGCAGATGATCCTCGACCGCCCGCTGGCAACCGGCAGCTCGCCAAACGCGCGACTCTACGCGGCAAAGGACTTCACAGGATTCTTCTCCACCCAGATGGCCCTCGATCAGGGGTATAACAACATCTTCGTGCAGGCTGTCGACAGGGCCGGAAACCCCGCGCAGGCGTCGGCGCAAAACATCCTTTACGACCCCTCTGCGCCTGAGGCGGTGAGCTGGAGCCCGCAGGACACGCTGGCGGATTTCAGCAGGATAGAGCTGATAATATCAGACGGCCCGCTGGGCGCCTACTCTGGCATATCATATGTGGAGATGTACCTGGACGGGACGCAGGTCACCCCGACCCGCTCCCCGAGGCCGCTGGGAGAGGAGCTGGTCTATTACAGGCCCGGCGACCTTGAGGACGCAACCCACGAGGTGGAAGTGTACATGGGGGACGAGGCCGGGAACTACGGCTACTACTCGTGGTCCTTCACGCTGGATTCCAGCCTGCCGACCGCTACTGTTTCTGTCGAAGACGCGGTCGTGGATACGGATTACGATCCGGACAGGTACTATGTTGGCTCTGACTCTGCCACTGCGACCTACGTGTTCGGCTCTGATGTTGTGGTGGAGTCCGCGACGGTCTCTAGCGGCTCGCTTGTGCAGAGCCAGGTGTCTGCCAGGGAGTACGCCTTCGAGCTGTCAGGCCTCAGGGAAGGGTCGAGCACACTGACAGTGAGGGCGAGAAACGACCTTCCGGGAAGCAGCTCCTTACCCTTCTATGCGGATTTGATGGTAGACACCCTGCCCCCAGACAGGCTAAGGATGAGCAGCCTGCCAGGCCTCGTTAACTACTTCAGCCTGCCTGTTACAGGCACCTTCACCGAGCCGAACCCGCAGTCGGTCGAGCTCTCAGGCGACTTGGACTCCGCGAGCGCCAGCCTGGCACCAGGAGGCTTCTCAGGTCAGGTCCAGCTCGCTTCTGGCGACGGCGAAAAGGAGGTCACCGTGACAGTCGAAGACGTCCTATCCCATTCCTCAACTGCCTCGGCCCATGTGGTGCTTGATACCCAGGCGCCACCCATCACCATATCCACCAATGACGTGATCGATGTGTCCGGGGACACGTACGGCACATCAGACAGGATAACCGTGCTGGCGCAGTGCGAGACCAACTCGCTGCTTGACCTGACCGTAAACTCGGTCACGACTCAGTCTGACAGGAGGTGCGCTGAAGGGTCCTACACGTTCTCCAACATCCCGCTGGTGGAAGGCTCAAACGAGATATCGGTCGATGCCACGGACGCGGCCGGCAACTCCCAGGAATCCAACACCCTGTCAGTATATGGGGACAGCACCCCTCCGACGGTAGGGTTCGGCAACCCGCTCGACGGGCAGGTCCTGACATCTTCGGCGGTGACTGTTAGCGCAACAGCGACTGATTCGGGATCTGGCGTGGAGGACTTGAGGATGTGGTTCAACGGCATTGAGGTCACGACTTGGCCCCAGTACTCGGTCTCGGGAAGCGAAATCACTTTCGATGTGCCCGTAGCGTTGATTGTGCCGGGAATGGTTAACACGGTAGAACTATTTGCCGTTGACAGCGTCGGAAACGGCGCCTCGTCCCAGCTCACCTTCAGGTACGACCCAGACGCGCCTTCAGAGCCGGTCATGAACCTGGTGCACCTTGCAGGGACCAGCAGCCTGGAGATAGAGAGGGGCGATTACATCAATGCCATATCATCCTACAACATATTCAGGTTCGAGTTCGACGAGACGGTCGACGTGACCGGCTACACGGTCACCCTTGGCGGATCCAACGTCGCGGGAATATCGACCTCTGCTGCTTCGTCGACAGACCTGTTCGAGATATTCCTTACTGGAGCCGAAGCCCTTTCTGAGGGCAACTGGTCGGTCTCCCTCAACTTCGAGGCGAATGACAATCATGACACAAACAGCTTTACCACCTGGTTCGTGGTAGACAGGAGCCCCCCATCCGCGGTCTCGCTCACATTAGATGGAGGTGCCACCTATACGAATTCGAGGCAAGTCACGGTAAGCGGAAGCGCGAGCGATTCGCAGAGTGCCATCCAGACCATCGAGCTCTCCAACAACGGGGCCACCTTCACCCCGTTCCCTTACGATGAGCCGCCTGGAGCGTGGACCCTTGCGGGAGAAGGTTTGATGACTGTACATGCAAGGTTCAGGAGCCTGGCGGGGCTGCTATCCAACGTCATAACATCGCAGATAACGGTCGACACGACGCCTCCGCCTGTCCCCAAGCTCTACTCCCCGCCCGCCGGAGAGTCTTGCACGTCCCAATCAGAATACCAGGTCATAGGATATGTCGGAGAGTCCGACGTGACTGTCCTTATCATGGACGAACGGGGCAACAACTACTCAAGCCAGGTCGTAACGTACGGATCGCTTTGCTCAGGAGACCTGCCAGTCACGCGGGCGTCAGGAAATCTGGTCTACGTTTCGGATGCGGTCTCGCCCTTCTTCAGCGCTGGCAACTATATTCAGTTCAGCGGCCATTCCAGGGACAACTTCGAGAGGTATTACATAACCAGCGTCAACGCGATACCAGGCGACGACGAGGTCGTACTCCAGACACCATTGGAAGGTTCTGTCCGCAACGGCGAGCTCGTGAGGGTGTGCGATTCAATGTACCCCTCAGGATGGTTCAACATCACCATAGGACTGGACGCGACCAACAGCATACGGGCAGTTGCATACGACCACCTGGGGCTCATCGGCCCACTGACGGCAGAACGCATCCTGAGGGTGGACAGCGAACCGCCCGTCGCTTCTGACGGCTCTCCCTCAGGTCTGACAGGCGACTCATCCCCGACGATATCCGCAAGGGTGGTGGAATACCCAGCAATTGGGGGCTCAGGATTCGGCACTATTGAGATGAGGATCAACGGGACAGCGGTGCCGCTGCTGCGCGTCGGCGATGTCATAAGCTACGTCCCCGGCGTTCTGGCCGACGGGCTGTATTACGTCGACGTCTACGTCAGCGACAATGCAGGCGGCTCGGACACGCTTTCCTGGAACTTCACCATAGACTCCAACGTCCCCCAAATCAACATAACGGTCGATGACTCAACCCCCTATCCGGGCTTCGAGCCCATGAGATATTACATCGATTTGACGAATGCTTCAGTCATGACCACATTCAGCGAAGAGTCCAGGGTCACAGAGATAGGAATAGTCGGTCTGAGCATGACCTATGACGTACCCGGAACAGGATCAGAGATCCGCACCGACATAACAGGCCTCTCAGAAGGGCCCAACACTTTCACCGTAACAGCCGAGAAGCTGCTCTCAGGAGTGGCCTTCGGGCCGCCCGGAGACGCGCAGGCCCAGATATGGGTCGACACCATGGCGCCCAGGGATGTGGCGTTCAGCCTCTCGCCCACCCAGGTTAACAGCCGCTACATGGTCCCCCTGCAGGGATCGTTTTCTGAAGAGAACGTCCTCAGGGTGGAGCTTGACGGTGATGTGGAGAACGGGCCGGTCACAGCACTCAACGGCGCCAGCCTGTTCTCAGGAACTGTCAACCTGACATCAGGCGACGGCCTCAAGACGGTGAACGCCGTTGTGATCGACATGGTCGGGCACAGGACCACAGCATCGACGCAGATAAACCTTGACACGAACATGCCCAACGCGACCATCGTGGCTGTCGGAGCTGTCGATGTGTCGGGCCAACTGTATACCGCGTCAAGGTCAGTCGAGATAGGTGTCACATCAGACCCCCTAGCAAGCCTGGAGCTGATAGTCGACGGTGTCACCAGGTCGTCCGGCGCCTCGGACGCTTCAGGGCAGTACATGTTCACATTCTATACAGAGGAGGGTCCGCATGTCATCCAAGTGAATGCGACAGACTCTGCGGGGAACACCGGCGAGTCGAACACAGTCTACCTGCAGGTGGACCTGACAGGACCGCGAATCGAATTTGTGAGCCCGGATGACGGCCAAGTTGTCATATCGCCCAATACAACCTTGAGGATGCACGTTAGCGACGCGGATGCCGGACCGCTGCCTCAAAGCATCAGCCTGCTGGTCAACAGCGTCGAGGTGGCTGGAGGAGCGGGATACAACTACTCTGACGGCACTGTGACGTTCAGGCCTGAACCCTACCCAGTTGCCGAAGGTTTCAACACTGTCGAGTTGAGTATGACAGACGTCTTGGGCAATCCCAGCTCGGGCTCGATCGAGTACAGGGTCGATCCGAACGCTCCGGAACTCCCGATCCTGTTCCTGACGAGCGCGGACCTCGGGCAGGTCGGAGTCGCGAGGGGGAGCTACCTGGCAACGCCCTCAGAATATGACATCTTCAGGTTCATCTTCTCAGAGGAGGTGACATTGACCGGAGAATCAATCCTCCTGGACGGTTCGCCTTCCGCGCACACCTCTTGGTCGACCACCAACACGCTGCAAAGCGACCTTGTCATCGGTTCAGGCCTGTCAGAGGGCAACTGGTCAGTGTCCTTGGATTTCGAGGCATCTGACAACGCCCAGTCGAGTAGCTACACCACTTGGTTCGTGGTCGACAGGACGCCGCCCGGAGTGGTGAGCCTTGCCTCGCCCGCTTCTGGCTCCATTCACAACGGCAACGTGATGCTCGCATGGGAAGACCTTGGAGAGGACGAGGTCGGCTACAAAGTCGAACTATCCACCGAACCGGAATTCGCATCTCTGATGACCGGAAGCCCGCACGAGCTCGAGGACGGCGTGACCAGCCTCGGCATACCGGCATCCCAGTTCACCAGCGGCAGGACGTATTACTGGAGAGTGTATGCGCACGACCTCGCAGGCAACGAGGATGCCTATTCGGCGACAGTATGGAGCTTCACATTTGACGACACCATAGCTCCCGTGCTGATAATCTCGCCTCCGGCCAATACTTTTACAAACGACAGCGCAGCTCAGGTTGAGGGCTTTGCTGACCCCCTGTCAGCTATGGAGATCGTGCTGACCAGTTCACAGGTCACGACCGCAGAGAGCTCGGCAGAGGGCTTCGTCGCTCCGATGGGAACTGCGGCAGTTCTCGAGACGGCACGTTCAGGGGAGAGCGCCGTCCGCATAGCAGGCGACGTTTCAGCATACCAGTTCGTGCAGTTCAGCGACCGCAACTACTATGAGATCGTCGCAGCGCCCATATTCGGACCTTATACAGAGATAACCCTCGAGAAGCCGCTTGATGAGACCGCAGCTGCAGGTTCGGAGGCGAGATTCTACACATCAAGGATGTTCACAGGATTCTTCTCCGAGCCCATGACCTTGGGCGAAGGCTCAAACACGGTGTTTGCAATGAGCACGGACGCCGCAGGCAACACGGCCCACGATGAGGTTCTCAACGTCATGCTCGACACATCGGGTCCGCAGATAACAGACATGAGCCCGACTGCAACCTTAGCAAGGGTCAGTTCGGTCTCAGCCCTCGTGTCAGACGACTCAAGCGGCGTCGCCGCTGCCACCATGTACGTCAACGGTGAGCAGGTGGCCGCAACCCTTAGGAGTGGCCTGGTAGAATACAGGTCAAGCCTGGCGGACGGGTCCTATTCTGTGCTGCTCGTTGTACGCGACCTGGCAGGCAACTACAATACGGCCACTTGGGGATTCACTGTGGATTCCGACCTCCCAGGCGCAACCATAACAGTCGACGATTCCATCGAGATGCCCGATTACAGCCCGGACCGCTACTACATTAACTCAAGCTCCCCGACTGTGAACGTTGAGTTCGACGCTGATGTTGTCGTAGAATCAGTAGGGGTGGCAGGAGGCACACTCACTGAGACCCAGATGTCAGCGGGCAATTACGTCTACGAAGTCTCAGGACTCAGCGAGGGACAGCACCTGTTCAGCATGACCGCGAGGAAAGACATCGATGGTAGCAGCGCAGCTCCGTTCTCTGCCAACATCGTCGTCGACATCTCGGCTCCTGACACCCTCGTACTGAGCCTGACCCCGCTCACAGCTGACAGCGAAGTTGAGATAACAGGATCGTTCAGGGAGACCAACTTCGACAGGATGACAATTACAGGCGACATAACTACCTCAGATGTACATCTTGAGGGCAACAGGTTCGCAGGCACAGTCACACTCTCCCCAGGAGACGGGCCAAAGACGGTAAGGCTTGATGTCTACGACCTGGTCGGCCACCGCTCACATATGGAGTCCACGACAGTAGCTGACACTCAGGCCCCAAGCCTCACTGCTGAGGTGTTGGGCGTGGTGGGTGTTGGTGGTAGGGATTATGTTGCTGATTCGCGTGTTGATGTGGGTGTGGTTTGCGAGTCTGGTCTTGTTTTGACGCTTATGGGTGGTGATAGGGTCAGGTCTGGTGTTTGTTCTGGTGGCTCGTTTGTTTTTGCTGGTGTTGGTATTGCTGAGGAGTTTAATGAGTTGTGGGTTGAGTCTGTTGATTTGGCTGGTAATGTTGGAGTGTCGAATCATGTTGTGGTGTATGGTGATGTGACTGGTCCGTCTGTTGTGTTTGTGCGTCCGCTTGATGGTGATGTTGTGACTGATCCTGAGGGTGTTATTGAGGTTGCTGTTGGTGATGGCGGTGCTGGTGTTGATGGTGCGAGTGTGCGTTTGGTGGTTAATGATTGGGATGTTACTGGCTGGCCCGGCTACACATACACATCCGGAATAATCTCATTTTCCCCAGCGCCTTTCCCGGTCCAAAACCATTCCAACGAGGTGGTCGTGTACGTAGAAGACCAGCTTGGCAACCCTGCTGAGCAAAGGATGATATTCATAGTAGACCAGGACGCGCCGGCAAGGCCATCAATAACCCTGACCGACCCGACTCTTCCGCCGATAGCTCTATCTGACGGTAGCCATTTGAGCATAGAGTCATCCTACAATGTGTTCGAGCTCTCATTCGCAGAGGCCGTGAACGTGACAGGATACTCATTGAGGCTGGGAGGCGTCGATGTCACGGATGTCAGAGCATCCCCGACGCAAGCAATCACGGATTTCAGCCTGGGCATGCTTGGTGCAGAACCCCTCGAGGAAGGCGGATGGGAGCTGACAGTCAACTTCGTCGCGGTGGACAATGCCCACACGAACAGCATCACCATCGGTTTCAACGTGGACAGGACAGCCCCCTCGACAGTCGCGCAACAGTCGCCCCAGGACTCATCGATTCTCGGTGGGGACATAGAGTTCTCATGGGACCATTTGGGTGATGATGAGGAGTATTACATCCTTGAAATCTCGACAGACCAGTCATTCTCAGGATTGGTTTACGAGACACGGGTTGCGAGCGAGGTGAGCAGCGTCGGAGTTTCCGATCGTGAGTTCGTACAGGGGCAGGCCTACTACTGGAGGGTATACGCCGGGGATGGCGCTGGCAATGAGGAGCCTGACACAGCAGACCAAAGAAGCTTCACATACGATGCGGCTGCAGGGCCTGTCATCATCTACAGGCCAATAACAGGCTATGACACTAACGAGAGCGCGATCGCTGTCGAGGGCTTCGCTGAGCCTTATTCACACATAGACCTGGCTGCGGTCGACTACCTGGGGACATACAATGACACCACCACAGCGTCAGCATCTGCGCCCGGAGCGCCAGACGCAACCCTGCAGATAGTCGATTCGGCACTTTCAGGATCCGAAATCGTAAACCTTGACGGCGATCTGCGGGCTTATGAGGGACAGTACCTGCAGTTCTCCAACCCAAGAGAATATTATATTATAACAGGAGTCAATTACATTCCCCTGCAGTACTCGGAAGTCGAGCTGGACCGGCCGCTAACTTCGAGCTTCTCAGGATCAGCATACCTGTATTCGGCCAAGACTTTTGCAGGCTACTACTCGGCATCGCTCACCCTGACAGATGGCTCCAACCGCATCCTTGCAAGGGCGACAGACAGGGCGGGCAACTGGGCAAGCGCCTCGGCTGGGGACATCACATATGACACCTCTCCACCTTCAATTTCAGAAGAGACACCCAAGTACACGACCGGAGAGACCTCACTAAGGGTGTCTGCTCTACTATCAGAAGACGGGTCAGGACTGTCCTACGCGGCCATGGATCTGGACGGCGTCCCCATGGCGGTGACTCTTGCCTCATCGGGAGGGGACACACTCGCGTACTACCAGGCCAGGAACCTGGGCGACGGGACGCACCACGCGAGCATCACTGCCTGGGACAGGGCCGGCAACTCCGCATCATCATCCTGGGAGTTTGTGGTCGACACCCAGTTCCCGACGGCGACCATCACAGTGCAAGGGGCAGTGGTTAGGGAAGCGTACGACCCGGACAGGCACTATCTCGAGTCCAGCACGCCAAGCATACGCGTTTCCTTCGACAGCGGCGTCGTGGTCGACTCGGCGGGCATGTCAGGAGGCACTCTGACCCAATACCAGGTATCGTCCAGCGTTTACACCTACAATTCCTCAGAGCTTACCGAGGGCATACACAGGTTCACGATACGCGCAAGGAAGGACCTGCCCGGAAGCAGCCCGATCCCGTTCTACGCAGATGTGATAATCGACAACTCCGCGCCTTCCAACCTTGCCATAACGACCCTGCCATCCCCTGTGCAGGACCCGGTCGGAGTGCCTTTGGCAGGCTCATTCACAGAGACCAACTTCGAAGGCCTGACGGTCGGAGGCGACATATCAGGATATGATGTCGGGACTTCCGCCAACAGGTTCTCAGGAGATGTGGACCTCGAAGCCGCAGACGGCATGAAAGCAGTCGTCGTCACCGTCTCGGACATCCTGGGCCACAACTCCTCAGTTGAGGGCGAGGTGGAAGTGGATAGCGAGGAGCCACAACTCACTGCTGAGGTGTTGGGCGTGGTGGGTGTTGGTGGTAGGGATTATGTTGCTGATTCGCGTGTTGATGTGGGTGTGGTTTGCGAGTCTGGTCTTGTTTTGACGCTTATGGGTGGTGATAGGGTCAGGTCTGGTGTTTGTTCTGGTGGCTCGTTTGTTTTTGCTGGTGTTGGTATTGCTGAGGAGTTTAATGAGTTGTGGGTTGAGTCTGTTGATTTGGCTGGTAATGTTGGAGTGTCGAATCATGTTGTGGTGTATGGTGATGTGACTGGTCCGTCTGTTGTGTTTGTGCGTCCGCTTGATGGTGATGTTGTGACTGATCCTGAGGGTGTTATTGAGGTTGCTGTTGGTGATGGCGGTGCTGGTGTTGATGGTGCGAGTGTGCGTTTGGTGGTTAATGATTGGGATGTTACTGGCTGGCCCGGCTACACATACACATCCGGCGTCATAAGCTTCGATCCCGAACCGTTCCCTGTAAGGGAAGGCCCCAACTCGGTCACGCTTTACTCATCAGATTTGCTTGGCAATCCTGGAAGGGGTTCCATCTCCTTCGTCGTCGACACCCTGGCGCCGAACGCTCCGGCTCTGAGTCTGAGTCACGACGCCGGCACTTTCCCACCGCTTGAGCTGTCAACCCTCATGACGGCTGACGCCGCCTACAACCAGCTGTCATTCGAGTTTGACGAGCTGGTCAACATAACAGGGTACTCGGTCGAGTACGGCGGTGTGGAATACACCAACATCAGGACTTCAGCCACCAGTTCAGTCGACGTGTTCAACATAGGGCTGCTGGGCACCGACCCCCTCAGTGAGGGAGAATGGGAAGTCAGCGTGAATTTCGTTGCCGTTGACAACGCTCACGCAAACAGCTACTCGGCGTCATTCACAGTGGACAGGACTCCACCAGTTGCGGGATCACTTCTGCTCAACGGCGGAGACGAGTACTCGACCACGTCGGGCCTGCAGGTCCAGGGATCAGCGAGCGATGCGGTCACGTCGGTTGAGGTGATCGAGCTCTCGAACGATGGCAGAAGGTTCACGCCCTTTGCCTATACCGACCAGCCCATCCTGTGGGACGTCGCCGGAGAGGGCTTCCACAGGGTCTACGCCAGGTTCTCAGACATGGGAGGGCTGCTCTCAGCAACTATAAACTCCTCAATAACCGTCGACACCATCGGTCCTGCCGCCCCAGTAATATACTCGCCCCCAGCAGGCGAGAGCTGGACATCGCTCTCCTCATACAACGTGATAGGGTACGTCGGCGAGTCAGATGTTGATATCGTGCTGTTCGACGAATCCGGCCAAAACCTATCGGTGCAGCATGTGGCATACGACTCAGTATGCTCGGGGACTATCAACATAGCAACCGCAAGCGGAACCACAATACTCGTTCCGGACGCGGCAGTCCCGTATTTCATGGAAGATAGCTTCGTCGAGTTCAGCGGCCACAAGAGAGCCAACTTCGAGAGGTACATGATAACCTCTGTCAGGAGCATGCCAGGCTATGACGAGGTCACCCTCGAAGAACCTCTCGAAGGCGTGGTCAGGAGCAATGAGGGAGTCGTCATATGCGACACCCGCTACCCGGCAGGATGGTTCAACATATCCGTGCCGTTGGTAGACAGGACATCTATCAGGGCTGTTGCCTACGATCGCCTGGGGATAGAGGGCGGCGTATCGGACGCCCGAGTACTCGTGAGAGATGTCACCGCTCCCACGCTGACGTACCTGCAGCCTGCAGCAGACACAGTCACCGCACAGGCAGTGCCGTCGGTAATATTGAGGGTCTCGGACACCCAGAGCGGGGTAGCAGATGCGCAGCTGACAGTCGATTCCGTAGGGTACAGCTGCGGAGACCTGAGATGCACCAGCCTCGGACAGACTATGGAGATCGAGTTCAACGCCGTATCGCTGCTGGGCTCAGCATTGGGCTACGGGACGCACTCATTCGACCTGACAGTGACTGACGCCGCCGGCAATCCGCTGAACTTCAGCTGGAGCCTGGAGATAAGCTCGAATGTCACTCACGAGCCGACCCTGCATGTATTAGGCGGAACCGCGCATGAGGGAGTATGGTACGTCGACAACATGGACCCGGCAATAACGGCAGCCTATGAGGATGACGCGCCCTCGCTCGTCCACCTCGAGCATGCCGGTTTGGGATTCGAAGGTATGGGACTGGACACGGACCAGCCGGTGAACTACGCGAGGGCGGACAATATCACTTTCGGAATCATATTGCAAACGCCGGCCCTGCAGGAAGATGCGACCTACCAGCTCAACCTCGTATCATACAAGGATGTCACGACAGGGGAGTCGGCCAGGGGATACCATTACTTCCCAATGCGCTTCGATACAATCGGGCCCTTCGTCAACTTCTCGAGCTCCCCCCTGCCCAGCACTCTGACCACCTCAGACGTCTCGGTGTCCGGATGGTGCAGGGATTACAACATGGACTACATCGAGCTAACCGGGGACGTATCACCGACAGTCACGCTATGCGGATCCAACGGGAGGTGGGCAGCATCGGTCGACCTGGTCGGGATAGAGCAGGGCGCCAGGACCATCACCGTCACTGCCTACGACATGGTAGGGCATACCTCATCGGCGACTTCGACCATCCTGTTCGACTTCCAGCCGCCAACAGTCCAGGTTGCTGCGATATCAGACGACAACGACACCACCGAGGACGCCATCGATGATGACGGCCTGGTCTACCTAACAGGCCTGAACAACTCGGGAGGCGCGCAGTGGTGCATCATCAACTGGGGCGACGGCAGCCCGTCACCGGAGTTTGCGGCATCCGTGACCTCCAGAATGCATTCGTACGCGGAAGGGACCTGGACAGCGAGCTATTCCTGCAGGGACGCTGCCGGCAACTGGGCTGTCCCGGTCACGAAGACCATCGACGTCGACATGAACGGCCCCAGCATAACGATATCCAGCGTGGTGCCTGCAACAACTAACAGGTTCGCCAATGCAACCATAATACTGGATGAGACGCCTGCAACCATGTCAGTGAGTGTCATAGCTGCTGACGACAGCTGCGACAGGACGAGCATGCAGGGCACCACCTACAGGTACGCCTGCGATGTCTCTAACGTATCCATGGAGGGCACGCTAACCCTGAGGGTGATGGCGGCTGACGCGCACGGCCACCAGACCACTGCCCAGAGGCAGGTCGGTGTGGATACCTTGCCGCCCACAATATCCGTGCCTGACACGGAGTTCGTGACAGCAGACACGACGCAGAGGGTGAGCATCCAGACCAATGAGAACGCCCACTGCAGGTGGTCCACCGACCAGGAGAGCTACTGGGCAATGCTCGAGCAATTCACAACGGGTGAGGGGACGCGCAACCACGCGACAGACCTGGCGTTGGAGCCGGGCCTGACCACCTACTACTTCGCATGCGCAGACGCCTACGGAAACGCGAACTCCGCCGGGCAGCTGGCCTCCCTTACAGTAGACTTCAGGAACGAGCCGCCAAGCCTTGACAACATCACCATCTCACCGATCGCCTACAGCGACCTGGTGGCGTACTACACTGACACGATGGACATCACGGTGTCAGGCACGTCCGATGTCGGTGCGCAGATACGCCTGCTCGTGGACGGGACCCTGCGTCCAGGCTCGATAACTGTTGCCGAGCCGGAATACCTCAACGTCCCAGTCTCACTCGCCGGGTTCGGCGCGGCAGACCCGTCTCTGGTGGAAGGCTCGACCATCAGGTTTACAAGCGGCATGGACCTCGACGTCGTCTTGGTTGGCGGCGCCGAGAACTACACCTTGCCCAACAGGAACAGCATCGAAGTGGACTTCCCAACACCCGGGACCTACACTTTCGGCCTGACCGTACCGCCAGCGACAGCCGTGCTGGACACACTCACAGTCACGGTCTACCAGGCCGACACAAGGTTCAGCTACGACGCCAGCGTCTCGGAGGGCCGGCACTTCATAATGGTGCGCGCGACCGACGAGTGGGGACACACAACTGATTCCGACCTCTACCAGCTCTATGTGGATACGCTGGATCCTGTGATCACCTTGCAGTCTCCGATATCGATAACCGGCGACACCTCGCCTGACATTGTGCTAACCTTAAGCGATGCGGTCTCGGGCCTGGACATGGGCTGGACCTCACTGACCGTGATAGCCAACGAGACCTACGAGTGCACCAATGTGGACTTGGGAAGCAACGCGTGCACCCCGGCGAGCGCCGAGGTCATATGGGACGGCGAGGAGCTCACCTTCACGACCGGCGACCAGCTGACGTTCCAGGACACAGGTGAGGTCTCTCTGATAGCTGCTGCCACGGATAACGTCGGGCATGCCGCATCTGAGCAGTTCAGCTTCGCTGTCGACACCTCAGCCCCGACTGTACAGTCGATTAGCATATCAGAGGCGTTTGATAGGGGCAGCGTGTGGTACTCCAGGAGCGCACAGCCGCTCGCTACGATAGGCTTCGACAGCCCGGTGGTGGTTGAAGGCGCTTCCATGGGAGGGGCTGCCAACACTTCAGAGTCAGGCCTGCTAACCCGGTTGGTGTGGCCATACAGGGCGTTGGCTGAAGGCGAATACTCGCTGGCTGTGAACGCAAGCCGCATCGGCGGAGGCACCATGGGTTCTTGGACCTGGAGCTTCGTGGTTGACCTCAACGACCCGCAGGTGGACATCAGCCCGGACGTTCCGACGCTTGTCGGCGGCAGCCAGCTGGAGGTGTACGGAAGCTGCTACGACGCCAACATGGACCGTATCGAGATAGAGACCCCGTCCAACAGCTTCGTGGCGGACTGCGAGCAGGGGACCTACAACGCATCGGGCATATACCTCGGGAGCAGGTCGGGGACGTACGAAGTCGAGGTCAGGGCGTATGACCTCTCAGGCAGGCAGAGCTCGGCAGCGATCAACGTGACCTACGACAATGTGGGACCTGCCTCGATGTACCTGTATCCGCTCGCTGACGCAACCGCGAGGCCGTGGATCACGGTCAGGGGCACCACCGACCCAGACGTCAGGTACGTGGTGCTGACAGCGCTGGACACCTTCTCGCAGGCCGTGGATTCAGTGAGGATTGATGGGGTCTCCGGCGAGAATCCGATGATCTCAGCTGCGAGGCTGGAGGAGATGGCGTATCCTGGATCGGTGCTGCTGCTCGAGGGCGACGTGTGCGCAGGCTTCTCTTCCGGCAGGTTCCTGCAGTTCGCAAACGGCTATGCCCGCTACCCAATTGAGTCGTGCACATCGTACTGGGACGTAGTCGACAACAACATAGAATACTACTCAAACGTCCGCCTGGCCGAGGCCATCAGCGGCTCGTACAGCCCGAGGACAGAAGTGAGCGTCTACGAGTACAGGATGCCTGAAGGTTACTTCGAGGCCAACATCTCCCTGACAGAAGGCTACAACCTGGTAAGGGCTGAGGCCTTCGACGAGGCAGGAAACTCGGCCGCAGCGTCCGACATAGTGCGCTTCGACCCAGATCTCGGGCTGGACATAGAGATCGTGACACCCCTGGTGTACAACAACCACTATTACATAGACTATTCGACCTACGCCGCGAACGGCAACGCTATGGTCATACACGCGCGGACCGCGACGCATCAGGCCTCCTGCACCTTAACCCACGCTCATGACGAGGTGGCCGGCATGTTCTCCCAGGCCATGTCGAGCGCTGACGGTGTCGACCACTTCTTCATAGTCGACGCCAGCTCGTGCAGGCCGCAGGGCGAT
This sequence comes from uncultured Methanosarcinales archaeon, assembly GCA_964587045.1. Taxonomy (GTDB): domain Archaea; phylum Nanobdellota; class Nanobdellia; order Woesearchaeales; family CAZPJY01; genus CAZPJY01. The sequence continues at coordinate 47,713 of CAZPJY010000001.1, forward strand.
TACTGCATGGTCATGGGGGGAGGGGATGTGGTGTACCACGACTACACCATAACCTGCACTGTGCCAGACATCGGCCTTACTGATTCGGTGTCCTTGCTGGTGTACGCATACAACAAGATAAGCCCGACCCAGAACGGCCCATTCACATGCGAAGAGGAGGTAAGGGGCCAGTGCGCCTTGGGAGACATCCAGGGCACCATAACCTCTGCTATGTCCGGGGCAGCGCTGCAGGGCGCCCTGGTGTCAGCCGGGGGCTCGAGCGCATATTCGGACCCATCAGGCAGCTATTCCATCCAGGGGATTCCGTCAGGCTCGCAGACCTTCACGGTGGAAATGGATGGTTACGTGCCGCATTCCAGGGACATCAGCGTGGCCGCAGGCACGGCAACGACGCATGACGCCTCGCTCACGCCTGTCGGCGCGGTCAGCGGCTACATCAGGTCGTCCCTGGGCGGACCGATATCAGGGGCCCAGGTCGAGGCAGGCACCGGCTATGACATAACCGACTCCCAGGGTCACTACCTCATCGAAAACATCGCGTCGAACGCTAACCTAATAGTGTACGCGAGCGCCGCAGGATTCGCCTCAGACCAGTTCAATGTTTTCATACCAGAAGGGCAGCTCGTGGCAGGCATCAACCTGAGCCTGCTGCCTCTGGGAAACGTTTCAGGCACTGTGACAAATACTGAGGGTGTTGGCATCAACGGGGCGACCGTCACCGCTTCCTCAGTCTCCGCCAGGACCGACATCAACGGAGACTTCCTGCTCACCAACATCATGCCTGGGGCGCACAACGTCCGGGCAGAAGCGAGAGGCTACTGGCCTGAGAGCGTGCTCGCGGTGGTCGCAGCCGGGCAGACCACGGCGAACGTCGACCTCCAGCTGAGCGAGAGGGGCAAGGGCAACGTGACTGGATACGTAAAAGAGGCCAGCGGAGCGCCCATACCCGGAACCCTGGTCGAGGTGCCGGCAGGAGAAGCCGCTCTGCCCTTCGCGACATCGGTCGTCGACGGCTACTACATAATACTAGAGGTGTTTGAGGGATCGCAGAGGGTCACCGCGTCACATCTCGGTTACGATACCATCACGAGGAGCCTCTATGTGCTGCCTGAGAGGAACAACAGGCTCAACATCACAATGACCCAGCCCGCAGACCTGTACGGCACTGTGATGCTTGTGGGCCAGAGCATGCCCTTCAGCGGCATAACTGTGACTCTCGACTCCGGAGCTAGGACAGCAACCGCAGCTTCGGACGGAACATATATATTCACCGAGGTCTCTGCTGGAACCCATATTGTGGGCGTGGCAAAGGAGGGCTTCGGCGAGGATGAGGCCACGGTGACGATGCCGGGAGGCGTCGACACCCAGCTCAACTTCATACTCCATAATCAGGAGGGATACATAGTGGACAGCGGGTGGAACTAGATGATAGCGACTAGGACGCGGAACGCGTACATCTTCGCCCTGTTAGTGGTACTACTGGCTGTCAGCGCGTACGGCTTCGACGACTGCGCCAGGTACGGCAACCACGTGTACTGCGACTTCATAAGGGTAATCAGCCAGCCCACCCCGATACCATTCATAGAGTTCGCTGACGACAAGTTCACGCCTCTCGATCCTGAGATACTGCGCGCTAACGGCCAGCCGGCAGTTCCGCTGAGCGATATTTCGATCGATACGGCAGACAACGTTACGTGGGTATTCCCGCACACGAGGGTCCTGCCTACAGGCCTCTACTACTTCGAGCTCGAGGACGTGTACAATCCGATCGCACCCATCATGTTCGCTGAGCCGTACCAGCTGTACGTGGTCGTGGACGTGACGCGCCCGAGACCGCCTGCGGCCACCTTCTCGCCGTCCTTTGAAAGCGAAGGGATAGTGTATGTCAGCCAGAACCCTGTCGAATTCACGCTCACCGCGGAGACGCAGTCAGATGTCCTCGCTTCTGTAGGAGGGTTTGAGCAGCAGCACCTGACTATGGGGGGCGTCTACGACCCGCTCTCTGATTCGGCGGTGACCAACGCACAGATGAGCCTCGGGCTGACCGAAGGCATATCGAACGTCGTCACGTTTGACGTAACGGACATGATAGGGAACGCAAACTCCGCCACCTACTATGTCTATGTTGACGACGAGCCTCCAAGGGTCACTGGCGCCTTCCCCGGGGCCAACGACACCATAGCAGAGCAGGACGCAGGCGTGAGGTTCACCCTCACCGACGAGGGGTCGGGCGTCGACAGGGACAGCGTCTCGTTCACCCTGAACGGCGCCACCATTGGCTGCGGCGGGCGCATAGGATCATCGGCGCTGGCGTGCAACGGCGATTCCCAGTCGCTTACGGTCACGCTGTCGGGCACCCTGGATTTCGGCGACTACACTGTAGGGGTCAGCGCCAGCGACAGGGCTGGCAACCCCATGGTATCCGTCTGGTCCTTCAGGCTGATGACAGAGGTGGCCGGCGAGCCGGACATGACCTTCCTGGACTACGCGGCTGAGTACGACGGCATATACTACACCAACGCGACCAGCCCCGTAATAACGCTGACCTACACCGGAGAGGAGAACGTCAACATAACCGACCTCTTCTTGTCCTACAACCCGCAGAGCATGCTCGACCTGTACCGCGTAAGCCCGATATCGTTCAGGATGGAGTTCTTCGGCAACCTCGAACCCGGGCCTGAGATATTCAGGATACACTCGGTCAAGGAGCTCGCGCCAGGTGACTGGAGCGCCGAGCTGGGGAGGCATTCCAAATACATAGTAGTGGATCCGGACCCTCCGGTAGTCATCGTAGATGAGGAGATAAGCGCGAACCGCTTCAACCCCAGGATTTCCGGCACGGTCGAGGATGACAACCTGGACTCGAGCGGCGGAAGCGTTGACATCTGGTGGTTCGACCCGCTGTACAACGGTTGGCAGACCGTCCCGGCGAGCGTCTCGTCAGGCTCGTTCTCCGCTACAGTATCCTTGCTGGAGGGCGGCGAGCGCGATGTCGACAGCTACCTGGTGGCCTGCGACAAGGCTGGCAACTGCGTCCAGAAGAACTTCACGATAAGCTACGACGCGACTCCCCCGACCGTCAGCCACAACTACACGCAAAGCGGCATCTGGCAGAGGTCGCATCAGTCCGTGCTCGTCTCTGCAGACGACGGCTCCGGCAGCGGGATCGCCGAGATAAGGGGTTGTGAAGGCATCGGTTGCTCTCCTGCCTACCTGACCGGCATGGACAGCTATTTCATGCAGTTCCTCGACGACCAGAGCACACTGGTCAGGATACAGTCTGTGGACAACGCAGGCACCTCGTCATTCATCCAGCAGTTCACGGTGCTCCTGGACTCGCAGGCGCCTGCCACGAGCACCAACCTGCTGAACAACTCATGGGCGACCATGCCGACAGCAGTCGAGCTGCAGGCCGCGGACCCCACGGCAGGCGACGGCTCGAGCAGCGGGCTGCAGGCCACGTACTACTGCATCGGTGAGGGCTGCGACATCACCACGAGGTACAACGGCCAGTTCGCGCTGATAGGCGAAGGCAGGAAGGTGGTAAGGTACTATTCGGTGGACGTCGCGGGCAATGCCGAGCAGGCCAGGGCGACGATTCTGAACATCGACTCGACACCGCCGACGATATCCATATCATCAGTCACCACAGTAGACCCTCAGAGGACCATCGTCCTTGAGGGCACGCACTACCTGACAGGCTCCACGCAAGTCAGGATATCAGGCAGCTATGAAGAGGAAAACGTGGCTTACGTGTGCTTGGCGTCAGACTGCGAGGACACATCGATAGTGCCTGAAGGCGGGCATTGGGAGCTGGTCACCAGCCTGGACTTCGGGAGCAACACCTTGAGTGTCATGATCGCGGACATGGCAGGGAACACTGACACTTCGAGCGTCGAGGTCATCGTCGACGACCAGCCGCCTGCCGTTACCCTCGAGGAGCCTGTGACGGGCTTCACGTCGGCATTTGTCCAGGAGCTGAGGGTGAACACGACAGAGTGGGCGACCTGCGTGATAGACCCTGGCTTCTACATGCCCAGCCAGGACATGTCCGCGGACGCGACATCGACGCACCATTCCTTCGTGTACAATAACCTCGCGACCAACCAGTACTACACCATCACCTGCACCGACCGCTTCGGCAATACGGGGCGCCTGGAAGGCTCGCTCATGGTGGACAGGAGGCCGCCCGTCATATCACTCGCGGTTTTCCCGAACCCCATGACCAGCCTGCCGGCCATAGTGAACGTGACGGTCATGGCCATCGAGGAGTACACCTACAACCAGGAGGTCGTGCGGTGCGACTACACCTTCACCAACCTCGACGAGCAGGAGGCGGGCGTTTCCTTCAGCGCGAGCGACCCGGGCTTCATAACGGGAAGGCACGTCTACTCGACAGACCTTGTCAACGAGGCAGGAGTGCCGGTGGAGAGGATAGGCGGCAACTGGACGGTGGGTGCCCAGTGCTGGGACCGGGCCTTCAACTCGGACACTGCGCATGCTGAGTTCCGTGTCATGACCGACTTCCCCTACGGCCTGGAGGTAATAAGCCCGGCGGCTGGCGTATACAACAGCGCGATGTCGCTTGAGGTCAGGACCAACAAGCAGACCCTTTCATGCAACTACTACGACGACACCACAGCCTATTCAGGGACCATGACCGGAATGTCTGACTACTACGGCGGCACGTACACGGCGACCGTCACCGGGCTCGCCAACCTGGACTACACATTCCACTTCGCATGCGGCTCGGACTACGGGGAGACCGCGCAGGGAGAGGTCTCGTTCACCTACGACGGCGAGGCCCCGGCAGCGCCGCTCATCGTTTCGCCCACGAACGATTCCCTTGTCACCGACAGGATATTGGTGGAAGGATTCGCAGAGCCAGGGGCAACTATGGGGGTCTACTTGGGCAGCCTCCTGCTGGATACGATCGGCATCGCAGGGGAATATCAGCCGCTCGACCCGTCCAATGATGAGTACTTCTCATTGGACATACCGATACCGGGCAACTACCCGGACCAGGAGTACACCCTCAGGCTCCAGGTCTATGACGGCGTGGGGAACGGGCCGTCGAGCGGTGCGCTGCTCTTTACCACGGACAGGACAGGTCCTGAGGCTCCGGAGTTGTGGCCGTTCCCTGAATACACCAACCAGCGGGATTTCAGCGTGTACGGCTACACCGGCGAGACGGCGACCAACATCAGCGTCGTGAACGCGGACGCCGACATCGTCGCTACCGCGATATCCAATGTCGAGTCATCATGCGAGCTTAGGGATGTGGTCCCAGGCTCAGGGGTCGAAGGGTCGAACGAGTTCCTGTCAGACGAGATGATAGGCGGGTACTATATCCAGCTGACGACTCCGCTCTACGGGTTCGCGAGGTACCATATAGAATACTTAAACCCAATACTCTTTGGGGAGGACGGCGTCGTGGTGTCGCCGGCGCTTCAGGAGGACATCACGTCCAGGCGGGTACTCATGTGCGATGGCCGCTACCCAACGGGGTGGTTCAACCTGACAGTTGGCCTGCATGAGGGCCTCAACAGGTTCAGGGCTGCCGCCTTCGACAGGGTGGGCAACATGGGCGACCTCTCTGACTTCGAGTCGGTCATTCTCGATACGGTGCCGCCTGTCATCGACCAGGTCAGCCCGGGCGACGGTGACATGGTCAACACCTTCACTGAGCCCATCCTGGCACGGGTGACGGACATCGGAGTGGGGATAGAGAACGCGACCATGACTGTCAATACGGTCGGTTACACCTGCGATGATCCGGAGCTCGACTGCCACAGGGTGGATGACGGGCTGATGCTGCTCACCTTCACGCCGTACCAGCTGCAATCAGGGCCTAACCAGGTCCTGGTCAGCACGCTGGACAAGGCGGGCAACCCCGCAGCCGTGACTTGGAACTTCACGGTCGACACGAGGATACCATCCAGGCCCGGGTTCGAGGTTGCGGGAGGCGTGAGAGGGCTCGCCAGCAACTGGTACACAGAGGACACCACCCCCAGAATCATATTCAGGACCAACGCATCAGAGGAAATAAATGTCGTGTCGACGCTGCTGCAGAGCTCAGCAGGACAGCTGCAGGGCGTGAACTGCGTGGAGACGCAGGCGTCAGTGTTCGAGTGCGACACTTCGCCACTGCAGGAGGGGAGCTACACGTTCACAGTCGAGATGAACAAGGTGCTCGATGCAGTGACCACCAGCTCGACCGTGCCGTACTGGATAACCGTAAACGTCGACGCTAGCCCGCCCCTCGTTAGCATAACCGCCCCGTCGGTATCGCAGACCGCCTCGGTGCAGGTGGAGGTCTCGTACAACGATCCCAACATCGCAAACGTGACTGTGAGCGCCTCGAATGTCGAGGTGCTCCACCCGGCGGAGGCCTCAGGCACTGAGCAGGTGGCAATGACGCTGTTCCCGGGTGACGGCCAGAAGATCATAACCGCGCTGGCAGTCGACTGGCTGGGCCATCCTAACCTGGCGACAGCCCATGTGTTCCTGGACACGCGCGCTCCGATAATCCATATAAGCTCTGTCGGAGGCGCCATCCTCACGGCCCAGGGAGATTACCTCATCGGAGCATCCAGCGTCCTGATCACCGGCAACTTCACCGATGACAACCTCAATGAGATATACATGGAGTCCGACCCGAGCGTCAGGGCCATAACCAGCGGGAACGATTTCGAGATAACGGTCCCGCTTGACGAGGGACCCAATTATGTTAACCTGATCGCCGAGGACTTCAACGGGCAGAACGGAACGGCGCACGTTACGGTCACGAGGGACACGACACCTCCGAACATAACGGTCGTAGGTCTGCAGGAAGGCGACCTGTACTCGCCGGCGAACAGGCCCACGATCGAGGTTACCACGTCTGACAGGGCGGTGTGCACCGCATCGATATCCCTCATCGCGGACCAGCCGATGAGCACGAGCACCGACGGGTTGGCCCACACCTACGAGCACGCCCTTTCAGCGCTCGGCGACGGGACCTTCCCGGCTTCAGTCGCGTGCCGTGACGTCCCCATAGGTAACATGGATGTCGCGCATTTCAGCCTCGTGGTCGATACAGAACCCCCGGATGTCGTGCTCTCATCAAGCGAGGGCGAGCTCAACACCGAAGTTGAGGAAGGCATCTTCGAGTACGAGATGAACTACGTCGACATGCAGCTGGGCATACCCATCACGGCGCTAAGCGCGCACGACGGCAACGGCGACCAGGTCGCATGCACGTACAACTGCTCAGGCCTCAAGTGCGCAAGCTCGCATGTCTGCGGGACCTCACAGGCAGCCACAGGCGGCACCTTCGGGCTGCCCGGATTCACAAGGGATAAGCAGATGCAGATCTGCTACGACTCCCCAGACCCGAACGGGAACTACCTTTACGAGGTGTCCTGCGAGGACAGAGCAGGCAATGAGGACACGTCGGAGATAAGGATCTACGTCAACGTGGACGTCGACCTGGTGGTATCCGACACGGAGCCTTCGGGAATCACAACCTCGCGGTCCTTCCTCGTCCGGGCGCAGACCAACCTGGCCGCCGAGTGCGAGTTCGAAAGCGACATCGGGGTCTGGACGCTCATGTGGTCGGATGACTACATTCACCACCAGGCCATGCACTCTGTGGAGAGCGACGGCGATCACTCAGTCAACATAAGGTGCAGGCGGAGCGACGGCAGGTCCGGCTACCACAGCGGCACCGCGCAGTTCACAGTGGACACTGTGCCGCCTGAGATAACCGATGTGGATTCTCTCACTCACCCGTCTCCCGCGTCGCAGTATAGGGATGACAGCCCTGTCTTCTCCTGGACGTCATACGACGAGACGACCGGAGTGGCCGGCTACAGCTATGAACTCAACGCGATGGCATCGTCCATCCCGGACACCACTGCCGACACGGAGAGCACCAACGTCTCGTTCGAGGGCCTCGATTCTGGGACATACCACTTCCATGTCAGGGCGCAGGACAACGCAGGGCTGTGGGGCGAGGCCGAGCATTTCACGATAAACATCGACGATTCCGCACCGGAAGAGGTCGTGATAAACCCGCTCCCTACCGCCACGACGCAGCAGATGGTTACGGTGACCGGAAGGGTCATCTCCGGTTCAGGAGAAGCCTTCGCAAGGGTCATCCTGTACGCAAACAACATCCCAGTCGATGACCAGATCGTCACGAACACCGACGGGACCTTCTCCTACGACCTGATACTCGCCGCGCCGTCCACGGTGATATACGCTGAGGCCTATGATTCCCTGGGCAACGGCCCCAGCCCGCCCTCCGGGGCGCAGACCGTGAACCTGGTGACATCAGCCCCTGAGCTTTACTCGTCTCACCCCTTCCACAACTCGCGCATATGCGAGCTGGAGCAGTTCACCGTGACGCTGAAGAGGGTTGACGGAGTGGCCATAGACACTTCAGAGTCCGCCATAAGCCAGGTCGAGGACTCCATTGGAGGTATCGTCCAGGGAACAGTGTCATACCACCTGCGTGACCAGGGAGAGTTCCTGGACATGACCCTCACTCCCCAGGCGGGATTCGATGACGGCAACTACACCGCATCGATAGTATCGACAGACCTGCTTGGCAACACAGCCACCTATTCCATTTACTTCGAGGTCAACCAGTACGGCCCATGCGTGGCGACCAACCTCACTCCGGACCTGAGCCCGCTGGGCAGGCCTGAGCTTGACGGCCTGCAGAGCCCGACTAGGGCGAACACGGTCCAGGTTGGCGGATCCCTGTCCTACGCAGACGGATCCATCGCAGCAGGGGCGACTGTGATCATATCCAGGTCGATCGGCGCCGGCCCGTACGATGAGGCTGCCTCTGTGCAGACAGACTCCTTGGGCAGGTTCTCTTCTCCGGTTCCGCTGCCCCAGGACGGGAGGTACAGGATACGGGCGTACGCCTACGACGCGATGGGCAACGGACCCTCAGACTACTCGGAGACCCTGCAGGTGGACAGGGTCACTTCAGCCCCGGAGCTGCTGTCATCGCAGCCCGCCGACGGCTCAATCCTGAGGACAGTGAACATGGTCGCAGTGAGGCTTGGCCAGGTCGACACGGCCTTGATATCCGATCAGTCGACCGTATCAGTCAGGAGGAGCGGTTCCCCTGTGGCCGGATCGATCAGGCAGGATGCGGGCGATGGGTGGCTGGACCTTTCAATGGTTTTCCCATCCCCGCTCAGCTCGGGAGCCTACACCATAAGGATTACATCCCTCGACGTCCTGGGCAACACCAGGACTGACACCATCATGTTCGATGTGGACCAGGCCGCTCCTTCGATAGTGCTGACCAGCCCCTCGACGTTATCACCCTATTACACGGCAGGCCAGAACCTGAGACTGGAGGGGTACATAAGCTCTGCCAACCCTCCTGTGACCTCTTACGTCCTGCTCGGCGGGCAGCGCACAGACCTGGCATTGGTCGATGACGGCTTCGCGGACCCGGACCATGACGGCCTGGACAACTTCGGTGAGGCTGAGCAGGGCACCAGCCCCACTGATGATGACACCGACGGGGACGGATTCCCTGACGGCGCTGAGGCATCGAGCAGGGCCATTGGGTCTGCAGCAGACCCGACGACGCCGCTCCTCAGGCCCACAGACAGCGACGGCGACGGGATCGGCGACGAGTGGGAGGCCTTCTATTCTGTCGGCGACCCGTTCGGGGACCCTGACGGCGACGGCCTGAACAATTACTGGGAGTACCTGACAGGCCAGTCCCCCCTTGACTACGACACCGACGATGACGGCCAGGCTGACGCCATGCCTTCAGGAACCGGCAGGGACAACGAGTTCGTCTTGGACCTTGCCCTTGAAGGCGGCGAGCAGCCCATAGGCATACACGCCACCGACAGCCTGGGCAACGAGGCAGTGCTGGTTGGCACCGTGGTTATGAAACCAGCCACCACGAGCATAACCATATCATCCCCTGAGGACTCATCAACCCTGTACGTGCCGCTCGTGACGGTGTCAGGGGAGTATTTTGACGATTACATCGACAGGATAGAGCTGTACGACGACTCCGAAGCACCTGTGGTGATGAGGAGCCCGGAGTTCGGAAGGTTCGCCTTCGAGAACGTGTTGCTGGAGGAAGGCCAAAACGTTCTGCGCGTAGTGGCCTACGACCTGTTCGGCGACTCCTACGAGGACTCGGTGGCTGTGGACTTCGACCCGCTGTCGATACCGCTCCAGGTGACGCTGGACACTCCCCCATCTCCCGTTAGGGACCCATCGGTGACGGTCACCGGAAGCGTGCAGTTAACGGACGGCACGGCCCTATCCTCAGGTACTGCGGAGGTCTTCGTCAACGGCGGGTACGCGAGGACTGTGGGGGTATCTGACGGTGTGTTCTCAGCAGGGCTGAACCTCAGGGAGTCATCCATCATAAGGGCACGCGCATACGACGCTGACGGCAACGGGCCCAGCCCGATGTCGAACTCGCAGGAGATAGTCCTGGTGAGGGACGGGCCCATCCTCAGCTCGCTTAGTCCGGCTGACGGGACCGTGCTGAGCTACATAGCCAGCGTGAGGGCAAGGATTGAGCCGCGGGACGGGGCATCGATCGATGTGGACGCCACCAGCCTGCTGATCCGCGACTCTTCGAACTCCGTGGTGACGGGCTTCACATCGCCGACAGTGGACACCGACGGCAACCTGCTCCTCGTTTTCACCCCCCAGACATCATTCGACGGCAGTCACAGGATAACCCTGACCGCGGCCGACAGCTTGGGGAACACCGCTGTCTACACCTCTCGATTCGAGGTTGACACCGCCGCTCCTCTGATAATCATGGATTCTCCTGCCATCAACAGGTTCCCTTACTACACCACCGATGAGATGCTGGAACTGGCAGGCCATCTCGTCAGCCCGTACGAGCTCAACGCGAGCGTCACCATCAACGGGATATCATACAGCATGCCAGTGCTCGACGACATCGACGCGGACTCTGATGCCGACGGCCTGAGCAACTACCAGGAGGCACTCCGCGGCACGGACCCGGATGTCGCAGATACCGACGGCGACGGTTTCGCTGACGGCGGCGAGGTCATCAGCGGCACCAACCCGCTCGACCCGCTGAGCAGGCCCGCTGATGCGAACTCCAACCTGATCGGCGACGAATGGGAGGCTGTGTACGGGGTCATGGCCCCCGGAGCCGACGCTGACGGGGATGGGCTTACCACCCTCTACGAATACTTCAGCGGGAACGACCCGCGCAACCCTGACACCGACGGCGACGGCGTGCCGGACAGCATATCCTCAGGCACCGGCCGCGACGACGAGTTCAGGTACTCTGCTCCGCTGCGAAGCGGGGAGAACACGATTGAGATAGTCGCCTACGACTCCCTGGACCATATGGCGCGCCTTGTCCTGACCGCATACCAAAAGCCGGACGATTCTGAGATAAGCATACTCTCGCCCGAGGGCGGGGAGACGATATTCTGGAGGGTGCTTGGGGTGTACGGCGAGTACCTGAACGACTATGTCGACTATATAGATATACTTCACAACGGCGTGCGGGCCGCAAGGATTGACCAGCCCGCTTTCGGGCATTTCTCCCTCGGCTCCTTAGAGCTTGAGGAGGGCCCGAACACGATCACCGCGGAGCTGCACGACCTGTTCGACACGGTCAGCAGGGACTCTGTAACTGTCAACTACGACCCCATGTCCATCCCGATTCTTCCGGAACTGGATCCGGTCCAGTCGCCCAGGAACAGGAGGGACATCGTGCTGACGGGCAGGGTTCGCAACTTCAACGGAACGCTCGTCCGGGGAGGCCACGTAGACATATTCGTGAACGGAGCGGAATACGGCTCGGCAAATGTCGGGATGGACGGGGAGTTCACCGCTTCTGTAAGCATATCCCAGTCATCCCAGATGAGGGTCCGCGCGTACGACGCAGAAGGGAACGGGCCCAGCCAGTTCTCCAACACGGTGGGCGCGGAGCTGGTCACAGAAGGTCCGAGCCTGGTATCGGTGAGCCCTGCCGGAGGTGCGGTCCTGCCGTCCCTCAACGGGATCGAGGTGACCCTTGAGGAGCAGGACGGGGCAGGCCTAAACCAGTCCGCCACGGCGATGACCCTTCTCGGAAACGGGTTCGTTGTGCTGAGCACGAGCTTCTCCAGCTGCGGAGCGGGGTGCGTGCGGATGACCGCATCGCCCTCGGTTGGCACCGGGCAGTACGAGCTGGGCATAACCGCCACTGACAACCTGGGCAACTCGGAGTTCTATTCCTCTTTGTTCGAGATAAACGAGGACAGCCCGGAGATAACCCTCATCGAGCCTGCCCTGCAGACAATATACACTGTCGAAGAGGAGATCCAGCTGCGCGGCTTCGTGACCGTCGCAGCCAATGCGCTGCCCCTCACCGGCACGGTGGCTGCCGGGGGGTCACAGACTCCGCTGGCGTTCCAGGACGGGGTGTTCGAAAACGAGTTCAGCCAGGTGCTTGCCCTGCAGCCTGGCGAGAACGCTGTCACCGTCAGCGTCTCCGACAGCCTGGGCCATGAGGGCGTGACCGGCTTCACAGCGATAAGGAAGCCCGGCCAGAACACGGTGTCCATAACCTACCCAAGCGACGGCGAGACGGTCTACACCAGGGTGACTTCCATCGAGGGCGAATACTCGGACGACTATGCAGAATCTATTGAGGTTTACGTAAACGACGTCCTGACTGACACCATCGGCAACCCCTATGATGGCACCTTCTCATCGGACGTGACGCTTGCAGACGGAATGAATTCCATAAGGGTCGTCGAGAGCGACGTCTTCGGCGAGGAGGCGGCCGATGAGATCGAGCTCATATACGACCACCTCGCGGTCCCAATCGTCCCGCAGCTGTACAGCAGCGCGATAATAAGCCCCACCGCGACCCCGGTGATCCTCGTCTCGGGCGAGGTCAACTACCTCGACGGCAGGCCCCTCGTAG
>CAZPJY010000001.1:60665-79466 GCA_964587045.1 uncultured Methanosarcinales archaeon
ACTGTGGAGATATTCATCAATGACGAGTCGTACGGCCTGGCTGACATCAGCACTTCCGGCTCCGGGGCGTTCTCTAGGAACGTGCGCCTTGAGAGCCCTTTCAACTTCATAAGGGTGCGCGCGTACGACCCGGACGGCAACGGGCCGAGCATCTTCTCCAACGGAAAGGAAGTGCTCTACATCACTGAGGGGCCGGAGCTGACTTATCTCAACCCGGCTGACGGCGACATATTGAGCTCCGCATCGCAGGTGACGGCCACGCTGACCCAGATCGACAGCGCCCAGGTCTCCTCAGGATCCACGATTGAGGTGCTCAACTACTTGGGAAGCCCTGTCGCAGGCACGCAGCAGCTCATCTCGACCACGCAGGACTCCAAGACCTTCAGGTACTCTTTCAGCCCGCCTGGCGACGGGACGTACCTGGTCAGGGTTACTGGAGAGGACCAGCTGAGCCCGCAGAACGCCAAGGAGTACGAGTCCTACTTCACACTCAACTCAAACGCTCCGGTCATCACAGTTACATCGCCAAATGCCTATCCGTACTACGCGGTGGAGAGCCAGGTCGGGATGGTCGGGCACATATCATCGGCAAACGAGCCGATAGACGCAAGGCTGTCCGTGGGAGGCGAGCAGGTCCAGCTGGAGCTGGTCGATGACGGCTTCGCGGACCCGGACCATGACGGCCTGGACAACTTCGACGAGGCGAGGTACGGAACGGACCCGGCGCTGGCCGACACTGACGGGGACGGCTTCCTCGACGGCGGTGAGATAACCAGCAGCACCAACCCGACAGACCCCGGATCGCAGCCGGTGGACAGGAACGGGGATTCTGTCGACGACTTCTGGGAGGCCCTGTACGTGATAAGCAACCTCAACGCCAACCCCGACGGGGACGGGCTCTCCAATAGGCAGGAGTACCTGTACAACACCAACCCGCTCGATCCCGACACGGACGGTGACGGGGCTAACGACGCGCCCCACTCCGGCACCGGGGTCTCCAACCAGTTCATGGCTTCAGTCCCGCTGTCAGGCGGACGCAACCTCGTCGTGGTGGAGGCGACAGACTCCCTAGGAAACGAGGCCTCTTCATCTTATACAATAATAGTCAAGCCTGCATCGTCAGGCATCACCATCCAGTCGCCCGAGGAGGGTGACGTGTTCTACACGCGGTCCATAAGCGTGGACGGCAATTACCATGACGACTACCTGGACAGGATAGAGATCTGGCGCAACGGGGAGCTTGTCGACACGGTCGACTCACCCTACGACGACCAGTTCACCTCGGAGGTTCAGCTGGCCGACGGTTCCAACACGATAACCGCGATAAAGCACGACCTGTTCGGGGAGAGCGCCACAGATTCTGTGACGGTCTCGTACGATCCGCTGTCCCTCCCCATCATCCCTCTGCTGAATGCGGTCCAGAGCCCTGTCCCAGACCCCCACGTGTTCGTGTCTGGCATGGTGACATATGTAGGGGGCGCGCCGGTCGCGGGAGGCGAGGTGGAGGTTTTCCTGAACGGCAGGTCAGCGGGCCGCGCCTCGCTGGCTGATGACGGCAGCTTCTTTGCCCAGGTCACCTTGCGGGCCGACTACAACCTGGTGGAGGTCAGCGCGTACGACGCAGATGGGAACGGGCCCAGCCAGATGTCACAGGCAAGGGAGATCCTCTGGGTGCAGGACGCGCCGAGGCTGGCTGAGCTATCGCCAGAAGAGGGCGCAGTGCTGAGGACGCTGACCGAGGCCACGGCAGTCCTGACTGAGGTGGACAGCGCCGGCATCAACCAGGCACTCTCGATACTTTCGGTTATAGATTCGGCCGGCAACTACGTCGGAAGCCTGATGAACAGCATCGCCTCGGGTGAGAACGTGACCCTCGAGCTGCCGCTGTGGGAGGTGCTCGACGACGGGGTGTACACGGTCGAGGTCATGGCGGCAGACAACATACAAAACATCAGGAGATATGTGTCTACTTTCAGGATTGACACCTCAGCGCCCGTCATACATCTCAACTACCCGTCAGAGGCCGTCGTTTACACCACCACCCCCTCCCTCGACGTCTACGGCAGGGTCGAGACAGACTACCCGCCGGTAGAGGTATACCTGGGCAGGGAAGGCGCG
This sequence comes from uncultured Methanosarcinales archaeon, assembly GCA_964587045.1. GTDB lineage: Archaea > Nanobdellota > Nanobdellia > Woesearchaeales > CAZPJY01 > CAZPJY01. Next base: position 62,784 of record CAZPJY010000001.1, read on the forward strand.
CTCGAGCCGGCGGTCGTCATGGACAACGCCTTCGGCGACACCGACAACGACGGACTCACCAACTACAGGGAGAGCGTCCTTGGCACCAACCCTGCGCTGGCGGACTCAGACGGGGACGGCTTCCTCGACGCGGGAGAGCTGACCTCGGGGACGGATCCTCTGAACCCGTCATCCTCTCCTGCGGATGCGGACGGCGACGGGATGGACGACGAGTGGGAAGCACTGCACGACGCTTACGACCCTGTCGCTGACCAGGACGGCGACGGACTGCTCAACCGCGGTGAGTACGGCTACGGATTCGATCCCAACGACCCGACGTCGTATCGCGAGTCGAAGGGTAGCGGCATGCCGAACGAATTCGCCTCGACCGTACAGCTTGAGGAGGGTGAAAACACGGTGGTGATCCGCGGAGTTGACGGTCTGGCCAACAGCGGGGAGAGGAGGCTCACTGTCATACTGAAGCCTCAAGGAAGCTCGATGAGAATCATCAGCCCGTCGCAGGGCTATGTGAGCGTCTACCCCGATATCACCGTTGAGGGGGTCTACGATGACGATTTCATCGACCGCATAGAGCTGTTCAGGGACGGCGAGCTCCTGGCGACGGCTTTGCCGTACGACGGAAGCTTCGTGTTCGGCGTCAGACTGGACGCTGGGGAGAACCACCTGACCGTCAGGGAGCGCGACCTGTTCGGTGAGACGCTTGAGGACAGCGTTACCGTATTCTACGACGACACCCCGACTGAGGCTGAGCTGGTAGGCGACAACCCCTACTTCACGCGCGCCTCCAATATCGAGATATCAGGCGCGATAACGAGCGTGCGCGAGTACTACGCATGGGTGCGCCACACCTACCTGGGGCAGTCAGGCCTGACCACGTCGTACTATCCGATCCAGACCTCCGGCCAGTTCGCGGTTGAAGTGCCGTTGTACGAAGGAGAGAACCTGGTGGAGGTCAGGGTAAACGACTCCCTCGAGATAACCTCATCTGGGGTCCTGCACATAGTCCGCGACACCACGCAGCCCGAAGTGAGGGTCACGGCGCCGGAGGACGGCGACATAGCATCGGTCTCGACCAGCTCGCAGTTGGGAGGTGTGGCAGGGACCTATGAGGACTACTTCCAGAGCCTGACTGACTTCGACCAGGTCGACACTATAGAGAGGATCCAGTTCTTCAGGAACTCCGAGCTCATCGCGACAGAGCTTTCGCCATACAACAACCTGTTCTTCCAGGACATGCCTCTCAGGGAGGGGCCCAACAGGCTCGAGGTGCACGGCCTGGACATGATGGGCAACATCGGGATGGATGAGGTGACGGTCGAGATCGACAGGACTCCCCCGACCATCGGCGTCTCCTCATTGACCGGCGACCCCGGCAGGGTCGTTGAGGGAGATGGCACGGCCTTCTTGACCAACAGCCAGTCTGTCGAGGTTAGAGGGTACTACATCGATGAGAACATCGGCACCGTCACTGTCGGCGATACGCAGGCCGACCTGAACGGAGGGACGTTCAGCGCGTCGGTCAGGCTGCAGGAGGGCGACAATGAGGTGGCCGTTCTCGCAAGGGACCTCGCCGGCCTGGAAAGCTATCCTGTCACCCTGAGCATATTCCTGGACTCCACGCCACCAACGGTTTCCATTGTCGAGCCGTCCTCTCTCAGGACGACCGACGACACGCCTTACTTCGCGGCGGCGACCGATGAGGAGGCCCAATGCTCCATAACCTACTTCGCGCAGTACCTTGACGACTACTTCGAGCAGCCCATGAGCACCCAGGACGGGCTCTACCACACCGCGACCGCAGACTACAGGCTTCCCTCCCAGTTCTTCGGCAACGCGGAATCTGATTTCACCATAACATGCACAGACGAGCTGGGCAATGAGGGTTCGGAGCATTATGACATAGTGGTGGACGGCATGGCGCCGCAGCTCACCGGATTCGCCTCCACCAATGGAATCCTCCAGGAGTCAACCCATTACAGGAAGAGCTACATGGTGCTAGCTGACTCCATAACCCAGCTGACCGTCGACGCCTCAGAGCCTGTCAGGTGCAGGTACGGGCCCACGACCGACTACAACTCGATGACTCCTTTCGCGGACGGCGGACTCTACGAGCTCCACCCGCGCAGCGGCTACATACTGCTGGACAACCGCCAGAACTACACTTATTACCTCACGTGCGAGGACCTGTCTGGCCAGAGGTCCGAGGCAAGGATCATCGATCTTCAGGTCTTCATCGACATGGCCATCCAGCTGTACAACGTGCGGCCGACCGGTTACATCAACGATCCGACGCCGACTGTTACTGTAGAGACGGCTTGGGATGCGCAGTGCCTCCTGCAGAAGCACTCGCCCCAGTTCGTCAGCTACTGGTACGAGACCAACCGCGGCCTGACCGAGGCGGTGAACACCCAGATGTTCAAGGAGAAGGAAGGCAACTACTGGAGGCACTCCATCACCCTGGAGTCAACTGCGGACCCAAGCGAGCACACGCCGCTCGAAGAGGACGGCAACTACAGGTTCACAGTCGCATGCTTTGACCCGTTCGGACAGCTAGATCCGGGATCCGTCGACATAAACTTCACCATCGACACGGTCATCGAGCCGCCGGTCATCGCATACCCGCATGACGGGGACATTTTCACTCACTCATACATAGAAGTCAACGGCACCGCTGAGAGGTACTCCACAGTGAGGGTGTACGTGCAAAACCAGCTCCAGGACATACTGCGCCTGCAGGAGACCGTCGAGCTCGACAGCGACGAGTTCGCTGTCTTCATAGGGCTCAAGGAAGGCGACAACACGATAATCGTCAGGTCGATCGACAGGGCGGGGAACTTCGCCGATACCAACATCACCGTCGGGTTCACCAACCTGGGGCCGCGTGTTGACATCGCTGTTGAGCCGGCAGGAGGCGTAGTCAACGAGCTAGATGACATAGTCGCCAGGTTCACGCCCAAGCGTGGCGATCCGGGCACCCCTCTGGACCTGTCGAGGACGGAGATCATATTCACGAGGATACGCGTGAATCCGCATATTGACGTACCCGGAGAGACTGTGATAAACGCGTTCGACAGGATGACATACACCCCGACCGAGCGGCCTCTCACGACCAAGGGCACGTACAAGATAGCGGTCATTCCGCGGGACGCGCAGGGCAATGAGGGCGAGGTCAAGGTCGTGAACCTAGGGATAGATCCTCTGGCTCCTGAGATAAGCGTAGAGTCTCCGACAGTTGACAGGACACGGGACCCGCTGGTGGTGTTCTCGGGTGCGGTCTCCAGGAATCCGGACTATGCGCTGCTTATCGTCTATGACCAGTTCTTCAGGTCTGAGACCTATCTGCTCGATCTGGATAGTGAGGGAAGGTTTAATGAGACAGTGTCGCTCTCTGATGGCCCGAACTACTTTGTCATACGCAGCGAAGTGAGCGGAAACGAAGGGGAGACTCCCGAAAGGACGATCTACCTGGACAGGGTCGGCCCGCAGATAATAAGGTTCCAGATCATATAAAGTGGTATCAATGAGAAAAGAGGTGCTCTTCCTAGTAGTGATGATGCTTCTTGTAGGTGTATCCCTCGCCGACACCTACTACCGCCAGGGCATATACTACACAAACAACACGAGGCCCTCATTCGTGTTCGACTTCGGGGAGGAGAGCTTCGTGATCAACTCATCCCTCAAGGACTCAACCCAGGAGACCTACAGCCTGTCGCAGCCGTTGAGCCAGGATAACATCACCTTCCGCATAAACGTGACTGAGGACCTGCCGGAGGACGGGTTCACGTTCGAGGTCTTCGCAAACGACACCGTGGGCAACATCAACCACACGACGATAATGCTCGTGGTTGACGTCACCCCTCCCCAGCTGCTTGACATCTACCCTGGCGCCGGCGCGGTCATCGAGGACTCAACTCCCGAGTTCAGGATTCAGTTCAACGAGCCAGTGCTCACGAGCCCGCCATCGCCGCCCGTGCAGCCCTGGGGCGGGCAGATATTCCTGATCAACGTGTCCAACGGGGCTTTCCAGAGCCTGTATTTCGGCGGGCCGGACAACATGCTGTTCACGTACCTGCCGCCGTACGACATCTCCGACGGGCAGAAGAATTATTCCGTGCTGGTGTCCGACTTCTCAGGCAACCTGCTGTACCATTCACACCTTTTTGCTATAAACACGCACCCCCTCAACATTCAGCTCATCCAGCCCAGGTTCGGGGTGGCCAACGCAAGCACCTTCGATGTAGTCATATCGACGAGCGCGCCGTCGGAGTGCCGCTTCTCTTTCAGCAACGACGCATTCGCCTCGATGTCCCCTTCATCATTCACTCAGACCGGTGCGTACCAGCACGTGATTGGGGATTTCGATTACCTTGCAAACCCCAGGGATGAGGACATCATCTACGTCAAGTGCAGGGACTACCTGGAGATAGTCCATTCAGGGCAGTACACCCTGTCATACCTCAACGGCCCGTCTTCCCTTAACATAGACATAGACCCGAACCCGATAATCGAGTGGGACAAGACCACGACCGTGACGGTGCAGTCCATCGATGACATCCAGTGCAAGTACAGCAATGCGTCCGGGGTCTACGGCCTGATGACCCAATTCCCTGGCTATGACGAGGACGACCGTAACGCTTATGCGTCGTACCACGAGCTGTTCATGTCTAGCCAGTTCCAGTACGTGACTGATGAGGGGCAGCATTCCTTCCCGTACAACTTCTCCTGCATCAACCTCGCGGGCTTCGTGACCGCGCCGCAGCAGAGGACCATCTCCATGGACCTGAGCATACCGCTGACCCTCGAGGTGATAAGCCCTGAGCGCTACACGGCCAACAGGCAGATAAGCGTCAATGTCACCACCAACAAGCCCGCGGACTGCGTCTACGACAACGAATCGGTAGGCATTGACTCCCCCAGCCTGGGCGAGAGCGACTCCTATGTACACTACGTCGCAATAGGCTCCCTGCCTGACGGCGAATACGACTACAACATCGAATGCACCAAGGGCACCGACATCATAAGGGAAGTCATCACTTTCACCATCGACACCACCCCTCCCTCAACCCCGATCATCGATGACAGGAACTTCTCCTGCGACACGACCTATCTGGAGGCTTACTGGGAGGCCTACGACAACGAGTCAGGCATCGACCATTACGAGTACATGGTAGAGGACTCGAACGGGAACGAGTTCATCGGCTGGCTGGAGACCGACGACGACGACGCGCAGCTTAGGTACCTCAACCTGACCGACGTGAAGTACTACTGGCGCGTCAGGGCCATAAACAGGGTGGGGGTGCCTGGGGAGATAGGGACCAGCAGGGGAGTCACCATCGACCCGGGGGCTCCGCAGTGCAGGGAACAGGTCCCTCCAGTGGGTACGTTGCTTGTCACTTACGACTCGTTCGGCCAGGCCCAGGTCGAGATACTCTGCCAGGACGCAGGTAGCGGGTGTGCGGCGAACTCCACGCGGTACGACTTCGTCCCATACGGCCTGCCTTGCAGCCCCAGCATACCCTACGTGGGGCCGTTTAAGCTGACGCAGGACGCTGTCGTGTGCTGGGCGGTATATGACAACGCCGGAAACGAAGGCACCGGGAACAGGAACGTGACCGTCGAGGAAGGCGGGTTTCCGTCGGATTCCTGCTCGAACGGCGCCCTGGACATGGGAGAGAGCGACGTCGACTGCGGGGGTCCCTGCGAGCCCTGCATGGCAGGTTCCGCATGCATTGACAGCAGCGACTGCGAGTCCCAGTTCTGCGATGAGAACGTCTGCGTCCAGCCTGCCTGCGATGACGGCGTGATGAACGGGGACGAGACCGATGCGGACTGCGGGGGAAGCTGTCCTGGAAAGTGCGAGATTGACGAGGCCTGCATAGTCGATGAGGACTGCATGAGCGGCGTGTGCACCGACGGGGTCTGCGTGCCTCCGAGCTGCACCGACCGGAGGCTCAACCAGAACGAGACCGACGTGGACTGCGGCGGCGAATGCCCCAAGTGCGACATCGGCAAGAACTGCATGACGGACCGCGATTGCGACTCGGACTACTGCGAGCTGACAGAGGCCAAGTGTGAGGACTACATGCTCAAGGACTCAGACGGCGACGGCATGCCAGACTACTGGGAGATAAAGTACTACCTGAACCCTAACGATCCCTCTGACGCGGACCGGGACGACGACAACGACGGCCTGACTAATCTCGACGAGTTCGAGTTCGGCACCGACCCGACCAATCCCGACACTGATGACGACGGCGTCTCTGACGGAAGGGAGGTCTCGGAGGGAAGCGATCCCAACGACCCGTACGACAAGCCAGAATCGAACCTACTCAATCTCATACTGGTAATCATTGGAGCTTTGCTTTTGGCTGGAGGGGCTGTTTTCCTGTTCCTTCACAGGAGGCAGAGGAATGAGGCAGCAAAGCTCGCCAGGGCGGCGATGCCAGCGCCTTCAACCAAATCCTCTGCCCGGGCGATAAACATCCTGCGCCAGCACCCCCACGTCTCGCGTGAGATGAGCGAGACCCAAAAGAAGATGGACGAGGCCTTCAAGCAAAAGAGCCTCGAGAAGAGCGAGCAGAGGCGCAGCCTGTTTGACGTCTTCTCTCCCAGGAAGGAGGGTGAGGAGAAGCCTTCCGAGGAGAAGAAGGAGAAGGAGGAGAAGAAGGGCAAGAAGCTCGATGAGGGCATCGATGAGGAATGGATAGACATCGACATCCTATCAGGCAAGAAGAAGCCGGAGAAGAAGCCTGCCCAGGAGAAAAAGAAGAAGGAAGAGGACGGCACCTTCGGAAAGCTCGCGGGCCTATCCAAGAAGAAGGAGAAAGAAGACCTCTTCGGCAGGCTCGACAAGCTGGCCAAGCCCAAAGGCGAAGAGGACCTCTTTGGCAAGCTGGGGAAGCTCTCGAAGCCCAAGAAGGAGAAGGGTGACCTTTTCGGCAAGCTCGACAAGATCAACAAGGAGAACGTGGACCAGACCAAGAAGAAGATAGACAGGGTGAGGAGCCTCAAGAAAAAGAAGAAGGGACAGGCGCACACCCACATATTCATCTACGTGCTCGCGATAATTATCATGTCCCTCGTCATAGGCTACGGCTATAATGCTGTGGCGGGTTTCCGCCAGCAGGCGGACGAGGTGGTTTACGTCAAGTTCAAGGCTGAGCTGTCCAAGATGGTCACCAAGATGGGTTCTGAGTACAAGTCTGTGGTCAAGACCCAGATGGACGTGCCTACCAAGTACGGAAAGATATGCTTCATACAGAGGATCGACCCTGCAATCCAGGTCTTCACCAGATGGGATGAAGACTTGTGCGATGGGCACAGCGCTCCTGTCCCGGATGAGCCGCTGGTCTGCGACAGCTGGTTCGACGGCCTGACCAACCGGATGAGGACGGATGTCAGCGACAACGTCTTCCTGCTGGAGGACCTTTCGGGCGACGCTTTCTTCGTGGACAAGATCGCGGTAAAGCCGGCCACTCCCGGTCAGCATTTCCTGTGCGTCGACGTCGTCGGGGGTAAGATAAGGCTACAGCTTCAGGGGGAGGGCGATGTCACGCGCATCTCCACGTGGTAAGCGGGGCATTATGGAGGTCCAGTTCAGCTGGATCTTCATCCTGGTCGTCGGCGGCCTGATACTGCTGTTCTTCGTCGCCATGGTCAACAGCCAGCGCGACTCCGCGGACACCAAGTTCTCAGCGACGCTGGCCAGGAGGCTGCAGTCGATAATGACAGGGGTCGAAGTCAGCGCTGGGACGGCCCACGAGATAGCCATACCGAAGACCAAGATTCTCGTGGACTGCAACAGCTTCTCCATCGGAAAGACCAGCAGGGTGTTCAAGAACCGAATACTGTACTCGCCAGACTTAATCAAGGGCCGCGAGCTGTTCACATGGACAGTGAGGTGGTCGGCGCCCTTCCCGGTCACCAATCTGGTGATGATGACCAGCTCCGACGTAATATACGTCTTCGTGAACTCTTCGGGACTGCCTTTCGAGGAATATCCGCAGCAGCTCTACGAGGAGCTGCCAGACAACATCACAAAGAGGATAGTGAGCAGAGCCTCAGACCTCCAGGACATCGACTTTTCCAACTACTACAAGGTCAAGATGGTGTTCATCGACGACCCTGGAAGCGAGGCCGCCTACGTGACAGGCATACCGGAGGTGGACGTGAAGGCCATCAAGATAGAGCCCCAGGCAACCTACGGCGGCACCATGGAGCGCAGCTACGGACAGATACGCTTCTACAGGAAGAGGTCGGGGTCCTTCGTCTTGGAGGACGCGGCTGAGCCATCGCTCCCTTACGTCGGGCTGGCCATGATGGCAGGCGCGGTCTTTGCGGAGGGGGAGGAGATGTACGGTTGCTCGCTTGCCAAGGCGTCCTCGCGCCTGGATCTGGGGATACTGCTGACCATGGACAGGGCCAGCGGGTTGAGGAAGCTCTTGCATTTCGCCAACCTGGAGCCGGGGAGCCCGCTTTCTGGCTGCGTGTACTACAGCCTCATGAACCTGGAGATAATGCACGACAACTCAGACCTTTCCGACCTGGTGGCCTTTGGGAACGCTGCCCAGGAGCTTTACAGGCAGAACGAGGTGCTGGAGGAATACTCATGCCCGCTAATATACTGAGGAAGGCGCAGATCAAGATGGCCGAGTCGGTCGGCGTGCTCTTCATATTCTTCATACTGCTCGGCTTCGGCATGATATTCTACTCAAACTTCCAAAAGAGCGGAATGGCTGAGACCCAGCTCGAGTTCTCGGAGATGACAGCCGTCGAGCTTTCCCAGAAGATCTCCTTCCTGCCCGAGATCGCCTGCACCAAGAACGGTGTCGTCGACCAGGACTGCTTCGACATAATCAAGCTTGACAACCTGACCAAGAGGATAAAGGACAGGCACGACGACACCTTCATGGACTATTACAGCCAGGTGTTCGGCAATGCTAACATTACGGTCACGCAGGTGTACCCTCTCGTTGACCCCGACGAAGACCCCTACAACCCCTCCACGCACAGGTCTTGGTACCTATACAACCGCACCCCTCCGGGCCAGTACAGCACGTTCTTCACCCAGGTGCCGGTGGTGCTCTTCAACGCGACCACAGGCGACCCTGACGAGAGGTATTTCGGCGTGCTCGAGGTGGAGGTATACGTCCCGGTGGTGACAGGATGAGGAAGCGCGGGCAGATGGAGATAATAGGCATCGCTTTGGTGGTGATTCTCGTGAGCCTAGGCCTGCTGTTCATGATATCTTTCTCCCTGCAGCGCAGGGAAAGCACCATCAAGCAGACCTACACCCACACTGAGATGGCCTCGAACGTCATCAACACGGTCCTCAACACCAAGGTGGAGTCCTGCAAGGGCATGCTCGTGGCCGAATTGCTCTCGGAATGCGCCAGGATGGGCGACGGCGCCCTGGACTGCGAGGATGCCAGCTTCACGCCGTCAGGGGGTTACCTTTGGCACAACGACACCTGCACGAAGGCCGAGGCGGTCATAGGGTTCGTACTGAACAGCACCCTCAAGGTGTGGCAGAAGCCCCATCACATGTACACCTCAGGCCTTGACATGGATTTCATGTATGAGAACTGCGACAAGACCAACCTTGAGGAAGGGGGGTGGAGCAACGTGGAGAGCAAGACCTTCATACTTCCTCTGCATCCTGGTGTTTTAACCATCACCCTCGATATTTGCAGTTAGAAGGCATTTATCTATTAGTATATAATTTCCGCAACATTTAAATACTACCTCTCTCATTAATGGACTTAGAATCACGCTGATAAAGAGGTGAATCTCGATGAGGAAGAAGGGCCAAGGAATCTCCATGAATGTGATTATCATCGCAGCAATAGCACTTCTGGTTCTCGTCGTCCTCTCCATCATCTTCATGGGTAGGATGGGCCAATGGGGTGCCGACGTCGATAGCTGTGTCACTAAAGGAGGAACATGCTTGTCTGCTTGCGATGCCGCAACTCAGACCCCGTACCCGCTCTGGAGCTGCGACGAAGGGCTGACCTGTTGCGTTGCGAAAGTAACATAAACGAGGTTTTTTTTCATGTTTTATAAAAAGGGCGTCTCAATATCGATGAATACTCTCATCATAGCTGCGATTGCCCTCATTGTTCTCATTGTCCTGATTGCGATCTTCGTGACTCGCGCTGGGGTATTCTCTTCTGAATATGACAGCACTACGGGCCAGGTGCTGGGCTCTACATGCTATGGGCATGGCGGGAGGTGTGCGGCCTCAGACGCTACATGCACGATTGTCGATTACCCGCCTGGCGTTTCCACTTGGACGGATTGCGGGTCTGGTCAAATATGCTGCAGCCTAATCTGAGAAGAGGCATCTCAATATCGATGAACACCCTAGTGATAGCAGCTTTGGCCCTGATCGTTCTCATAATCCTGATTGCAATCTTCACAGGCAAGATATCGCTGTTCTCAAACACGGCTTCGAGCTGCACCGCGAACGGTGGCAGGTGCACCGCAGAGCCGTGCAACCAAAATGAGGTGCTCTATCTGGGCCAGATGTGCCCCAACTCTGAGGAGCGCTGCTGTCACGAGTTGTAGCGAAACATATAAATAGGCTTCTCGCCGGTATTCTGCTTATGAACAGGAAGGCCATGCAGCTCGAGCATATCATCGTTCTGTCCATAACCCTCCTCGCCATGGGATTCATAGGCTTCATCATCCTGCGGTCCATGGGGGTGCTGGGCTGATGCTTCGGAAGGACGCACAGAGCCACCTGCAGTGGGGCATCATAATTATTGTCACCTTCTTCATACTCACTTTCCTGACCATAGGCATCCTCCACCACCTGGGCTCGGTCTCTGAGAGGGAGGTTTGCCGTTTGAGCATAGTCGCAGCGAGCAACATCCAGGGTGTGACGGGCGACCCGCTCCTCAGCCTTGAGTGCGAGCCAATGGACCGGGAGATTAAGTTTGAGGAGGTCAGTAAAAAAGAGGGTGTCAGGTGGGTGCTTGACGAGGACAAGCTAAAAGGGGAGGTAGCACGGGAGATTTACAACTGCGCCTACATGGTCAATTATAGAAAGATGGGAAATGATGAGGATCCCTACTCACGTTTTGGAGGCGACAACAAGTATTGCTTGCTGTGCGGTGAAATCACCTTTGACGATAAGATAAAACAGGCTTTAAACGGTGGGACGATAGACAAGATGACTACATGGATGGCCACTCATCACCTGCCTGACGAGAAGGATTCGTTCTTCAAGCTGACCTACGGCTTTGATCCGACGCCTGAGCAGTTGCAAAAGTTGGAATCTGCTGACCATGCGAAAATCAATCCCAATATCCCATACACCGTATTTTGGCGTTTGGACAAGGATGCCCAGAGCTGGGGCCAGCTCATTACAACCATAGGGATAGGTATCGGAGCTGCGGTAGCTGTCACAGCAGTTGTTGCATGCATAGCGGCGACGGTAGGTGCTTGCGCAGGATTTGTCATCACAGCAGGGGCTGCAGCGAGTAGCACTACCTTGACGCTTGTGGCGACAGGTCTTGCAGCAAGTGCTTCGACCATAGGTAACACGGCAGGCATCCTGATATTTACTGGTTCATACAGGACATTTATGGAGGGTGATACGGGTTCCATATCCTCTGACATAATCCTCGCTCCAACGGCCGCGATCACTGGCAAGTTCCCTGACGACGAGGAGCAGTACGGCAAGCTGGCAGATGAGTATCTGTGCGAGATAGTGGTGAACTAGATGAACCGCAAAGGATTCTCTGAGAGCGTCCTTAAGGGCATGGTGCTGGCCCTGATAATATTCGTCATCCTCCTGCTCCTGTACCACACGATCTTTGATTTCACCAGCGCCTATGTCTCACACATGGAGTGCAAGGAGAGCGTCAAAGCCGCCGCAGCCCTCAGGTTCAAGGGAACGAGCCTCATGGACAATGTCAAATGCCCGACGACCTATGAGAGGATAACCTCAAGCAAGCCTGATGAAATCAAGATGGAGCTGGCCAAGTACATGTTCATGTGCGGCAGCACTTTCTACGATGAAGAAGGCAAGATTATGGACATCTTCATGAACGAGGACGAACGCTTCTGCGTGATATGCTACGAGATCGATTTTTCCCATGAGGGTGTTGAGCTTACTGACATGGGGCGTTTTTTCATGGAGACAAACATCCCTAAAAAGCTGAATCCAGGCAGTGAGCCCGTCACTTTCGGGTCATATTTCCTTCCTCCCGGGACTGAAGAGAGGGACATATACTTCCCCCCGACCTCTGATCAGCTAACCACGGACCACCCACTCGGGATCGTGTTCATACTGGACAAGGATGCGCATCTGAGCCTTCTCAGGAGATTCGCCACATTCGCGGGGATAGGTGGGGGCACAGCTGCAGCGGCTTTGGTGGTGGGAAGAGTAGTGACCCAAGCCCCAGTACCCCTTCCTGTGAGTGCGTTCATTTTCGGATCGGCACTGGCTGCAGGGGCTGCATCCATACCATCCTACGAGGATGCCGACCTCTGGGCGACCATCGTCGCATGGCCGTATTCTGAGATAGGGCAGCTCAACTGCACATATATGCCATCAGAGCAGAGCTAAATCAAAAATCTTATAAAACCCTCTTGCTGTAATCCTAGGCATGGACAGCAAAGGGCAGCTTACCGAGCAGCTTGGGAAATGGATTCTCATGATAATCGTCCTGATGGTCATTCTTATAATCATAGGACTGCTGAGAGGCAACATGTCCAACCAATGGGAGGCTCTCAAGAACCTGCTCAGCTTCGGTGGGGGATAGCATGACTGGCAAGTACCTGCTGGCACTGATAGTGATGGCTGTGGTGCTCGTGATAGCGGGCGTCATCAACACCGCACCCTTTGTCAAGATATTCCGCACCGCATTCCCCGAGCTGAGCCCTTACGACTATGATGAGATCTCCGATAACTTCATAAGCATAATAGAGACTCAGCCTGAAGAGGTCGCAATATTCCCGTACGCGGTTGATGACTGGTACGGCATCGACCAGGACATCGACTGTGAATACGGCGAGTGCACCGTTATAATATACTTCGACAAGCAGGTAGACGAGACCAAAGTGAACCAGGTCATGAAGATATACAAGGAGGCCGACGGATGCGCTGGAGGGACCGATGAGGAGTCAGACTTCACGCTGGTCCACCCAAGGGACTTGAAGGTGAAGAACGAGAAGGGGGGCATACTGTCGAACATAGAGCTGACCTTCCCTGAAGAGTGCACTGGAGCCACCTTCTTCGGAAGGCCTGGGGCCAAGGACTACATCATCAGGTTCGATCCCAACCTCCCGTTCAGCAAGCCTGAGGTCTCGGAATCGCAGTCTCTGCCCATCAACAAGGACACAGCCTTGGTCAAGTTCAGCATAGGGTGATCACATGAAGAAGGCCGACATGACACTATCCACCATCGTAAAGGCGATTCTCGTCCTCATAGTCCTGGGGATACTCATCTTCATACTTGCAAGATACACAGGCATATTCAAAGGCGGCATCGAGCAGCCCTGCGAGCCTCCGGGCAGCTGCCAGTCCACCTGCCTGGGCTACCAGACTCCGGAAGGCGAGATGACGGTCCAGACCCCGAGCAACTGCCAAAACGGCGTCTGCTGCATGCCTGTCTCAGAGGTGAGCTGAGATGAGGAGATCCGAGATGACTCTCTCTACCGTTGTCAAGATGGTGCTAATACTGGTGGTGCTGGCCATCCTCCTGTTCTTATCGTACAGGTACCTGCTAAAGGGCACGCAGGACCAGCTCAATCCCATCGAGCGCCTCACCTCAGCCAGGTCGTGCTGCGTCAGGCACTGCATGGGAGAGGTTGAGCCGACAGAATGCGGCCCACTGATAGGCTCGAACGGCGAATACAACTGCAACTGCGCGAACGGCGACGTCGAGAAGAGAGTGGTAAAGCCATGATCCGCTCCAAGAGGGCATTCAGGCTTTCCCTTACAGAGACCATCGGTCTCGTGCTCGTCGCGCTGATAATCGTCTTCACACTGGGTTTTTGGACCAAGCTGTACGGCATATTCTACGGATCAGAGCTCGACGAGTACTCAGAGGCCAGCTTCAACCGCTTAACTACTAAGGTCCAGGAGATGGTCAGCAATCCTGACGAGAACATAAACGAGGTCACTTTGGTCTACTACATCAAGAACGGCCTCTCCCTGCGGGGCTTCAGCGCCGAGGAGAACGTGATCAGGGACACCTGCCTTTCCAACGAGGACTTCCACAAGCCTTCCCTCTGCGGCGCTTCGAAGGGCTGCTTTTGCATCTGCGACGAGGAGGAGACGGTGTGCAAGGACGACTTCCGCTGCGTGGCCATCGACGGCGTCACCAAGATATCAGGGTACAACGTTGACTACAACCTAGGGGACGCCAGGAGCGGCACCACAGGGACCAACTACCTCATAATATACGGGGACTGCGACGGCGGGGGAGGCGGGCCCTTCCAGACCCGGACCCTGAAGGTCACAAGGATAAAGGACAGGGAAGACCCGGACAAGTACGAGCTGGTTGTGGAGGCTTCCCCCCTCGAGTGATTACCGAAAGTAATTTATAGGCTCCCCACCTTTTTTTATAGTCGATGAGGGGCAAGAGAGGCAATATCCTAAATGAAATGTTCTTCTCCATATTCCAGCTAGTCATCCTTGCATTCATTCTCATCGGACTGAAGGTCTGGGTAGACAACGTAGTGAGCGACGAGACGTTCGAGAGGAACTTCATGGCACGGGACGTCGCATTGCTGATCGACACCGTTTACACGGCTCCGGGGAACGTCGAGGTGGACTACCCACAGAACACGCGCCACCTCAACTTCACCTTCGAGCCCAACCTGGTGAGGATCACCCATCCTGACGAGACGGCGTCGGTGCCTCCTGCGGTGTACCCGTTCGCCGAGGACCTGGCGGTGCCCTTCGCCTACTCCTCAGTGGCTCCGGAAAGGCTTACGAACGACGAGCTGGGACCATCGGTCAAGCTGATGGCAAGCAAGATCAACAACCGCGTGGCCGTGAGCGACAAGCCGGTCTCCCTCACGTCCAGGGCCTCCAAGCTCGTGTGCCTGCAGGCGTCCACCCGCGACCCGAACTGGCATAGCAAGGAGGTCTACTACGACCCGGGGCACGGTGAGGGCAGCGGGATAAACAGGGAGGCCCAGTTCGCCAGGCTGGTAGGGCTCGAGCTCCAGAACGAGATCCCTGGCATCAGGAGCACCAAGGGCAGCTTCATAACCCAGGCCGACACGCCGCTTGAGAGGAGGCTAGACGCGATAAAGCATGCTGCTCTGGTGGTGAGCGTCCACCAAAACGACGGAGGCGAGAACACGAACGTGATATTAGCGTACATACCTCCGCTGTCGCTGGAGAGCCAGAAGCTGGGATGCCTGATCCTCAACAGCATCCTGGACGAGCTGCCTGATGAGTTCTCGAGGGCTGACCTGATACCGGCCGATGACATACCGCCAGATGACCCTATGCAGATCATCGACACAGGGATACCGTCGGTGCTGCTCGAGGTAGGCAACGCCAACAGGGACACCTTGCCCGACGCTGCGGCTGTAGCTGCCGGCATCGGCAGGGGGGTCTCGGCATACTTTGGGGTGACTGCACGTTGAAGCGGGGCATGATGTCATTCAACATCGTTTCGTGGGTGCTCAGGATACTCTTCGTGCTGGCCGGACTGCTGGCTGTCGTGCTCCTGGTCCGCATGTACCAGATTGATTCCGTGGACATCAAGGACATACACGCGGAGATCGTCAAGAACCGCGTACTCTACGCCCCCTCGGGCGTGATGCACGCAGACATGGAGACAGGCCGCTCGTACCCGGGCCTGCTTGACCCAGCCAGGTTCAACGACTCGGTCCTGTCAGGCACCATCAACTACGGCACCAAGAGCAGAACGCTCTCTGCCAAGCTGTACTACAGCGACAATCAGGGAGTCCTGAGGGAGGCTTACACGAACAAGACCTGGTACCGCCGCTGGGAGCCAGCGGTCGGCGTTGCCGGGCCCGGCGGGGCGGTCGAATACATGTACAGGCTGCCTGTTGTGGTGCTCAACGAAACCAGCGGGGATTACCCAACAACGCTGTACATCAGTGTCATAATACCGAACAGCTGAAAATGAGAGGAAAGAAAGGATTCATATCTGACGCGATGGCGGATTTCTTCGCCTACCTGCTCTTTTTTGTAGTGGTGCTGCTGTTCTTCTTCCTTTTCAAGTACGAATCCAACAACATCACCAACGAGGTCTCGCCTGAGATCACCACCACGGACTACAGCTACTACCTCACCAGCATGATGTACCTTCCTGTGGAGGAGGACGTCGACTTAGACGGCACTCCTGAAAGGATGCAGCTGGGCGAGTTCCTGTCATACTACTACATCTACCCGGAGAGGTACAAGGACCGGGTCGAGCAGATCATAACGGAATACATCGGGGCGAGGTCCGGAACAGAGCTGTCATGGGACGTTATTATCTCAGCTCCCGATAGGGACACGCTCAGGATCACGAGCAACAACATCGTCCAGGACCTGATCCTCGAGCCGGGAGAGGTGTTCGGAGACCAGGAGATGATCGTGCCTCTCATAGCAAATCATGGTGTGATGAGCGTGAGAATCAAGCTGTATACCCTCGAGCTGGTGACGCCAGGGGTGATATTATGA
This sequence comes from uncultured Methanosarcinales archaeon, assembly GCA_964587045.1. Classification (GTDB taxonomy): domain Archaea; phylum Nanobdellota; class Nanobdellia; order Woesearchaeales; family CAZPJY01; genus CAZPJY01. Next base: position 79,444 of record CAZPJY010000001.1, read on the forward strand.
ACAGGAAAGGCTCATTCTTCAAT
>CAZPJY010000001.1:79476-110467 GCA_964587045.1 uncultured Methanosarcinales archaeon
CTTCGTGATAATCATAACTAGCATACTCATCTTTGCGTATGTCAGCCTGACCAGCAAGTACAAGATGTACGGCGAAGACGGCGAGCAGCGCCTTATCGGGGACCTGCAGTTCAGGGTGCTGTCCAGCTATCAGGAAGGGGAGAAGGCGCTGCAGTACGTTGACCGCTCAGCCGGGTTCGCAGCACTCCAGGCGGCCTACACGCTGGGCCAGGACGGCGGTTTCTTCCTGCCAGACTCGGGGACTGACCACAATCCGTGGGACATGTCAGACTGCGGGGAGTACGGGAGCTACAACTTCTGGAACAACAAGTCGGCCGACTGCTACCCAGAAGACTTCAAGTCCAGCTACGTAAAAGACCTGGACAGGGAGCTGAACAGCTACATCTCTTTGTACTCTGCGGCCCTGATCCCGGTAAACAACTACGTATATCTGGTGTCTGACAACGGCAGCGCAATCAACCTGACAGGGATCGCGCTCAGGCCGATCGACATCAACATAGGAAAGCAGATCCTCTTTGCCACTTCGCTGATACACGGGGAGGGAATCTTCATATGGCCAGTCGACGATTCATCACCCCTCCACAAGCTGATCACCTCTTGCTTCGGGCTGCGCAACTGCGTGCGCTGCGACGACCAGACCCACGACGCCGTCGACATCGACGGGACCACCGGCGATCTGATACTCGCTGCGGCGGATGGGGTCGTCACCCGTGTCGGGGGCACGTACAACCTCGTTGCCCTCGAGCACGCGGACGGCTACGAGACCTACTACCTGCACAACAACAAGCTGGAGGTTGAGGTCGGCGACGAGGTCAAGCAGGGCCAGGTCATCGCCAGGATGGGCGGCTGGGGGAGGACCGGCCCCAACCACTACGGCGACCACCTGCATTTCGGCATCAAGAAGGACGGGCAGTGGCTCGACCCGCTGGACCCGAGGTACGGCTTCTACGACATCGAGAAGCTGGGCCTGACATTTTCGCATGACGCGAACTGCTGCTACGCCCCAGAGCAATACCAGTACTCGGACCTAATGACGTGCTTGACATGAGACTTGCGATAATAATCGGACTGTGCATCCTGCTCGCGCCTGTGGCGTTTGGGCAGTACGTTCAGGAGGACCCGACTGAAAACGACCTCGCATGCGACACGACGGTGCACTGGGCCTCTGACATCACCGTTCCGGACATCTGGGAAGAGCTGCAGGCGTACGACTCGCCCCTATCACAGGCTGATGCGACGTACATATTCACCAAAGGCACGACGATGGGGATCGATCCCGCTTTCCTGATGGCGGTTTTCCGAATGGAGAGTGAGTACGGTACCGCAGGCATAGCCATGTCTACCCACGGGGTCGGCAACGTACGTCACACCCAATCGTGCGCGTTCGACTACAAGGGATTCTGCGGCTACCACACCTGGCAGGATTCGATCGACGCGTGGTACGAGCTAATCGCAGGCCCGGTGTACATGAGCGGAGGGCTGACGACGGTGGAGGCAATCATCCCCAAATACGCGCCTTCGACCGAAAACGACGTCGAGAGCTACATCAGCTTCATCAGGGATTATTTCTCATACTATAGGGATGACATGCCGCCGCGCTGCTCGGCCGGGGACTCTGTGGGACTGTACCAAGCGGTCCCGTCATTCCGCCACGAGCTGGACTACACCCTCGACATATACCAGACCCTCATCGAGGAGAGCCAGGAGCTCATCGAGGAGTGCTCGTACGAGGATGACTTCAAGGCCTGCGTCGACCGATACCTTGCAGGGTTCAATTCGGGGACTGAAGACTACACTTGGGGCTACTCGTGCGACGAGGGTCCTGAGCAGGTCTTCAATTACATACTTGAGCAGTACAGGGACTGCCTGAACGCCTTTTCCAACTACTGCGTGTGCGCAATCGACCTCGCCCAGCCTGAAGGGCGAGGTGTCGGCGGCGAGTACGAGATAAACATAACCCAGGTTGGGGACAAGACCAAGTTCGAGCTGGTCGATGACGGCATCCAAGTCGACATCAAGGAGGTGGTGAGCTCCTATTTCAGCTTGGCGAACGGCGAGCTGAACGACCCGCGGAACGCGCACAACATGCTGACCCTGTTCACCGAAGGCACCCTAAGGCTGAACTACGTCGGCAGCAGCCCGCAGTCCGTGAGCATCAGCGGGTTCGATCTGGTCATCGACGGCACTTCTACCAGCTACGCAGGGCTCGGTACCAACGTTCTCTACTTTTTCAGGAACAACAGCGTAATGGGACTCGTGCCGGCGAGCAAGTACTCTGCGCACGAGTGGAAGAACCTGCCCCAGTGCGTGATCAACAAACGCAACTACCGCTTCTGCGTGAAGGACGAGGCCCACAGCTTCATGATCTACGACCCGGTAACGGGCGACCGCTCGTTCTCGTCCCCTGACATCAAGTTCGCCCTTCACATCAGGGACCTCGTGCCGCCTCCGCCGCTGGAAGACCTGGTGCTTATGGACGCGCCGAAGCGCGAGACCGGCTTCGTGGCCTCATGGCAGGAGTCAAACGAGACCGACGTCGTGCTCTACTCAGTGTATACTGACGACGGCTCTTTCTCAGACGTCAGGTCGGCCTCGGACTCCTATTCGTTCGACCCGAGGCTAGTCGAGTGCGACCTGCGCTCCCTTGACCTGACATCGGGCGAGCTGCAGCCGCCGTACGTCTACGAAGCTGTCGACTTGGAAGGCGATGAATTTGAGGTCCAGCTTGAGATGGAGAAGCCATGCCACGCAGGGGACAGATATTACATGATGGTGCCGGCAGAGGAGGAAGGAACGGTCTACGCAGCTGTCACCGCGACCGACGACTCAGGCAACGAGGACCCGTCTGTGCACGCCTTGAGCGTGAGGGTGGAGGACGACTTGGGTCCGTCCGAGGCCACAGGCATCGACTTCTATTCCCAGCCATCCAACCCGAATCTCATCAACGTGGTCTGGACCATTCCGACGACGAACGAGGACGGGAGCCAGCTGACTGACCTCGCATCCTTCACGCTGTCGCACATGGGCGCACCATTCAGCTTCTCGGCAGCGCAGAAGATCGTCGTGCAGAGGATGCAGACATCGCCTCCGACGCCGAGCGAGCCCACCAGTCCCATCCAGGTGAGCTACATCGTGAGCGCTCCGGGACGGCCCGTGCCTTACTGCGTGCACGTGGCGCCGGCTGACGATGCGGGCAACGAGAACAGCGAGCTGACACAAGTGGTCTGCAGATAAATATTTATATATGGAAGAATGCCCATTTTCTCAGTATGGAAGCGTGTTATGTATTCACGATAAAGGATGTCGACCGCAATCTCATCGATGCCTAAAGCTTCACGATACGGAGCAACGGCATGTACATTAATCCAGGCATCTGGCACATTTCTGGAGAACATGAGCATTAGCCTACGGTGGAAATAAGGGGTTCATTCATCGGGCCGGCTGGAGAAGATGCAGTCTGAAATAAAGGCAGTCAATGAGAGTGCGTCGATCGACGACAAGCTATTGAAGTTTTAGCTTTTCTCCTTCCCCTTGAAGTCCTCGACAGGCTCTATCACATCATCATCGTCGAAGAGTTGCTCTTCCTCGATGTCGTCGATTGAAATCGCCTCTTCAGCAGGCTTCTTTTCAGGAGCTTCCTTTTTCTGAGGCTTAGCAGGTCTTCCCTTTACATCCTCTTCAATGGGCTCAGGGACGGAAGAGTCCTCCCCTTTCGGAGGTTCTGGGACCTCTTCGACAACGGATTTCTCCTCTGTGACCGATTCCTCAACCACAGCAACGCTCTCGTCATCGATGTGCTTCGGCACGTCAGACGACGGCTTCCCGCCCAATCCGCGCTCGATTGTCTTCTCTATGGGGGCTTTCATGCCTGCTGGCTCTACGGCCTCGGTCAGGTCGCTTGCCGTCGGCTGCTTGGACAGGTCCTTTTCCAGCTCGTCAACCGGGGGGAGGGTAGCTTCAGGCAGGTTCTTTATCTCCTTCTCAGGGTCTGGGTTGGGGTCGACGCTGTTTGCGACGAACTCGAGCCTGTTGAACATCTCATTCTTGGAGACGCGCCCTTGGATCTTGATTATCTGGCCCAGCAGCTTGAACTTCACGGGCTCGAATGCTTCAGGGTCGGTCTTGAATCTCATCATCTCATCGTCGGAGATGCCGAGCAGGTCCAGCGCCTGGCGCCCGAAGAAAATGGCCCTGATGTTGTCAGATCCGTCGTCGAGGAACATGTTCAGTACGTATCCCTGCCCGCCATCTTTGCGGTCGAAGAAGCGGATGTCGAAGGCCTGCACGACCGTGCCTAGGAGTGCCACGTTCTGGTCGCCCTCCGCCAGGTCTTTGATCTTCTTGACTGCGCCGCTGAACGAGGCTCCAGAAGGTTCGAGGCTGATCTCGGGTATGTTGACATTGGGCGGGTTGAGGGTGATCTTGGCCCTGTCGTTTACGTGCAGCTCGCTTCGTCCCTGGTTGTCCCTGGTGTAGGCGTCCCTGATGAGCATCGGAACACCGGGCGTGAGCTTGTCCATGAGGGATGTCTGGTCGTTCCACAGCACGACCCTGATCGATCCCGAGTCGTCTGCGAGCAGGAAGTTGCCGACCTTGCCCTCCCTTCCATCCTTGGTCTGGAATGAGCGTACCTCATAGACCTGCTTGACCCTGCCGGCGGTCTCAACGCTCCGCAGTCCCGGGAGGAGCTTGTTTATCTTGACTGTGCCGTTGAAGTCCTCGAACAGGCTGACGCCAAGGTCGTTTGCCACGATGTGTGCTGCTCCCTCCTTGGAGATGAGTCCGGAGAGGTTCTTGAGCTTCTCCTTTATCTTGCCTTCGACTTCTGCTTGGGAAAGTCCTGATTTCTCGACAATCTTTGCGATAACGTCCTCGTATGGAATCTTCACAATCATGTTGGATACCCCCTTCCCTTGTGGAAACCCCCTAGGTTTTATAAATATTTTTGCATGGGAGGCGGAAGAGGTAATCAGGCAATCACCAACGAAGACTGCAATCAGATTCTGCATGACATCCGGACGATAGTCTAAGGTCTTCTGAGGCACTAGAGGCCATAGGATTCGATGAAGGCTCGCATGCTCTCGAACTCGTTGAGGAACTGGTATGCCTTCTCAGTCAGGGCATAGGTCTTGTGGTTCTTGTTATCCTGCTGCAAGACCAAACCTTTTTCCACCAGCTCGTTTAAGTATTCGGTTAGCATCTGATGGGACAGGTTGGACCTGTACAGGATATGGGTAGGCTTGGTCTCCCCCTTCTCACGCAGGGTTAAAAGGATGTCATGAATTATCTCGAGCCTGTCCCGTTTCCTTTTCACTTTTTATGCACCATGAAGAAGTTTGCAAGGAAGGCAAGATATGCCCCAAGCTCCAGGAAGTGCCCGGCGATGTAGAACGCCTCGTGATGGGCCGTGAAAATGAAGTGGATGTTACTCAGCGCCCAGAGGATGAAGCCCGCAGCGACCAGCAGGGTTGTAGCTTTCTTCCTTTTGATATGGTTCCTGACGTAGAAGGCCGATATGAAGACCAAGAAAATCGAAATCAGCAGGTAGAATATGTTTATAGGCATCGGGTTTGCTAGGATGGCGATAAGTGATGTGATGAGCAGCAGCCATGCGACCTTCCCCTCATGGCTTGAGAGGGTCGTATATAGGAGGACTATTACCCCTGACGTCATCAGCACAGCGTGGGCAAGGTGGCCGAACATGTTGAACGCCACTATGGAGTTTACCTTCAGGGCTGTGCAGATGTTTTCATTGAGCTTGAAGATGATGAGGAAATTGATCACGGACTCGATGACGTAGGCCGCGGCGACCATGAAGAAACCGACAGCAAACAGCCGGGAGCGTTCTTGCCTGCTTATGATGAAGATCCTGCATGCGTAGATTGCAATGATAACCGCAATTACCGCGAAGATGAGCTCAAAGACCACATCGAAACCGAAAGAAGGCGTCATAATGAGCGCTGCATGCGACATCCCATAGTGCCCGTAGTTCCTGCTTTAAATAATTTATGAAACTGTTTTCAGAATGATTGTTTAATATAGTATTTATATGAGGCTGCCCGGAGTATGGTGTATAGAGGTGGTCGATATGGCAACTGAGATGGAAACCGAACTCGCCCTGAAGGAACTCAGGGTCTCGATGTGGGAGCAGTTCGGGATAGTCCCAAAGAGACGGAATAGTCGGCCTTTTAAGCCAAGCGAGCAGTTATCAAGAGATGATTGCCTCAGGACGATAGACGGCCCGCGCGGCGAGATGACTGTTAACGTTTGCGACATGATATACACTTTCTGACCCACAAACACAATTTTAGGGGGAACCCGCGACATTCCCCCTAAACTTTTTTAAATTGGGTTTCATTTCTCTAGGTCATGATAAAGGCGGTTCTGTTCGACATCGGCGGCGTTCTTTATGATGAGAACACCGACCAGCACTACACGCGCCTTGCAGAGAGGTTCGACCTTCCGCTGGACGACCTCTTCGCATGCAGGAACAAGTACATAAGCGATGCCGCATGCGGCCGGATATCCGGATCTCAGTACGTAAACCTTATAGCAGAGGGGCTTGGGGTCAAGGACAAGAAGAGATTCAGGGAGGAATGGGTAAGGATAAGGACCGAGGGGATAGTACTAAATAAGGGTGTTGAGCAAATCGTCGAGAGGCTCAAACGAAGGTACAAGGTAGGAACCCTCACCAACATCATCCACCTTCACAATGAGATCCGGTTGGGGCTGGACGTGTACAGGCACTTCCCCATAAGGATAATATCATGCGAGGTCGGCTACGAGAAGCCTGACAGGAGGATTTATGAGCTCGCTCTGAAGAGGCTTAATCTGTCTCCTGAAGAGGTGGTCTTCATCGATGACCTTGTGGAGTACATAAGGCCGGCCCGGGAGATGGGTTTCAAGACCATATTGTTCAAGGACGCAAAACAGCTCGAGAGGGAGCTGAAGAGCCTGGGAATCGAGCTTTAGGAGGCCAATATGAAGCTGGTGACCCATGTCGCTTTCGCAGCCGCTCTGTCGATGCTCGCGACCAAGCTCCTCGCGATACCCCAGCCTGAATTCTTCATCCTGGTTGCCGCCCTGTCAGCGATGCTACCGGACATAGACCAGGCCACATCCAAGATAGGGAGGAGGTTTAGGCCCCTCTCATACCTGCTGAAGCATCGCGGCGCCGTCCACTCCTTGTGGGCCATGTTCCTTGTGATAGTTGTCATTGGTCTGGCGGTCGAGCCTCCTCTGTCACTTTGGCTGACCCTCTCTGTGGCATTGGGTTACGGATCCCACCTCCTGCTGGACTCCCTGACACCGGCGGGCATCAACTACCTGTGCCTGCACTGCTCGAAGAAGGTAAGCGGCCCGTTCAGGACCGGCTCACTCGCTGACTATACCATCCTGGCCCTGTCCGCTGTCGCCATCATCCTCATGGTCTAGGTATCTGGCGAAATCCTTGAGGAACCTCTTCTTGCTCCTGCACCGCTCAGCTATCCTCTCAAGGTGCATGAGAGGCTCGAGGGCTCCTGGCAGATCGGGAGGGAAGTGCATGCCTGACCCCTTGCCCAGCTCGAGTATGCCCAGCAGCGTGCCTGATATCCCCTGTTCCGTCTCGAAGATAGGTAGGAAGCGGCTCTTGAACCCCTCATACGCCTCGCCTGACAGGGGGTTTGCCGCCAGGTAGTTTGCGAGTGAGGCGCATTTTGGGTAGTCACCGTCCGCAACCGCCCTTATCAGGCTCTTTAGGCCTTCAGCGCTCTGGTCGAGCATGTAAATCCTGCCCAGTTCCAGGGGATAGATCTTCTTGCCATCTAACATGAGGGCGCGTGGGTCTGTGTTGAAGAACTTGCCGACTGTGAACATGTAGTGGGCAAAAGCCGACAGCAAGTGGCGAAGCGTTGAGTAGTCCGCCTCCTCGATCATGAGCAGCTCGTCCAGCACGCGTCCTTCGTTGTAATCCATCGCAAGCATGCGGTCGTTGGACCAGTCCTTGTACACCTCCTGGAACCTCAGGGGTGATGTGTGGGGACTGCTCGTCCTTAGGGTCTGCCTAATTGGGATCTCGCCTGAGAGCCTGATTCTGCGGTTGGCCTCCTCCTTGACGAGCTCCGCAGCGAACCGCGGGTCCATCCTGTCCCTCAAGACGGCTTTCAGGTACCTCTCGTACCCTACGAAGTCCTTTGCGCTGAGGAGGAGGGTGCTGGCGTAGTCTTGGCGTACGACCTTCAGCGCCATCTCATGGTCTCCCACCCACGCGTGGTGCATCTGCCAGAAGGGTGTCGTGTGGAATGGGTGCTTCTTAATCTTAAGCCCCTTGATCGCCGATTTGCCTGCCAGCAGCCTCTCGATGTCAGCAGCAGGGATCCTTTTGGGGTATTCTTGGAGCTTGAATAGCTCAAGGCACCGTTCCCTGCCCAATACTTCAGGGTGGAGGGCAAGGCGTTGGGCCATCACGACACCGAAGAATCCGGACTTTTCGATTTTTTCCGGACTGGGCCTCTTCGAGGTGATTTGCCTCGCGAGCTGGATTGAATTGGGCAGGTTCATACATATTTGGTTATGGGCTGTAATAATAAAACTATCTATCCACTGGACACTGGACACCATCGTGTGAGCTATTTAAACCGGCTTCTCAATCTATTCACTATCGCAAGCGCGATGATTCCCACCCCCATGCCCTGGCTGTCACTGGCGAATGCCACGCAGCCAGGCAAATTCCGGGGTTGAAACAAAATCCGAAAGGAAGGGAGGCGATTGGAATGGAAAACACACCTGAGAAAAAATTCAAGGCAGGAGCTGTATCTGCCACAATCTGGGCCAACAAGGCCGAGACAGGCTCTTTCTTCACAGTCTCGTTGGAAAGAAACTACAAGGACAAAGAGGGGTCCTGGAAGAGTTCGAAGACGCTTAGGGCGAACGATCTTCCCAAGGCAGAGCTCGTGCTGAGGAAGGCGTACGAGTACATGATCATGAACGACTCAACGAGAAGTGTCTCGTGAGGAAACGTTTTTAAAAACAGGGTGATACCATGGATGCTGACGTAAAAAAAGCTCAAGGCCTTAAAGGCACCGAGGAGATGGAGATGGAAAAAGACAAGACACCGGAGATTGATGACATACCCGGAGTGGGTCCGGCGACTGCCGAGAAGCTGCGCTCTGTAGGGTACGATACAATCATGGCCGTCGCGGTGGCGACGCCCGGCGAACTTGTCGACGCTGCTGGAGTATCAGAGATCGTTGCGCGCAAGATGATCAAGTTCAGCCGTGAATCGTTGAACATGGGCTTCCAATCAGGGACCGACATCCTCGCCAAGCGCGCGAAGGTCATCAAAATCCCGACCGGAAGCAAGTCTTTCGACCAGCTGCTGGGTGGAGGCTTCGAGACCAACGCGATAGTCGAGTGCTTCGGCGAGTTCGGTTCAGGCAAGACCCAGCTGGGCCACATCCTTGCGGTCAACTGCCAGAAGAACGACCCGGACGCCTATGCCATATACATCGACACTGAGAACACCTTCAGGCCCGAAAGGATCCAGCAAATCGCTAAAGGAGCAAAGATCAACCCTGATAAGGCGCTCAGCCACATTAAGGTGGCGCGTGCGTACAATTCGGACCACCAGATGCTCCTCGCTGAGAAGGTTGAGGAGCTGATAAAGGGAGGGCTGAAGGTCCGGGTGATAATCGTCGATTCCCTGACTGCCCACTTCCGTGCGGAGTTCGTGGGGAGGGGCACGCTTGCTGAGCGGCAGCAGAAGATTAACAAGCACATGCACATGCTTCTGAAGCTTGCGGACATGTACAATATCCTGGTCTATGTCACCAATCAGGTAATGGCCAAGCCCGACATGTTTTTCGGCGACCCGACCCAGGCTATTGGGGGGCATATCGTCGCTCACGCGTCGACTTTCAGGATATACCTTAGGAAGGGGAAGAAGGGCACGAGGGTCGCCAAGCTCATCGACTCGCCGAACCTGCCTGAGGGCGAGGCCAACTTCGTAGTCGAGCTGACAGGCATAAAAGATGCGTAATTGACTTTTTCTCCATAACTTTTTTATATCTTTTTAAACTTCCTAGTGTAAAAGGCTGCGTTAGCGGCTAAATAGCATAAGGTGTGAAAGGAAATGAGAGATATGAACTATGGCCCTAGGCCAGGTATGAGATCAGCCCCGGTTAATGTGGGCGAAGAGGTTGATGTGACCATCGAAGCCATCGGTGAGAAAGGCGATGGAATAGCGAAGAAGAACGGGTTCGTCATTTTCGTGCCCGGTGTAAAAGAAGGCGACAACGTTAGGGTCAAGGTGACCAAAGTCCTGCGAAGAGTAGGTTTCGCAGAAGTTGTCGGATCCTCCAGTGCCCCAGCAGCCGAAGCGGCAGCTGAAGCCGAGGAAGATGAGCCAGTTGAGGACTCTGAAGATTTCGGCGAAGAGCCGGAAGAAACCGAAGAGGAGCCTGCTGAGGAAGAGCCTGAGGGGGAGCCTGCTGAGGAAGAGCCTGAGGGGGAGCCTGCTGAGGAAGAGCCTGAGGAAAAACCCGCTAAGAAAGCTCCTGCTGAGGAGGAGCCTGAGGAGGAAGAGCCTGAGGAGGAACCTGCTGAGGAAGAGCCTGAAGAAGAGCCTGAAGAAGAACCTGAAGAAAAGCCAGCAGCGAAACCAAAGGCATAGAATTTTTATACTTTTTTCTTATCTTTCTAACATATGCGACTTTTTGTGGCCATAGACATACCGAAAGAAGCTGAGGACGCTCTGAAAGCGGCTCAGGTGCGTTTGAAGAACATGGAAGGGCTCCGCGCATCCTTTCCCAGGCAGTTCCACCTGACACTTCATTTCATCGGAGAGGTCGCCGGCTCAGATGAGATACAGGAAAAACTGAGATCTGTGAGGTTCAAACAGTTCTCAGTCACGATTTCAGGATTAGGGACCTTTCCCTCGTGGAAGCGGCCCAGGGTGGTTTGGGTCGGGGTGTTGGACCAGCCAGCACTCCAAACCCTCTCTGACAGCGTCAAAGGCGTTTTATCCGCTAAGAGGGAGAGATTCTCACCCCACTTCACCCTTGCGAGGGTCAAAAGGATCGAAGATGCCCAGGATTTCCGCCAAAAGGCACAAGATATATCAATCAATCCAGTCACATTCAATGTTGGGAGCTTCCGGCTCTACAAGAGCACCCTGCTCCCGGAAGGACCGTCATATGAGCTCTTGGAGGCATACGATGCGTAGGGGAATTGCGCAAAGCTACATCTTCCTCATAGTGCTGGGAGCAGTCATCACGCTCCTCCTGCTTTATTTTGGCTGGGGTGCCATCCAGGACATGAACGAGCGGGCAAGGCAGAACCAGCTAATCCAGTTCTCGGTTGACATAAAGTACTCGGTCGATGCCGCATTCAGCCGGCTGGGTTCGGTCAAATATCAAACTTACTCAGTTCCTGACGGAGTGAGCCATATCTGCTTTGCGAACATCTACATGAAAGACGAGCTTTATGGTAGGCAGGAGCTGGACCCTCTGGTCAGGAATGGCATAGAGGTGGACCACAACATGTTCCTCTTCGGCCAGGGATTCACGTACGGCTACAACATAGGCCCGCTGATTGTGCCTGATCCCTACTACCGGTGCTTTGAGATCCAGAACGGCAAGCTGGTCATAGGGCTTGAGGGCGCTGGGAACTCGGCAGTCCTACGATAGCAAGGTTTAAAAAGTATCATTCCATATTTATCCTATCATATTCCTGAGGTGACTATTGTGGGGAAGAGAGGACAGATTCAGGGTCAGATTGTACTGATTCTCCTAAGTGCCATCGTCGTCATCGGCGTGCTGTACTTCGGTTGGAGCGGCATTCAGGACATGAGGGAGAGGAAGCTGACGACCCAAGGGCTCGAATTTGAAGCCTCGCTACGCAGTTCGATTGCGGCCATATCATCAAATGTAGGCTCGATTAAGACTGAAGAGATAACTGTCCCCTCAAACATCGACCAGGTCTGCTTCTTCGACCTGACCAAGGTTGGATACTACGGCGAGAGCAGGTTCCTATCCAACTTCCCTGAAATACTGGTCGCATTGTCTTCAGGGAGCAATGAGAACGTGTTCATGATAAAGGATGATAAGGTGGTTGCAAGCTACGCCATTGAGGGTGCCATCTACGACACCTTCCCTTACTACTACTGCTACGATGTCGAGCGCGACAAGATAAGCGTCTACCTGGAGGGGCGGGGTGGTACGGCTAAGATAGCAAGGACCATTGAGGCCTGCGAGGTCGTTGAAAACAACGCTGCGGAGGAGCAGACCTTCTCAAGCGGCGACGGAGGAATCGTTGTCAACATCCCTGCTGGTACTGGAACAAATATTGGGAGGGAAGCAGTCTGCGTATCACCGACCTCCTCGAAGAATGTGAAACAGCCTGAAGGGCAGTTGACCTTATTAGACGAGGCCTACGAGCTCGAGCCCGAAGGGGCTACATTTGACCAAGATATAGAGGTTAGGCTCTACTACGGCCCGTACGTTGATGAGAGCCAACTTATTGTGGTCTACATGCACAATAATCTTGAACATACTTGCGTTCCGGCCGGACCTCCAGGGGGAGATGGCATATCTGAGCCTGACCTCTTCACCTGTTCGATGAATGCAGGGGAGAATTACATCAGCATTTTCGTTGACAGCTTCTCTGAGGTTATCTTATCAAAGTCGAGGTCTGAGCTTCCTTGCGAGGATGAGGATGGGGATGGAGTCATCGACATAAGGGACCGCTGCCCCAAGACAGAGGTCTTTCCCAAGAAACATCTTGACGGATGCAGAAGCGACCCGGCACCTGGCGTTTCGGATGACGGCTGCTCATGCGACGATTTGGATGCAGACGACCAGAATCCCTGCACCGACGACTTCTGCGACGGCGGCGAGATCACGCACGTATACAACAATATAGAGCTTGACTCTATGAGGGTATGCCCTCCGGAGACCTGCGTGGGGGACAGCCTCTTATGGTATGTGGGTGGAGGCAAGGACTACTGCGAAGACGGGAGGTTCCGACATGTTGAATGCATTCCAATCTATAACTACTCTGCTTCCTGCGACATGGATGATGATGACGATTGCTATCCCGATGCTGTCGAGGTTGAGATGAACACCAGTCCAAACAACGCTTCGAGTTTTCCTTCCGGCATAGACAGGGATTGCGTCGCCGATTTCAATGATCTGGACAATGACAATGACAACTACACGGACGAGAATGAGAACATCGCTGGCTCGAGACCTGATGACGCCCTGTCAAGACCAGCAGATTTCGACAAGGACTATATACCTGATGCAGTCGATGATGATGATGACAACGATGGATGGCTGGACACTAACGAATCTCCTGCAGATGGAAAATGTGCTAGGCTCGAACAGTGCAAACCTGGGCTCGAGTGCGTAACTGACCCGGAGCAGAAGGAATTTAGATGCTGTCCCCCTGCGGAATGCTGGTCAGGCGGCGCGTGCGTCCAAGCAGGTACTAAGATAGGAACGAAGATGTGTGGCCGTTATGGTAACTGGGAGGAAAAGACCTGTGAGGAAACAGATAATGGAATGGACCAGTATTCATCAGGTCAGGTATTTGCTGGCAAGACATATGAGGATAGGTGCCTGGACGATTATACCTTGCTGGAATATTACTGCCTGAATGGGTGGTGGGAGGATGATGAGATTCACTGCGCAAGAGGCTGCATCAGAGGAGCATGTGTCCCACCGCCGCCAGTTTCAGCTGCTAATTAAATCAGGATGAAACGCCAACTACTACCCTCACGAGCCGGATGAGATCTTCAGCTGCATGGGCTACCAACTGTACAACACTGTAGGTGTTGTCATACATTTACGCGTGCGACGAGAAATGCCATATTGTGCGTACCATCAAACTATGAATTCCTTTTTTTCAAATAATTATTTTCAATATTGAAAATAAATAAGCTTATAAACACATATCCATTCCCGTGATGCATAACCAAAGCCGTGGATAGACGGCGCATGCCTGAGGTAATAAAAAAAGGCATTTCTGCTGATACCTCAAGCGAGGTGACCAAAATGACTACAGAAGACCTACTAGTCCCAAGCGACCAGTATCTTAAGGCTGGCATCCACATAGGGACAAAGTTCAAGACCAAGTACATGGAGCAGTTCATCTATAAGACCAGGCCGGACGGGCTTTCTGTGCTGAACATCCAAAAGATTGATGAGCGCATAAGACTGCTGGTCAACTTCCTTGCACAGTACGAACCCAAGGACATACTGATTGCGAGCAGGCGTGAGAACGGTTGGAAGGCTGCCAAGAAGTTTGGAGAAGTAACTGGAGCCCAGGTGTTTGCAGGAAGATACCCTCCGGGAATTCTGACCAACCCCAACCTAAAAAACTATGTCGAGGCAAAGATAGTATTCGTGACTGACTCCTGGCCTGACCGCAACGTCGTATCGGACGCTTTGAAGATAGGAATACCCGTCGTCGCATTGTGCGACACCAACAACCAAAGCAACTACATCGATCTCGTTGTGCCTTGCAACAACAAGGGAAAGAAATCACTGGGCCTGCTGTTCTGGATTGTCGCGCGAGAATACCTGCTAAAGCGCGGGATCATCAAGAAGCCGGAGGAGTTCAAGCCAACAGCTGAGGACTTCACAGAAGAGTGATTATGCTTTTTTTCTTTTCAAATACTAGACAAATACAGAAAAATATATATAGGACCACCATCCTTGAATTAGGTTTGCAGCGAGGTGTGTCGCAACGACTTTAGTTTCTAGGAGGCATGGTGGGTATGGAAGAGTATGATGACTTTATGGAAGAGTTTGAAAACTATTACAAGACCGACGACAAAGGCGATGACCGATTGGTTGATTACATAAACGAGGACGAAGACATTTGAGCAGTGGTTTCCTTTCTGATGTTTCTGAAGTGAACGTGTTCTGGCTTTCTGGGGGTGGAACCCTTCGGAATCTGACTGACCTTCTTTCTGCAATGAAAACCATGCCAATTGAGGCATTTTCCCACCACACCGGTTCGGGCAAGAACGACTTTGCTGCGTGGGTCTACGATGTCGTCGGTGACAAGAAGCTCGCACAGGCCCTGAAGAAACTTAAGACCCAGAAGGGCATGGCAAAGAAGGTTGAATCGAGGATAGCTGAGCTATCCAAAAATAATAAATAGTAAACCGACTACTTCTGGAGTATGGCATACGGCCCTGAGGCTAACGACTTAGAAGAGCTGGCTGAGAGGATTGTCGAAAAGAGGTGGACTCAGCTGGACGAGATCATAAAGGGAGTCATTGAATGGCAGGTTCAGGCTGGCGCGAGGCTTGACCTAGTCAGCGACGACCTCAATAAGATAAGCAAGGGCTTCAACCAATTCTCCGAGGACATCGAGAACCGGATAGAGAAATCGGAGAGGGCTTTCTCAGTGCTTTCAGTCAACCTAATCGCCATGGGCTCTGTTCTTACTAATATCGTCCCGGAGATAGAGCGCAACGTCGCTTTCCTCAAGAGGCGCGCTCCAGCCCTTTCGCCTCAATCGAAAAAATAATCTCTTTGCCTGCCGGCAAGGCACGGTGCTTTTGCAGTATAGCCTTCCTCTTGTTCCCCTTCAGGTTCTGAAGCTCAATCAGGCACTTGCTGCCGTAACGCAGGATGTCTCCACCCACCATCCTGACACCATCCTTTTCCTCGAAGTTGGCATAGACCTGGTTGGTGACCACCACAGGGATGTGCTTAGTGCGCGCTATCTCGGACAGGAAAGAAAGCTGCAGGCCCAGTTCTTTGTTGATGGCCGGTACGTCCTCCTGCTTCTGGCCACGCTCCAGTCGGTACAGCATCGAGATAGAGTCGACGACTATCAGACCAACACTTTCCTTCACCGCGGTGCGGAGCTTGTCGAAGGCGGCCTTCTGCTCGTCGAAGGTCACTGGCTTGAAGAAATAAAAGCTCTTCAGCGCTGAGCTGTAATCTTCGGTCAGCTGGGATAACCTTGCGACAGAGAAATTGCCTTCAGTGTCAATGAATACCACCCTTTTGCCCTCCTTAATCGCTGAGAGGGCGCAGACCAGGCAGAAATTGGTCTTCCCGCTGCCGGCCGGACCGTATACAGTCGTGATGGTGTCGCAATCGACCCCTCCCTCGAGCAACTCGTCGAAAACCTCGCTTCCCGTGCTGCTCCTGAGCTTTTTCATAAGCAACTCGGGAAGGTGGTAAATTTAAATACTTTGCGAAGGGTATAAAAATATAGCCTGGCTCTGCTGGTCCATGAAGCTAAAACCGCACATGATGATTCTCATAGCCTTCTTCTTGATATCCATAGGCGCACGCCTGTACTTCACATTCCAGACTTCTGACATCGACCAGTTCTCGACGGACAATTCATATTTCGTGATAAGGCAGGTCCAATACATCGTGGAAGGGAAAGGTGTCCTTTTTGAGGACCCCCTGAGCTTCAACGGGAGGATGTACATCTTCTCCCCGTTTTTTCACTACCTGCTGGCAGGCTTCTCTTTGTTCATGCCCGTAGTGCTAGCAGCGAAGATCATACCCAACATCTTGGCATCCACCCTTGTATTCGTGACATACCTGCTGGCCTTCGAAATAACCAAGAACAGGAAGGTCTCGCTGTTCACATCGTTCTTCGCAGCCTTCATACCTATCTACTTCGCCGGGACTTTCAACTCAGTTTCCCTTTACTCGCTTGCGATTCCCCTGATCCTCCTGTGCTTCTACCTCTTCTTGGTCTTCGGCCGAAAAGACGAAGCGCTGGTGCCACTGATAATCTGCCTTGCCGTGCTCATAGCAACCACTCCCTCTGTGGTCCTCTTTCTCGCCGGGTTGGTCTTCTATTACCTCCTAACCAAGGTCGACAGGTTGCAGACCCGTCATGCCGAGGTCGAGTTCATCCTCTTCTCCCTGCTGCTCTTCCTGTGGTTTGAGCTTCTGATATTCAAGAATGCCTTCCTGCTGTATGGCACGGCCGTTATCTGGCAAAACTCACCCGTGACCTACCTTGCGACTCGGTTCAGCCAGTTTCAGATCCTCGATGCAGTAATCGGGATAGGGGTGGTGCCGTTCCTCTTCGGTATGTACCTCATTGTCGCATACACATTCAGGATAAAGAAGCGGGCCGCCTACCTCCTCTCTGCCATGGCCCTGACCACGATGGGACTGCTTTGGCTGAGGATGATTCCATCCCTGTTCGGGCTCATGTTCCTCGGGGCTGTGATGGTTGTCCTCTTCTCAATGTGGTTAAAGGATGCCCTGTTGTACTTCAGGAAGACCAAATTTGCCAAGCTTGAGTCCATGCTCCTCGCACTTATCATCATACTATTCTTCTTCTCGTCGGTCGTGCCTTCCATCTACTTGGCCAACAAGGAGCTTGCAAATGTGCCCTCCTCGAACGTCGTTGAGTCCCTCAAGTGGATGGGGAGCCACACCGAAGGCGACCGCGCCATATTCGCTACCCCCTACTACGGCTATATGATCAACTATTTCACCCAGCGAAAAGATGTCGCCGACTCGAATTTCCTGCTGCTCTCAAACGTGGACCAGACCCTAAACGACATCGAACGGGTCTACACATCGTTCTACAAGACAGACGCGATCCCCCTCCTCAACAAGTACGATGCTGAATACCTCCTGATAACTCCGAGGATACTCAGGAGCTACAACATAACGAGACCCGCATACCTGGCCGATTCGGACTGCTTCCCCAACATCTACAACGAGTCAGGGGTGGAGATATACCGCGTTGCCTGCGTGATGGAGGCTGTATGATGGCTGGATCCATTTTCCGCATGTCAGAGAGGAAGCTTTTGGTACTGACCATGCTCCTGGCCGTGCTCGTGCTCTTCACCCCTTCAATCCTCAGGAATGCCATGGGAAACCACGCTCTTATGGGAGAGGAGCCCTACTACGATCTCAGGATAGCGAAGGAAGGGACCTACTGGGACTCTATGATAGAGGGAGGCAGGCTAAGGAACCTGAACCCCTTCCACCTGCTCGCCTCGAAGGTGAATGCGTCACCCACTATACCTCCCCTGTTAGGCCTGCTGTCGTTCCTGATATTCTTCCTTATCATCCGCAAGATGGGCGCTTCCACTTCTGAAACACTTGTCACAAGCCTCATACTGATACTTGGGCCGGCTTTCATATCAGTGTTCTCTTTTTACTCATCGGCATCGTTCCTTGCATTTATGATGCTCGTAGGCCTGTTTCTGTTTTCGGCAGACGCATGGCCGCTGAGGCTGCTCTCCCTGCCGTTCATCAGCATATGCGCGCAGTTCGGGATTGTCGAGGCCGTCGGGACTGCAGCGATGGTGTTCAGCCTCGCCCACATCTTGGGCAAGAAGGACAGGATATTCATCGCTGCTGAGGCGGTCGTGGGCGTGTCGCTCGTGGTGGTGGCCCTTGCTCAGGGCATTCACATCCAGATATCTGAGCCGATGCTTTCCATAGCAGAGTTCGGCGGAATCCACGGCTATGGAATCTTCACAGTGCTTCTTGGACTTTTTGGCATCAAGATGCTTTGGTCGAAGAAGAACCTGCCAGTAATGATAACCCTCTCACTGCTCGGAATCGCATCCCTGTTCTTCCACAGCTTGATAGCTTTCGTGGCGTTCCCGCTCTCATTCGCCGCAGGCTTCGCTCTCATGCAACTGATGGGCGTGAAATGGGACATCGACTTCCTCAAGGTCGCCACGGTATTCGTTATGATATGCGGACTGCTGTTTTCGAGCGTCGCGTACCTCAACAGGCTTGTTGAGCTCCCCCCTGATGATGCTATAATCGACAGCCTTGAATGGCTGCAGGCGAACTCGCCTGATGATTCGGTGGTTCTGAGCCATCCTTCCAACGGCTTCTGGATACAGCTTGTGGCAGACAGGGTGACCGTCGCAGACGGCATATCCCCCAGATACAGCATTATAAACCCGATTTTCCAGTCCCGGAACCTGAAGAACACCAAAGAGATGCTCGACGAGCATGATATCAGCTACATATGGATCGATCCCATAATGAAGGAGGGAGAGGTCTGGAAGACTGACGGGGAGGGCCTGCTCTTCCTGTTCACCAACAACGAGACCTTCAGCCGAGTGTATTTCGAGAACGGCATCGAGATCTGGGAATACCAGCCTTCTGTGGAAAAAGTTTAAAAATCCTGATAGGATAACAGGTCCTGATGGATGCAGTCGACATAGCCGTATGGGTAATATACCTCCTATCCCTGTACTTCACGGTCTTTTGGATCATGGTATTCATCGACAAGAGGAACCTGCTGAAGGAAGAGGACGCAAATAAAAAACGGCCGCGGAGATACCCCCAGGTCTCAGTAGTGATACCTGCCTACAACGAAGAGAAGACCATCGCGGAAACGATGGAGTCGGTGCTCGGACTCAACTACCCAAGCAGCAGGCTGCAGCTCATAGTTGTCAACGACGGATCCAAGGACGGCACCCTCAAGGAGATAAAGAAGGTAATCAAAGCCCATCCCGGGAGGGATATACTTTGCCTAGACCAGAAAAATCAGGGCAAGGCCAAGTCTTTGAACGACGCGCTGGCCATTCTCAAAGGAGAATACTTTGCATGCCTTGACGCCGACTCATTCGTCGACAAAGAGACCCTCAAGAAGATGGTCTTCATGTTCCAAAAAGGTGACCCGAAACTTGCGATTGTGACACCAGCCATGAGGATCAAGGAGCCAAACAACCTGATACAGAAGTTCCAACGCGTGGAGTACATCGTCGCGATGTTCATCCACCGCCTAATGGGCCATCTGGACTCGATCTACGTGGCTCCGGGGCCGTTCTCACTATACAAGACTGAGGTCATACGCAAGCTGGGAGGTTTCGAGGTGGGAAACCTCGTGGAGGACCAGGAGATAGCATATAGGGTCCAAAAGCACCATTACAGGCTGCGGCAATGCCCGGACGGCTACGTGTTCACGATCGGGCCTGACAACATGAAAGGTTTCTACAAGCAGAGGAACAGATGGTTCAAGGGCAGCATCCTGAACATATTCAAGTACAAGAACATAATAATGAACAAGAAGTACGGCGACTTCGGAGTGGTCATGATGCCCCTCAACATGGCGTCATTCTTCCTCAGTATCGGGGCAGTGTTCTTCTTTTTCTACTTCACTTTCTACCCCCTACTGCAGGAGTTCCACCGGTTCTCCCTCATAGGCTTCGACATCATGCCATACCTCGCTGACTTCACGTTCAAGTACAACTTCCTGGATATCGCCCTGGGGAGAGTCTTCGTGGCCTACATCCTACTGCTCATCGCAGTCATAGTCTTCGTGCTTGCCCATCGGAACGCTGATGAGCAGTTCGGGAAGTACGGCTGGATGTACCTCATCCCATACTTTTTTATATACTACATCTTTTTGGCATTCATCTCGATAGTCGTCCTGGTAGAGCTCGTTGTGGGCAAAAGGCAGAAGTGGTGAGGGAATGGACCACAGGAAGATAAGCAAGGAGAAATATGTCATAGCAGGCGTGCTGACCATCCTGATTTTCGTGCTGGGGGTCGCGCTTGGAATGATAATAGACAACGAACGCCTCCAGTGGATAACGCGTGTCAACAGCCTGCAGGACATCAACTACCAAAGCCTCCAGTTCCAGTACCTTTACCTCTCAACTCTTGGCAATGACAACGAAAGCTGCGCCGTGCTGCACGCTACCCTGGAGGACAGTATCGCTGACCTCGGCTACACAATCGATAAGATGGAGGAGTTCCAGAAGGACTCTGAGATGAAGGATGACGAGTACGACCTTCTCAGGAGGAGGTACATACTTGACAACCTCAAGTATTGGCTCTTCGCCCGACGGACCCAGGAGGTTTGCTACCGGGACCTCGTACCTGTCCTGTACTTCTATTCTGACGATAACTGCGAGATATGCCCCAGCCAGGGAGTCATTCTCACCTATTTCAAGAAGAAGTACAACGATCGCTTCTTGGTCTTCCCGCTGAACGCTGACCTCAGGAACGATGAGCCCATGGTCGACATGTTGATGATGAGATACGGCGTCACCGAGCTGCCGACCCTGATCATCAACGAGACCCGCTATGAAGGTGTCGTCGAGAGAGGGGCTTTAAGCAGCATCATCTGCGCGAACTTCAAGGACAAAAGCCTATGCGTTCAACCATAAGGGAATACCTAAAGGAAGGCACCATCGGGATTGTGGCCGTTATCGTGTTATTTCTCATTGTCAAGGTAGTCATGCTGTTCTACCACCAAGACATATACTGGGACGAGGCAGTCTACATATCGATGGGCAAGTACCTATTCTCTGGCGGGACCGTCGGCTTCTTCGAGGACCTGAGGCCTCTAGTACTCCCTCTGATCCTGGGGCTTATATGGAAGCTTGGCATCTCCCCGGTGGCTTTCGGAACGGGGTTGGAGATACTCATCGGAGCGGCCACGATATTCATGACCTACCGGATCGGGACGCGCCTCTTCAACAAGGGTGTTGGAACGATTGCAGCCCTCATCCTGGCCTTCCTGCCCATCTTCATAGAGTACTCCTCGCGTGTCCTGACTGGCATCCCGTCCACGCTGCTGGCTCTCGTGGCAGTGGACCTCTTCATCAGCAGGAAATACGCATGGGCCGGGGTGCTCGCAGGGTTGGCCTTCCTGACGCGCTTTCCACAAGGCATAGTGGTAGCATCCTTTGTCATCATATTCGCCTACGCGGCCGTTGCATCATACCCTAAGGTGCAGAAGGCCGTCATGGCTGCGGCCATGACCCTGGCCGGGTTCTTCGCAACCGTCATCCCCTACTTCATTTTCAACCTGATCTTCTACAAGGATGTGACGGCGAACGCAAAGGATGCACTCTTCAGGCCTTTCCTCCTGGCTTTCTCTACCATAGAATACAGCAACGCATGGGTCTACCAGGGATCCCGCCTGTTCTACTTCACAGAGCTCCTGAAGGAGAACGCCCTGCTCATTTTCGCAGCAATCGGCCTTTGGTACATCATTGCGAAGAAGCTTTACCGAAAGGAGAGGTACCTAGCAGTTCTGCTGCCGCTCATCCTGCTTTTTTCGTACTTCACCTACACTCAGCACAAGGAGCTCCGGTTCGCTCTTTCGTTCCTTCCCTACCTTGCCATTTTGGCCGGGGCAGGGATAGGTCAGGTATTCCACCTGATGAGGAAGAAGCTCAAACCCTCGGCGCGCGCATTTGCCATCGCCTTGGTAATGTTTTTGATAATCGCGGGGATGGTCGTCGCGCTGGTCAGGACTGAGCGCATGATAAACTGGATGCCCAAGGATGAGAGGCCTATCATGGGATTCTACACGTACCCGCAGGGGATGGAAGGATTCATGTTCACAACAGACCCCCTCATGGCGGTGTACAACGACCTGCCAATGGCCGCGGGGTTCTACTTCGACATCGGCGTGTACGAATATAGGACCCACAAGAATGAGATTACGATAGCCGCTTTCTCCACCCGATCCTACCTGTGCGAGGACCCTGAATGCGTCGACCGCAAGAACAGGTTCCTGCTCACCCTGTTTGATGACATGGACCTAGCATACTGGCAGCGCTACAATGGAGACGATTATTTCATCTTCACAAAGGACGGCCCGAAGCTGGATGAGAATGAGGTGCTAAAGGAGCTGAACATCACCCTGTCGAGACGGGTGGAGATGCTTCCCAACCCGGGAGGCAAGGAGCTGATGGTGCTGTTCAGGGCTGACAACGCAGCAGGGTTGTACACCGAGGACGGCAAGGGCAACATTTGGAAGGCCGACAACTTCAGGAGGTTAAACGACCTCTTCGAGGAGAAGGGCGTCCCGCTGCTGTGGCTCATAGTTCCTGCTGAGCTTCCCCAGCTCAACTACGAGAGCCTTCAATACGTTAAGGAGACCCTCAAGGACCCGCTCTTCTCAGTCGCCCAGCATGGGTATGCGCATGCCAACAACGGAGACCTCTCTGAGTTCACAGGACTTGGCTACCAGGAGCAGCTGGACATGATCAAACACGGCAAGGCCCTCATATACCAGTACCTAGGTGTCGAGCCCGAAGTCTTCGTCCCGCCGTTCAACAGGGGCAATGAGGACACAGCAAGAGCCGCAGAGGAGGCAGGCTTCAAGGCCTACTCATCTGTCTGGAACGACTGGACCGAGACAGACCTCCTGAGGCTCGACGAGAAGGTCAACCATGTCGAGTCCTGGTCGCCCCTGACCCTGCAGGATGCCAAGAGCATGGAAGAGGCGATAACGGATTACATGACATTCGAGCATGATTACGTGGTCGTAGACTTGGCTTATTACTACATGGAGGACAAGGACTTCCAAGAGCTTTCCGACCTGCTGGATTACATAAATGGGAGGGATGACATGCAGGTAGCTTCGTTTGACGAGATGATCTCATGGTACTCCCGCGACGTTGAGTTCGAGCACGAGGGCGAGGTCATAAGGATTGATTCCGATGACCCGAGGCCGATAACCCTCTCCTTTGTAGGGAGCGGCAACTACACCCTTGAGGGGACATATTTTGAAAACGGAGGCAGTGTACTGCTCAAGAACGGCGCGCACGAAGACATAACCATCTGCCTCAACGAAACTTGCAGCATGCTGGTAAGATGAGAAAAGAAATAATCGCCATAATGCTCGTCGCCGCAGCGATCTTCTTCATCTATGACCTCAACTCGCCAGGTCTCTGGTGGGACTCGGCAGTGTACCTGGGGATGGGGAAGTACATCTGGTCCCTGGGGCACTCAGGCCTGTGGGAGCCAATCAGGCCTGTCATCTGGCCGGTAGTTCTGGGACTAGGATGGCGCATCGGCATCGATCCCCTCTCCTTCGCGCAGATGCTGACCTTGGCATGCTTCCTCGCCAGCGTTTATCTGGTGTACCTCATATCGAGGACGGTTTTCGGGGAGAGGGAGGCTTTGGCGGCTTCGCTTGCTTGGTCACTGTCCCCGCTGGTAATGGCGCTGCTTCCTCAGCGCATGACTGACATCCCATCCATATTTCTGGCCTTGCTGGGCATCCACCTCTTCATTAAGGGCAGGTACTTATGGTCAGGATTGGTTGTAGGGCTCGCAGCGCTCACGAGATTCCCCCAAGGTCTTGTGGCCGCAGCCCTCCTGTTTGGTGTCTGGCTCTTCCCCTTAGGCAAATGGAGGCATCCGAAGGTCAGGGCGATGGAGATGGAATCTGCCAGCCTCAAGACAGGCCTGTTCCTATTGGGATTCGTTCTTATAATGGCGGCCTACCTGGCATCAAACCTGATCGTGTATGGCAACATGCTGCTGCCTTTCACCATGGGCCAGACGGTCGTCGAGCAGGATCAGGTGTCGTGGCTGGGCCGCGGTATGGGATACTACCTCTATGCCCTTTCATCAGAAGGCATACTAGCCATGATGGCTGCTGCTGGGGCTGTGCTCGTGCTGATGAGGAAGGACAGGACCAGCATTCACCTGTTTACCGTGCCCACCCTCATGCTTGCCTACCTGTTTTCGCTGGCGCACAAGGAGGCCAGGTTCCTGGTCATGGCGCTTCCCTACCTGTGCATGCTGGCAGCTTATGCGTGGGCCTCCTTGCTTCGTAAGGGGAGAGCATGGCTTGCAGTGGCGCTCATCATCGGAGCAGCTTGGGCAGTCCAGACTGCCTACAACTCTCCCGATCTCTTCGGCCAACCACCTCCGGATGTCCTTCAGTCCTATGCCCGGGAAAATCCTCATGGGTATGCCATATCGTCCCCGCTGAGTTTACTGCTTTCGGACGCTGGGGCCACAGACCTTTTGTACTACCCGTCGTTCAGCACCGAGAGGGCACGTGAGATCTCAGAAAAAGCCCCTTACTTTGAGGCGGTGCTGCTGAACACGTGCGACCTGAGGTGCCCTCCTGGCGATGAGATGTGTCCGGCGGAAAAGGAAAGGATGGTTGAGGCTCTCAGGTCGAACCTGGAACTGGTCTCATTGTCAGAAGGGGATTGCGAAAAACTCATCCTCGTTTCCGGATCCTGACCTTGTCCCCTATAGTTAGCTCGGAGCCCTGCACATGGCTTACCTTGAGATCCTCATCGCTGCTGAACTGCTCGATGAGGCTGATGTTCAGGAACCTTTCGAGCTTGCGTGCGAGCTCGTGATTGGGCTCGAAATGGCCGGATTCCATCTTGTGGATAAGGGACTCCTTCTCTGAGATCCTCTCAGCCATGTCCTTTTGCTTGAGGCCCTTCCGCTCCCTTGCCTCCTTGATGACCCTTCCATAATCTGACCTTATGTACTCAGTCAACTCCTCCCTCCGCAGCACCGGCTTTTGCGCGGCTCTTTTTGGGGCGGGCTTGGGGCTTGCGCTCCCCAGAATCTTGCCGAAGCTCGCGCAGGACTTGCATACGATAAGGACAGAGCCTTCAATATCCACCCTGAAGAGTTGACCATCAGAACCACACATCTCACACTGCATGCTGCTCACCCCCATATTGGTCATATGGAATCTTCTATTTAAGCTTTTTGAAGACAAGCATCTCCAGGTCCTCAGCTCCCTGCCATACGGTCTCTGACGATTCGAGTGCCCATCCCTCAGCAGCTCCGCGCACCTCGTTTCCGGAACGGGTGAGTATCACCATCCTTCCATCCAGGATGGTTTTTGCGCAGGCGAAGAGGTCCCGGTACCTCCTAGTCGAATCTGACCTGGATGTCATGTTGGGAGGGTATGTTACGATTGCTGATACCTCACCATTCCCGAACTTCGTATCTAGCCATTCCACCTCGTTCCTCGAGAATTGGATGTCAACCCCTGCCACTTTTGCGTTCTTCCTGCTGGCGGCAATCGCTGAGAACTCCTCATCGACAGCCACGACCGTCCTGTCGTCCTTTACGGCCGGCGGATCGACGGGGCTGGTTTGGAAGAGCCGTTTTCGGTAGTACTGTGGGGATTTGTTCTTGGCCATCAGCGCCGCTTCGATGGTGATGGTGCCCGAGTTGCAGAAAGGGTCGAGCAGTATGCCTCGTTCCCAACCGGCTTTCATGACGGCGGCTGCGGCGACCGTCGGCTTGAGGGTCCTTCTCCTGTGGAAGACCATGTAGTCGCGCTTCGATATGTCGAAGCCCGCGACATCTGACCCGAGAAAGCAGGTCCCTGCGGAGAAGACGGCTATGTAGCTGACGTCAGGCGAGCTCAGGTCGACCTTTGCGCCTCCGCAGTCCTTGTATATGGCGGATCCTATCATCCTCTCCAGCTCATCGGCAGGGAACGCCCTGTCACCGGCGCATCTCACCCGAAAGCTCTTTTTTGGGTCATGGCCCACCTTTAGGGGAGGGATGCTGTCTAGGTCAAAGAACTTGAAGGACACCTTGAAGCGGAGGACGTTTGTGAAGGTCCGGCCCATGTACGCAAGCTTCAGCAGCTCATCTTCGCTTGCGGAAAAGCTCACTGTTCCCGGAGAAGAGGTCTGGGCTTTCTTCCCTATCAGACTTCTTATCTCCGCTATCGCTTCTTGCTCTATCCCTTTGTTGCAGAATATCAGTGCTTCCATTGGTCTTTCCCTCAGCCTTCTTGGGCTCAGGCGCCTTTTCGATTCCGTTTGGGACCTCCCTTTCGCCGAGTATCCTCGCGGCAGCCACCACCTCGTCACCCTGCTTGAGGCGCATGATTCTGACACCTTGCGTGTTCCTGCTGATGGTGGAGATGTCCTTTGAGGGCATCCTGATAACGATTCCGTTCTTGGTGACGAACATGAGCTCGTCCAGCTCGTCTACAGTCCTCACTGCGACTACCCTGCCGTTGCGCTGGGTGGTCTTGATGTTGATGACTCCCTTGCCACCCCTTGATATCAGCCTGTACTCATTGATAGGCGTCCTCTTGCCGTAGCCGTTCTGGGTAATTGTGAGCAGGGTCTTGTCAGGTCCAGCCCTCACCATGCCTATCATGCTGTCCCCCTTCCTGAGGCGTATGCCCCGGACGCCGTGGCTCGCGCGTCCCATGGGCCGAACGTTTGCCTCGTTGAACCTGATGGCAAGGCCGTTCGAAGTCGCGAGTATGACCTCCTGCTTTCCGTTGGTGAGTATGACATTCTCGAGATGCTCTCCTTCAAGCAGGTGGATGGCGCGAATGCCTCCCCTGCGCGGGTTGGAGAAGGCCTCCAGGGGGGTCTTCTTGACCGTGCCCATATTGGTGGCCATCATCAGGTATTTTCCCTTCGAGAATTCCTTGACCGGTATGAACGCGGTTATGGTCTCATCCTTGTCCAGCTGAAGCAGGTTGATCACTGCTTTTCCCTTGGACTGCCTGCTCGCCTCCGGTATCATATAGACCTTTATCCAGTAGAGGATGCCCTTGTCGGTGAAAAGCAACAGGTAGGAATGGGTGTTGGCGACGAAGAGGTGCTCTATTGCGTCCTCCTCCTTCTTTCCAGCGCCTATGATGCCCTTGCCTCCCCTGTGCTGTGCCTTGTAGGTGTCGAGAGGGACCCTCTTGACGTAGCCGTCCTGCGATATAGTGACCACGACATCCTCAGGCTGTATGAGGTCTCCGATGTCCAGGCCGTCCTCGAGCGTCTCGTCGATTTCGGTCTTGCGCTCGTCACCGTAGTTTCGCTTGAGCTCTTCGCACTCGTTCTTGATGATGTCGCGTACCTTGACCTCGGAGTCGAGGATGGACTTGTACTCTGCGATCATCTTGAGGGTCTCTGCTTGGTCGTCCTTTATCTTATGCTGCTCGAGGCTTGTCAGCTTCTGCAGCTTCATGTCGAGAATGGCCTGCGCCTGCTCTTCGCTCAGCTTGAACACGAGAGTAAGCTGGGACCTGGCGGACTCCACCGATTTCGAGGCCCTTATGAGAGGGATGACCCTGTCGATGTTGTTGAGCGCAACCAGCAACCCTTCAAGGATGTGAGCCTTCTGCTGGGCCTTTTTGAGGTCGAAAGCAGTCCTCCTGCGGATTATCCTGATCCTATGCTTTATGAAGGCCTCGATGAACTCCTTGAGGGAGAATATCCTGGGCTTGCTGTCCTCGAGGGCCAGCATGTTGGCCCCGAAGGTCACCTGGAGCCTGGTGTGCTTGAACAGCTGGTTTAAGACTATGTCCTCATGCGCGTCCCTCTTGAGCTCGATGACGACCCTCATTCCGGTCCTGTCAGACTCGTCGCGGATGTCGCTGATCCCTTCGATGATCTTGTTCTTGACCATATCGGCGATTTGTTCGATCAGCACGGCCTTGTTCACCATGAAAGGGATCTCTGTGATTATGATGCTGTTCCTGTTGCCTTTCTCTTCTGTGTGGGTCTTGGCCCTGACGACTACCCTCCCCCTCCCGTTCAGGTAGGTGTCCTTTATCCCTGACCTTCCGAGGATAATTCCGCCTGTCGGGAAGTCCGGCCCAGTTATTATATCCATCAATTCAATAATGCTAATGTCTGGGTTGTCGACTGTTTGGATTATCGCATTCAGCACCTCGTTGAGGTTATGTGGCGGGATGTTGGTGGCCATCCCCACTGCTATACCGCTTGAGCCGTTTACTAGGAGGTTTGGGAACTTGCTTGGAAGGACCATGGGCTCCTGCAGAGAGCCGTCGAAGTTGGGCATGAACTTCACAGTGTTCTTATCGATGTCTTCGAGCATCTCCTCTGCCTTCCGGTCCAGCCTGGCTTCAGTGTACCTCATTGCGGCAGCAGAATCGCCGTCGATGCTTCCGAAGTTGCCCTGCCCTTGCACGAGCATGTACCTCATCGAGAAGTCCTGAGCGAGCCTGACCATCGCGTCATATACTGACATGTCTCCGTGGGGGTGATACTTGCCAAGCACCTCACCCACGATCCTGGCGGATTTCTTGAAAGGCCTGTTGTGGAGGTTGCCCATATCCCTCATGGCGAAGAGGATGCGCCTGTGAACCGGCTTCAGGCCGTCCCTGACATCAGGCAGGGCGCGTGAAACTATGACAGACATGGCGTAGTCTAGAAATGAGCTTTTCATCTCATCTTCTATTTCCCGAGGGTTGACTTCATCCCTCAACTCGTTCGACTCCATCAGCATCCCTTATGACCCTGAGAAAAAGGTCGTTTCTCGTCGATAAATGGAGTATGAACCGAATTTAAATAAGTTGCGTTTTTCTGGGCAATATTTATATACTGGAGACGCGGTTTCCAGTGTGTGGATTGGAAAGACCTCGCCTTGAGAATAGCGCAGTTCCGGAAGTATGAAGAGCAGTTTTTAAAGGACTTTGACAGGAGGTACAAGACTTTCTATGTGCACAACAAGCTGGTCGTAAGCGTTGTCGACAAGCGCCTGGAGCCTCTCCACCTCGAGCACGAGTACGTTAGGGGAGACCCAAAAAAGCTGGAGGGACTCAGAGGCGACCAGAGGATACTCCTGGAGAACCCCGTGCCTGATGAGATAAGGAGGAGGATGAGGGGGAACTTCGCCCAGATACTCGGAAACATCCACAGGGAGTTCGACGGCATCACGAGAATGGTCGACAGCGACAAGATGGAGGTAGGGGAGGGGGAGATACTCGACCTGCTCAAAGGGGAGAACTCAGTCCTGAACTCCGCAATCCTCGAGAGTGTCAGGCACGCCGCCCTGGGGGACATCCCTGCAGCTGAAGGGAGATTCCAGGAGGTTATTAGAGGATTCCAGGTTATAAAGGCTGACGGCAGGAATTCCCAGGAGGCGATGACCTATATTGCGGATCTCCTGAACCGGTGGCATGTCATGCTTGCCAACATAAAAAAGGAGGTCAAAGAAGAGGAGAATACGCTGAATTCCCTGCAGAGGATTATTTTGTCTGACGGTGTAAAGTACATGGATGTGGCGCCTCTGCTTATCCGCCTGAGACGCGTTGCGCAGAACATCAACTTTGAGATGTCCAGGGAGCAGAAGGAATTCATCATCCCGATAAGGACAATCCTGCAGAAGGAATTCGACTACAACGAGAGGATCGAGAAGTGGGTGGAGCGGATCGGGAGTCAGGAGAAGAGGAGGTTCGCAACCATGCTGCCCTGGGTCCGGAAATCAGCTGAAGGCCAGTTCGTCTACGAGATGAAACAGGACCTAAGGAAGTTCGGGGCTTCCGAGGATGTCATAGACTACTGCAACAAGGTCAACCAGCACCTGGCAAAGAGTGGACTCCCCTCATCGCTGATAGCGCGGATAAGGATGCATACCGACGCCTACATCAGGATGTCGACGCGAAAAGCCAAGCAGCAGAGGGATATGCTAAACTATGAATCCTACAGGAAGAACATAGATCCTTTGACTCTTGCTCTGCGTAGGGATACACTCCTTACGATCATGCCCAAAATCCTAGGCCAGAGGAAGAGGGAGGCTAAAGGCTACATAGGACTAATCATGTTTGACATAGACCATTTCAAGCAGTTCAACGACAGGTACGGTCACCACGTCGGTGACGAAGTGCTTCACTTCGTGGGCACCATTACCAAAGGGATGGTTCGGAAGAGCGACTTCTTCTCAAGGCATGGGGGCGAGGAGTTCCTCATATTCATGCCTGACACAAAGAACCCGACCAGCCCCTTAGCTCTAGCCGAGAAGATTAGGAAGAGAATTGAGGAGGGGAGCAGGGAGAAGATAGTCATGCAGGTCACGATCAGCTGCGGCGTCGGGGTTTTCAAGCCAACCAACAAGGTAGTAAGCGAAATGTCCCTCATGTCCCTTAGGGATTCCATGATCAAGATGGTCGATGAGAAGCTTTACGTTTCCAAGAACTCAGGCAGGAACCGTTCGACAAGCTTAGGTTCTGTCGTCCCTATCTGACTTCTGACAATACATGATTCATTATTATGAAGCTGCGGCCGCAGTAGACGCAGGATTTCCTTTTCCCGCCTACAGGGTTTCCCCCGTATTTCATCTGGTTCCCGCAATGGGGGCATTTTAGAAGCAGCATCTTACATGAGATCCTTGAGCGCGGGATCTAGTTTCCTTTTCGGGCCCACTTCGGGCTTCTTTTCATCCGGAGGTTCTTCCTGTGGTTGTTCTTCTTCTGGTTGCTCTTCAGGAACTTCTTGTGGTTGTTCTTCTGGGGTTTCTTCTTCTGGTTGCTCTTCAGG
>CAZPJY010000001.1:110567-123691 GCA_964587045.1 uncultured Methanosarcinales archaeon
CAGGAACTTCTTGTGGTTGTTCTTCTGGGGTTTCTTCTTCTGGTTGCTCTTCAGGAACTTCTTGTGGTTGTTCTTCTGGGGTTTCTTCTTCTGGTTGCTCTTCAGGCTGTTCTTTTGTTGGCGCTTCTTCGGCTTCTTCTTGTGGTTGCTCTTCTGAGGGCTCTTCCTCTTCTATCTGCTCAGGAGCTACGGGTTTCTCACTTTCTGCTTCCTCCTGAGGCCTCTCATCGACGACTTCAAGCATCCCAAGCTTCTCCCCCTCATCCTTGTCCAGCTCCTTGGGCTCCTCAGGGGCCTTCTCCTCGTCGTACACTTCAAGCCCTCCCAGCTTCTTCTTATCAAAGGCCTCGGTTATCTTCTTCTGGCCGTCAGCTAGCCTGACACTCTTGAGGATGTCCTTGATGCCCTTGTCACCCTCGATATCAAAATACTCGAAGAATTTCTCGGAGAGCTTCACCAGGTAAGTCCGGCCGTACTTCTCCTTCTTGAGAAAGCCGAGTTCCTCAAGCTCTTTGATGTGTTCGTAGCCCTTGTTCCCTCTTATTTCTATTACTTCAGACTGCCTTACAGGACTCTTCCATGCTATGACTGCCAAGGTCTCCAGTGTGGCCTTGGAGAGCTCGGTGTCTGCGACGATTTTCCTCACGAGAGGTAGGAAGGGCTCCCTTACGGTCATCTTCCATGAGTCTTTCTCCTCCACTATCATGAGCGGCCGACCCTCGAAGTCCTTCCTTAGGCTTTCAAGGGCCTTTTTCACAGAAGCCGTGTTGGATTCGGTAAGCCGGACGAGGTCCTCGACGCTTATCGGCTTGCCCGAGGCGAAGAGCAGAGCTTCGACCTTGTTTTGGAGTTCTTTAGACATTGAGCCTGCCTATCATGGTATAAACTGATTTCGAATGAGTGATGATGTTTTGTTCTTCGAGCTCCTTGAGATAGGGCTTTATACCCTTCTCATCTACGCCGACCATCTTGCATAGGGTCTTGATGTCCTTGTCGCCGTCCCTCAGCCCCAGGATGATCATGTTTTTGATGATGATCCTCATCTTCTTGGTAATTATGGAGTTGTGGGCCTTTATCTCCCTGGCCATCGCTTCGACCTGGTGATGCTTGCCAATGAAATCATGTATGAGGTCCTTGAACCTTGCGGTCTTCATCGTAATCTTATCGGGTTCCAGTATCTCGACTGAGGAAGGCATGAAGTTGAATGTGAAGTCGAGGATGTGATGTATGTTCTTAAAGAGGATTTCGGTCTCGATGAAGGTCGAGAAGAGGCCTTCCTCCTGCGGCTCGACAGATGCCACCTCAGAGCTGAGGACCGTTAGTCTCTCCAGGCTCTTTATCTGCTTTTCCAGGTCTTTTGCTGTCTTTTCGACGTGCTCCTTTGGCTTCCCGAGGATCTCTAGGATGATCCTTGTCAGGATCGAACCTTCCTCGATTTTCTCTTTCAGTTCCTTCTTGTCCATTGTCAGTGCCACAAGGCGGCCAGTAAGGCCGCCATTAGCGTCAGTAAGAACAGGTAGTATATATTCTTTTTTGCTTTTATCGACGAGGATTCAAATACCACGCCTGCCGGCATTTCATCTGGTAGTGGTGGTGGCAGGGGCTCGGAATCATTCTCAACTTGAGGCTCTGGGGATTCGATGACCGCTGCCGTGTTTTTCTTTGGCAATGTTACCATGACCCAGCTGCGTATCTCCTTCCAGGTCTTCCTGCCCTTCTCTCTCGCAAGGGCCTTGACGCTGAAGTTGCCGCTCTCGTTGACGTTGTTTACCAATTCGACTGATCTGGTCTCGAAAGGTCCTAATCTGATCCTCATCATGTTGTATTCCCTTTCGCCGGAGTAGCTCTTGGAGCCGCGGTAGACGTAGCTGTAGATGTCGACATCCATCTGGATATCCTCGTTGTTGTGTAATACTATTTCACTGGTCACCTCGCTTCCTCGGGAGGATACAGGCGTCAGGGAAAAGTTGTACCCAGTTAGCTTTTTTGGCGTTGGGAAGCACTTGTTTCCAGGCTTGAGCGTTGTTTCTTCTGTCGATGAGAGTCCCAGCCCTTGGGCAGTGACTGTGATTTTTGTCGTGTTCCCGCATGGCTCGCCCATCAGTATGGGAACGCTGATTTCATATTCTGTGTATTTCTGGGCAAGCGTAATTGACGATGTCTCCCCAAGCGCTGACACCTTGACCGTCTTCTTGCTGGACGCCCCCCTGTTTGCGGTGATCGTGGCTTTGGCTGTGCTTCCCCAGTCGTATTCCGTCTTGTCTAGCTTGAGGTCGAGGTAAGGCTTCTCTTCCTGCGCCCCGACAACAGCGAAGATTTCCTCAGCGTAATCATCCTTAATATCAGTGTCGTTGCATCTTAGGGAAGAGATTCTGGCCTTCAGCAGGTATGCTGCGTCCGCCTCTTCTGCCTTGGCTTTCCATTTCTTGGGGTTGTTGTTCTTGGTCACAAAAGAATTCTTGATATGGTTGCCGAAGAGGTCTTCTATCCAGTACTCAATCTCAGCTCCGAATGAGAAGAGGGTATCATTCTCGAGTTCGGGCACGAATTCGACGGTTTCGCCCTCAAAATAAACCTTGCGCGGGAGTTTCAGCCGTATCGATGCTTCGCAGGGGATCGTAGACGTGTCTATCGCAGTTATGTTTGAACAAGCGATGTCCGAACCCACATCCCCGCATAGGGTGTAGTTTCCGGGCTTGGGGAAGATGACACTGCCTGTCTTTGATTTGGTGTACCACTTTATGCCTTCGACGAAGACTGTGCTGTTCGTAGACCTGCCATCACTCGTCAATGTCATGATAAGGGTCACATTGGCCGTTATGTTGTCCCCCTGCTGGTAGTCTTCCCTTGTAATCTTGAATGGCCCTCCGTACTCAAGACCTGTGATCACTTCGCCAGGCAGGGTCACTTCGATGGAGAGATTAGCGTATGCAGGGGACGCAAAGAATAGAATGAGTGTCAATGCGAGTGCGCGGTTCCCCTGCATGGAGGATTGTCCAAAGACGGGCTTCTTATGGCTTGCTTGCCTATCTTCGGAAAGGTTGCATCAACCAAGAGCCTATACCTTTTTTTTGGAACAACTCATCTGGCACGTCCCACATATCAAAATCGATGAAATACATTTTCTTCTTATGTGGAGACCAGAGGACATTGTGCTCCAAGCCCGAATCGTGAATCTCTATTCCAAGGTCTTCGAACTTACTACATTCCTTTTTATAGATGTGATTAAGGCGGTGACTTGAGATAAGCGTGAGGTCCTGCTCGACAATCTCAATCGCAAGACCCCAATGGACCGAATTCGGCTTGAATTTTTTTAAAATATAATGTGTGGACCCACCTCCTATTTTACACCAACGGTCGATGGTCTTTTCGAAATATTCAGGCACCTTCACCTTGATCATCTTAAGGTAGCGGGGGACTGGGAGTCCAAGGCTCCTGAAGAGCCTGCCTAATTTGAGATCTCGCTTTAAACCCTTGGTATACCCTTCCATGCTCACCAACACGCCGATGTGATCATGGCCTCTCAGATGGAAGAATGCAGAATTGCCCCCATATCCGATGCATGTTCCGAGCAGGTAAGCCATACAATATTTTAGGGAACAGGAATATTTAAGCGTGTTGCCAGATGCCCGGGATCTTTGTCCCACAGCTGCACTGGCCCTGCCCTCTCGGCACGACCTTCTTGCACGATGGGCAACGGGTCTCAATCTTCGCTGGTATGTTGCCCAGGTAGACGAAATCAAGCTTCTCAGAGGCTATCTCAAATGCCTTCTGCAAGGTGTCAATCGGTGTCGGAGGCACGTCGGACATGTTGTGGTGGGGGAAGAACCTCGAAAAGTGCAGCGGCGTGTCCCTGCCCAGGTGCTCCGAGACCCAGTCCACAAGGCCATGTATACCTTTCTCGGAATCGTTGTGCCCCGGGATGATCAGGTTAGTGACCTCCACCCACACACCCTTCTTTTTCAGGATTTCGAGGCTTCTGAGCACCGGCGCAAGCCTTGCCTTGCACACCTTCCTGTAGAACTCGTCGGAGATCGATTTGAGGTCGACATTCGCCGCGTCGATGAGCGGGATGAGCTCCTCAAGGGGCTTTTCGTTGATGAACCCGTTGGTGACCATGACATTCAGGAGGCCCTCCTTCCTGGCCTGCTCTGCTGTGTCATACATGAACTCGTAGAATATCGTGGGCTCGTTGTACGTGTACGCTATGCTTTCGCACCCTTCCCTCTTTGCGGCTCTGATTATATCTTTGATGGCGGTCTCGGGCGTCGATGCTGAAGGTGAGGCTGTCGAGATCTCCCAGTTCTGGCAGTGGTCGCAGGAGAGGTTGCAGCCGACTGTGCCAACAGAGAGCGCTCTTGAGCCTGGCAGGACGTGGTAGAAAGGCTTCTTCTCAATCGGGTCGATGTGGACTGAGATCGGCTTTTCGTAGACAGTGGTCTTAAGCGCGCCGCCGATGTTTTTGCGCACCTTGCATATGCCAGTTGAGCCTTCGCCTATCACGCAGTTGTGCGGACAGAGGTTGCATCGAACCTTGTTTCCCTCAAGCTTGGTGGCGAAGCGTGCGTCATGCATATGACATGGCTATCCAAGACTTCAATTTAAAATTTTCCTTACCGACTATAGGGGTTGTGTTACCATCCTGTAATACTACATAAAGTTTTAATAGGATGCCGCCTGTATTGGCACTTGAGGCTGGGGGGACCTATGGGAATATTGAAGTTCTTCAAAAAAGAGAAGCCGCATGAAAACATCAATCTAGACCTCCCGCCGCTTCCAGACGACTCTCCAGGGGTCTCAGACCTGCCTGATGCTCCGATGCCCACGCTGCCTGCCGGACCACCTCCATCTGTCCCCAAGCCGCTACCGGACCTCCCAGAGGAAGATATCTCAATCCCCAAAGTCCCAAAGGCCAGCGATGAGTTGGAGTCAGAATTGCCCATGCCCCCGCCTCTTGCGGATATACACAAAGAATTGCCCAAGGGCGTCAAGGGAGAAGAGCACAATCTCCCGCTCGACGAAAGCCTGCCGCCGCTGCCGAAAACGCCGGAATTCACGCCCATATCGTCTCCGGCTGAGATGAGGGAAGAGCTCCCACCCATGCCCAAGCCAAAGTTTGAGCCCACCAAGGAACCGTCGGCCAAGGTGCTTCCGTCATTGCCCAATTTCGGGCCGCAGCCCAGGATGGAGGTGAAGAAGCCTGTCTTGAGGCCGCTGCCTGACTTCGCCCCTGAGGAATACATGGGGCGGTCGCGCACGTTCGCTAGGCATTCACATTTACAAGGACCACTGTTTGTGGACATCGAGCAGTTCAGAGCTGTGCTCGATGCTGTTAACACTATGAGAGATGAACTGAAACAGGGAGAGGATATGGCTTTCCGCCTGGTAAACATCCATAACAACCGAGAAAAGGAGTTCCAGACCTTGCATACGCAGATCGAGGACATCCAGAGAAAACTCATATTCATGGACAAGACCCTGTTCGAACGGTAGGAGGAATGAAAATGAAAGAAGGCGTTCCTGTTTTTGTCAAAATCGACGAGTTCAAAGACTTGCTCGATGTTATGTCGCTCATCAAGGACAAGGTCGAGGAATCGAGGGCAACTCTCGGCAGGCTCAATGAAATCAAGAACGAGGAGGATGCCGAGCTCGACCAATGGAAAAACGAGCTGGACGAGATAGAGAGGAAGCTACACTACATCGACCGCTCCCTCTTCCAGCAGAATCAGTGAGGATTATGGACAAGACCGCGCGCGATGACATCCTGTTTGTGGGTATCACCCAGCCAATAGAGGTGAGACGGAACCTGCTGGAATGCTCTAAGGTGATGGTGCAGGGCCTTCAGAGGTACCAGCGCAGCCTCGATTTGAGAGAGCGTAAGCTCGAGCAGGTGGAGCGCCTCAGGGTCAACCTGAGAGAGCTGACCATCCTGGTCCAGAAGCTCAGGAGGCTGCTTCCCAAGACGGACCTGCGGGCTTTGAAAGCCCCTCCCAAGCCTCCCAAATCTGCTCCCTCTGAGCAGCATGAAAGGCCTGAGCCCACAGAGCTCTCGCGCCTCGAGGACGAGCTGTCTGAGATAGAGTCAAAGCTTGCGCGGCTTTCTTAACTTCTCAAGCTTCCTTATATACAGCGCCTGGTTCTTGGAAAACTGCTTGGCTAGGCGTCTCATCGGCTCGAACTTGACTTTTTCAGCCTGAAGGGTGTAGAATCTGAGCAGCGCAGCCTCCCTCCAGTGAGCCTTGAGAAGCCATGTCCTCGCATCCCTTCCCTCAGGAGGCATGGAGCCGTCCACAAGAGAGAAAAGCTGCCCAGCGTGCTTTATCTTCGCTTTGGCAAGTAATAGGAAAACCTTCTGTTTATTTGGGCTGACCTTGTCCAGCGCCTGAAGGTAGAACAGAGCGGCGTCCAGTTCCTCAGTTACGTTGCGCCTGATCCTGGTCAAGTCCCTGCGTCTCATGGCTGGTGATAAGGGGCTTTGGGATAAAAATGTTTTGGCACGCAACCTTTTTATAGGAAGCTCGCACTCCGCTATTCCTTGCGCGTGGGGATACCAGAGCGGTCAAATGGGCAGGACTCAAGAGATTCTTGAGTGATGAGCGTAAGCGATGATTTGGGAAATCCTGTGGCTTAGTGCCTTCGGGGGTTCGAATCCCTCTCCCCACATATGGAGGTAACCGCAATAGGAGGCTATGACGAGGTCGGCAGGAACATGACTGCCGTCCGCGTGGGGGAGGAGGTCGTGGTCTTCGACATGGGGCTCGCGCTCGAGCCTTACATCGCGTACGTCGAGGACGAGGACATCGTCCACGTCAAAGCAGAAGACCTCACAAGGGTCGGCGCTGTCCCAGACCTCAAGCACCTCAAAGGCGAGGTCCTTGCAATCGTCCCAACCCACGCCCATCTCGACCACATCGGTGCGATACCATACTTAATGCACAAGTTCTCGTGCCCGGTAATATGCTCGCCATACACAGCTGCTGTGCTCAAGCGCATAGAGGAGGCCGGCGACGTGAAGGTAAAGCCCCTCACCCCCGGCAACAGCATCAAGCTTTCCGAAAGCCTGACCCTGGAGTTCGTGAGAATCACGCATTCTGTGCCGCAGAGCGTGCTTGCGGTGCTGCACACGCCTGAAGGGGCGTTCGTCTACGCAAACGACTACAAGTTCGACCTATTCCCAGTCATCGAGAAGAAGCCCAACCTGTCCAGGCTCACAAAGCTCGGAAAAGAGGGCGTCAAGGCGTTGGTCGTGGATTCTCTCTACGCTCACAAGTCTATGAAGACCCCGTCTGAGCGCATCGCGAGGGAGATGCTCCGCGAGGTCATGCTGGCGCTGGACTCCAATGGGCATGCCATGATAGTCACGACCTTCTCAAGCCACCTCGCCAGGCTGAAGTCAGTCGTGGATTTCGCCAGGGAGATGGGAAGGAAGCCCGTTTTCATCGGCCGGAGTCTGGGGCGGTATGTCGAGGCAGGCATCGAGGCCGGCATTTGGCCCGAGGACGAGGTGGAGCTCGTCACCTACCCGGACCACATCAAGCGCAAGCTCCGGCAGATACAAAAAGAGGGTGTGGATAAGTATCTCATCGTGGTTACAGGGCACCAGGGTGAGCCCAAGGCTGTGCTTGCGAGGATGGTTTCAGGCCTGCTGCCCTTCGAATTCCGCAAGGAGGACATCGTCATCTTCTCGTGCCAGGTGATCCCCACTCCGACCAACAAGGCCAACAGGGAGGCTCTGGAGGAGCAGCTGCACAGCAAGGGGGTCAGGGTGCTGACTGATATCCACGTCTCGGGCCATGCTGCGAGGGAGGACCACAGGGAGCTTATCAACATGCTGAAGCCTGAGCACATCATACCTGCTCACGGCGGCGAGCTGTTTCGTGGTGCGATGGTGGAGTTTTCCAAGGAGCTCGGCTACGTGCCGGGCAGGACCGTCCACCTGCTAAGCAACGGCCAGAGGAGAAACATATAAATATACCTTGATATTCATTCCAATGGGGGTAATTGCAAATGAAACTCACACTTGACGAACCTAAATATCTCAAGGACAGCATATCAATCATATCAGAGCTGGTCTCGGAAGGCCGGTTCAAGGTGACTCCTGACGCGATTGAGCTCGTTGCCATGGATCCGGCGAACGTGGCGATGGTCATCTTCAAGCTGCTTTCCAGCACTTTCAAGGAGTACAAGGTGGACCAGCAGACCGAGATTGCCATCCACCTGCCCAACCTCAAGCAGGTGCTGAGGCGTGTTGGAGCCAACGATGTCATCACTCTCGAGATGGAGGGGGAGAGCAAGCTCAAGATGCTCATCACTGGCAAGTCCAAGAGGACCTTCTACCTGCCTATCATAGCGCTTGACGAAAAGGAGCAGCGCGTGCCAGAGCTGACCTTCCCCTCGAAGATAACGCTGCCATCGCAGGTGCTGACCGATGCTGTCGAAGACGTCGACATCATCTCAGAGTCCGTGACCTTCTCAGTCGAGCCCAAGAAGTTCGGCATCTCGGCTGAGGGCGACCTCAACCAGGTGGACATCGAGATAAAGGACGGCGACGACATCAAGATCGACTGCACCGCCAAGGAGGCGGTAAAGGCCAAGTACTCCATCGAGTACCTGAAAAAGATGGTCGGCGGCGCCAAGCTCGCGGACAAGGTGTCTGTGCAGTTCAACAAGGACTACCCTCTGAAGCTTGACTTCACTTCGGTCGACAAGGTGCAACTCTCGTTCATCCTGGCTCCGAGGGTGGAGAACGACTGATTTTTAACCAAAATATTTAATTATAACTAATTTCTCATCCATAATTATGGGTCAGAACAGGGGCGTATGCCCTACTTGCGGGCGCGCGTTTGAGAAGATTTTCGATTATCCTTTAGTGAAATTATTGGACTTGTCTTACCTCCATCTTGAGGATGTCAAAGATAAAATACCTGCCCGGTACCACTCAGAAGATCTCCTTGAGGCGCCGGTCGATGGCTGGAACAGGAAGTTGGTACCACCTGAGGTTCTATCATATTTCAGGGACCACTCTGACGAAGAGGAGATGATTCATACTGATAATTTTATCTATACAAGACCAAAGCAGAGCCATCAAGGAAGACCGGATTTCTATTCAAGGACTTACAACCATGCCGGTGACGTCAAAGCCATGATTTCACCTGAAGGGGCTGTAGGCCAGTACCTCCAGGGTCTGAAAGGTCTGGTCGGTCAAGAGATTGAGCCGTTACAGATTCTGCCGGAATGGAATGAAGACATAAATTTCGAAGTGTATTATATCCCCGGGAATGAGAATTATTATCTCAACCTAATGGAGTTCGAGACCAGGTCAGAAACACTCAGGGATACAGTAATCTTACTAGGTAGTAAGAGTGCAGGAAGGTCGAACCTTGTTGATATAGTGAAAATCGGAACAATCCGGTATAGGGGGATAGTACCCTCGCATTAATTTTCCTGGTATTGCCAAACTTTTAATATATCCAAGATATAATCTTCTTGTATGAAATGCTCCCTATGCGGCAAACCAATTGAGAACTTCGCTCCCGAGTTCAACCAGTTGAGGATAAATGATACCCGCTTGGTGAACATCTGCCAAAATTGTATCGACAAGTTCCTCAAATGGCAACAAGGAATCTTTTCTAAACTCTTCCCGACAGCTTACATGAAGAAGAGGCAGCATGGCAAGTGAATGCAATTATAGCGTAAATTTTCTTATGCAAAGCACTTTGTATCGCAAAGTTTATATATTTGTTATACTCTACTGTCTCCATGGACAAACCAATGCTCTCCGCACGACAGCTCGAAAAGAACATCTACCTTGGATATCACTCTGATGGCATAATCGACATATGCCTCGGGCTCACCATGTTGCTCTTCGGCCTATCGATATACGCATGGATCCATATCCTTTACTTCATACCACTCATCGTGCTAGGGTTCGCATACGTGGCCAAAGAACAGATCACTAAACCGAGGTTCGGCATGGTGAAGTTCTCGGATGCGAGGGCACAAAGCGACAAGAACAAGAGGATAATCTCCATAATAATAGGGATAGTAGTCCTTTGCATCGTGCTGTTAGGCATGGTATTGAAGGTCTCCCTATCCTTCCCACTGCTTCCCATAACCCTGATATTCATGGCACTCATATTCACAGCTGGCTTCACCTTCAGTTTGGAGAGGCTCTACACCTATGCCTTCATTGTTTTCCTGCTTTCATGGATTCTCAGCTTAACGAATGTGGAGCAAGAGCTGCACTTCGTGATCGTCGGAATGATGGTGATAATATTAGGAGCGATGCAATTATTCAAATTCATGAGGAGGTATCATCTGCACAATGGTAAGGATTGAAGATATAGACAGGGTAGTGCACGAGCCGGCTAGGTATCTTATACTCTCAATATTGTCTGTCATTAATAGCGCAGACATGATATTTCTGAAGAATCAGACAGGCTTCACGTGGGGAAACCTCGCATCCCACCTGGGTAAGCTTGAGGATGCCGGCTACGTGGCGATAAAGAAAGAATTCGTCGGCAAGAAACCTCACACAACGGTCATGATGACCCCTGCTGGCAGGAAGGCTTTTATTGGGTATTACCAATGTATGCAGGACCTCCTCGACAAGGCAAGTATGCCAGCAAAGAAAATCAGTCTGGCCAAGACACACTCCGGATTGGATTAACAATATTCGGATGAGAGCTGATCTAAGAATTTCTTCATGATAACGAGCCTCTCCTCCGCAAGCTTCTTCCCTTCAGGAGTCAGCATTCTGTTGCCAAGCTCGATCATGTGCTTGATGTTTCCGTATATGCTCTCATCCACACTGTCGTTGACAGATTTGAAATAAGGTACGCCCTGATTGAGGGAAAATGACACCATGCG
Source organism: uncultured Methanosarcinales archaeon (assembly GCA_964587045.1). GTDB lineage: Archaea > Nanobdellota > Nanobdellia > Woesearchaeales > CAZPJY01 > CAZPJY01. Next base: position 121,437 of record CAZPJY010000001.1, read on the forward strand.
TATTATGCCTACTGCGCCTAGCGAATCTAACCGGTCGGCATCGCACAGTATCTTTGCTTCATATGTCAGTTCGGAATCAGGATTGGGCGGCTGCGAAAAGCCCCTGTTGTGGTTGGCAATGCAAAATGCGGTCTGTTCGACTGTCTCCTCAGGGAAGCCATATTCCGGCATTATTTCTTGGGCTCTTCTCGCGCTGTTAAGGTGATGCTCTTTTGGGTTGTCGAAAGATATGTCATGCAGTAGGCACGAAGCCACGAGGACATCGTAGTTGAGACCCTCCCTTGACCCAGCCAGGATCATCGCGTTGCTAAGTACCCTTGTCACATGGTCGTAATCATGCCCTGACCTCTCATTTGAGGTCCCATTCCTCACCAATTCTGTCAGGTCGTCCCACCTGAAACTTGCACTGACTTTTTCATACATGCTGAATGGTGATACTTGGCAATATATAAATTATTGTCAAGAGGTGGGCCTGAGGAAAGTTTTCCAGACAGGTTCAAGATAAGGTTTAAATCATGTTACGAAATTCCAATATGTATGAATCACAGATTTCGAGGGCATATCTCCATGCTGGAGTCAGAGAACAGAAAGAGATTGCTGCCTGCTGAGGAGATACTGGCGACCATCGGTATTAAGGAAGGTGATACCCTGATTGATTTCGGATGCGGAATCGGCTATTTCAGCATACCTGCAGCGAAGCTTGTCGGCGAACAGGGCAAAGTAATAGCCATTGACATCTCTGATGAAATGATTAGCGAGTTGGAAAAAAGATCTGAAGGATTTAGGAATTTGGATATAGTGAAATCTGATGACATATCAGGTTTTAAAGGGGACATAATATTGCTGGTCACTGTCCTGCATGAGGTTGATAATGCAAAGAAGTTCATTGAAAGGTGTTTTGACGCGCTTAATCCACAGGGACGGATAATAATCATAGATTGGCAGAAGAAAGAGACAACGATGGGCCCTCCCATATCCCATAGGATATCCAAGGATGAAGTCATCGCGATGGCTCATTCGAAATGCATCGAGCATAATATCGATGACACCTTCTATTTCCTTGAATTTAGGAAGATAACTATATAAACCCATTACCGAATTAATTGATTCATGTTTCACCTGCACAGGAGGCAGAGCAGGCTCCCGACCTTGGAGCTGGTGAGGGTAGGGTTCCTTCTGTGCATCGGCAACGCCGCGATTGTAACTGTCTGGTCGCTCTTCATGGACAGCCTAGGGATGTCCGCCTCTGCGATAGGCTTTCTCTCATCGATGCTCGTGGCGATCGGGGTGGCTGTCTCGCTAACCGCATCATACATCCTCGAGCGTTGGAGCCTCGGCGGCATAGTGGTCACCTCGCTCCTGCTGTCGGCAGGATCCTATATCTTCATCGCACTGACAAGGAGCATCACCCTGTTCATCGCCCTGTCAGTGATAGTTACAGTGATGTCTGTAATGCGCGTGACCTCCTTTAGCATAGCTTTCCGCGACTCGACTGATGACGCCTCGCTGAACAAGGCCGAAGGCATACTCTTCGTCTTCTACAACGCCGGCTTCCTGGTGGGCCCGCTCATAGCCGGGTTCTTCATGGTCAGGTGGGGTCTGCCTGCTGTCCTCGTCGTTGGCGCAGGTTTCATAACGCTCAGCGCAGCGATATTTATGATGCTGCACATACCGGAAAAGCCTGTAAAAGTTCAGCGCACTCCAATCATGTCGAATATCAAAGCTTACTTTAAAGACAGGCAGATGTACCTGCCTTACCTGATGGCAGCAGGCATTGCTGCTTGGTGGTCTCTCATTTACGTCTACGTTCCTCTAATAATGGTGCATCACGGCCTGGGAGACTTCTCAGTGGGGATATTCCTCTCACTCGTGATCGTCCCGCTCCTGCTCGTCGAGTTCGTGGTCGGCAAACTTTCTGCCAAGATCGGTTTCCGGAAGTTCTTCATCGCAGGATATGTGGGGCTTGCTCTACTCGCACTGGCCGCTTTCTTCATATCGAATATCTATGCAGTCGTTGCGTGCATGGTTATCGCGAGCTTCTTTGCAGGATGCGTGGAGCCGTTGCAGGACACCTATTTCTTTAGGAAGGTGAAGAAGGATGATGAGAAGAGGTACTACCCGCTGTTCAGCACGTCTGCGAGCGCGGGAAGCTTCGTCGGAAAACTGGTCGTGGCCGGGTTTCTATTACTGCTTCCGGAAGGCTATGCGTTCATAGTGACCGCAGGGCTCATGATGCTGTTCGCCGCTGCGAGCTT
>CAZPJY010000002.1:0-50861 GCA_964587045.1 uncultured Methanosarcinales archaeon
TCTTGCTGGTGGGCTCGCCTTTGGCGTAGGTCTGGTAGTAAACCTTGCCGTCCCGCCTGACCTCGACCTCCAACTCCTCAGAAAGCGCGCTGGTCACAGATATTCCGACGCCGTGAAGGCCTCCCGAAACCTTGTAGACCTTGGAGTCGAACTTTCCGCCGGCGTGCAGCTTGGTCATGACGACCTGGAGCGCCGGCACCCTGAACTTGGGGTGCATGTCTACAGGGATCCCCCTGCCGTCATCCCTGACCGTGACCCTGCCGTCCTTGTGTATGATGACCTCGATCAGGGTGCAGTACCCTGCGAGGGCCTCGTCGATTGCGTTGTCCACAGCCTCGTAGACCAGATGGTGGAATCCCCTGATGCCGGTGGAGCCGATGTACATGCTGGGCCGCTTCCTGACAGCGTCCAATCCTGACAGCACTTGGATGTCCTCTGCTGAGTAACTTTTCTTGTCCATTGCAACCGATTCCTCGACTCAGAACTCACCTGATTTTCCCGGCTTTATCCTCGATAAAACAGAAGTCCGCATACTATATAAATCTATCGTTCAACCCAGCGAGAATTTTGTGATCTTTACCTCGCCTGGCTTGACGCTGAACAGTATCTCATCCTTTTCCGTGAACTTGGTGAGGTTCGTTATCACCTCAGGCAGGAGTATCCTGTTGCCGCGCAGGTCCAGGTTGGTCAGTATCTCCTTTGTGGCCATCTCCGTGCTCCTGATGCCCACCTCGTCCATGATCTTGCCGTGCTGGTCGTGCTTGTTGGCCTCAATGAAATCTTGGGTCCTCCTGGCGAGGAACCTGGCTATCAGGTCGGCGACGTCCACCTTGGTCGCCTTGGTGATGCCCTGCAGTCCCGGCGACAGGTTGGCCTCCAGCACCATCGGGCCCCTTGGGGTCTCCAGCAAGTCAACTCCGCAAATCTCAGCCCCGAGCGCCTCTGCGGTCTTGACTGCGATCTTTTTGGTCTGCGCGTCGAGCACCACCGGCTCCCCCCTGCCTCCGGCATGGATGTTGGCCCGCTGCTCTTGGCTTGATGCCACGCGCCTCATCGACGCGACGACCTCGTCCCCGACCACGATCGCGCGTATGTCTGTCCCGTCCGTGTCCATGAACTCCTGTATCAGGAAGGGCTGACGGAGAGAGTCCAGTGCGTCGAGCAGCGAGGATGCTGACGCGTATGAGTCTGCGAACATGACCCCCCTACCTTGGGTGCCCTGCGGGAACTTGAGGACGATGGGGTAGTTGATGCGCTCAAGTATCTGCTTTGCTGCCTTGGGGCTGCTGGACACGTAGGTCGTGGGCATTGGGATGTTGTGCCTCTGCATGGCGAGGTGGGAGAGCAGCTTGTCGTGGACGGTTGTGAAAGCGGTGTGCTTGACCGGGAGGTAGCATGAGTTGTGGAGCAGCGAAGTTAGCGACCTCAGGAGGGGAGCGAAGCGGAATGAGCCCTTGACGTAGAAGCAGTCGTAATGGCTGATAGGCTTGCCGTCGTAGTAAATCTTGTACTTGTCCTGGCCGAGGCGGATCTCTATCTTCTTGATGTTCAGGGAGTGAACCTCATCGAAGTACTTGGTCATGGCCTCGTACGTCCATTCGGAGCTCAGGCTCCCCTGGCTTATTATCGCTGCTCTCATTTTTCGTTTGGGTCAATAAAAAATCCTCTCCTGAGGATGTTTTTTCCTATGAGCACCCTGTATTTCATCCCTTGCCTGTCTGCCAGGCTGAACTCGACTCGCATCCTCTTCCTGTGGATGACCACATCTGTCCTGACTATCCTCCTTTTCTTCCGGCCGTTCGCTGACCTGATCATGGTGCTACGTACAGGAGGCCCTATCTTGAGGGACTTGGCGAGCTTCTCATCTATAGAACTAACATCAGCGCCAGTGTCAATCTTAGCGACGTATTTCTTGCGTTTGCCGCTGCTGATAAAAGTCACATTCTCAGTCAAGCCGATGACTGTTCTCATCGGTCCTTGAGAATGCAGCTTGATTTATAAACATTGTGCTGCCTGGCCTGTTTTAAATCAGCGCCTTATATTCTCCTTACCTTAATGGCAAAGGATTATACTTTTCCGCTGCCACCCCGCTTCCGGTGATGGAAATGATTGCGAACAAGGACCTTGAAATCATATCTCACCTGCGGAGGAACGCGAGACAGAAACTGACCCTGCTCTCGAGGAAGACGAAAATCCCAGTGAGCACGATTTACGACAAGATAAAGAGCCACGAGGAGGGCCTGATCGTCGGCCACACCAGCCTGATCAACTTCGCAGTGCTGGGATTCGCAACTCGTGCGAACATAACAATCAAGGTGCCAAGGGAGGTGCGGGACGAGGTGAAGACCTACCTGTCAAAGCACCAGAACATCAACTCGCTCTTCAAGATCAACAACGGCTTCGATTTTCTAATGGAGGGGATATTCCGCCACATCAAGGACCTAGAGGATTTCTTGGAGGCCTTGGAGGCCAAGTTCAAGGTCCAGGATAAGAGGGTATACTACATAATTGAGGACCTGAAAAGGGAAGCCTTCCTGTCGCAGCCCGATTTGCTCAAGATAGTCTGATTACTTCTTCCTCATGGTAGGGAAGAGGATCACGTCTCTGATGGTTGCGCTGTCGGTCAGCAGCATGACTATGCGGTCCACCCCCAGCCCGACGCCGCTCGTCGGAGGCATGCCCTGTTCGATGGACTCTAAGAAGTCCTCATCCATGGGGTGGGCCTCCTCGTCGCCTCCCCTGCCCAGCTCAGCCTGCTCCTCGAGGAACTTGCGCTGGAGTATCGGGTCGTTTAGTTCTGAGTAGGCGTTTCCCACCTCCCAGCCGTTGATGTAGGCCTCGAACCTCTCCACGAACCTCTCGTCGCCTCCGCGGTGGGGCTTGGCGAGCGGCGTGCTCTCGACAGGGTAGTCCATGATGAAGGTGGGCTGGATGAGGTGCTCTTCGCACTTGGCCTCGAAGATGGCCATCACCAGCATGCCCCAGTTGGACTGCTCGTACTCGATACCGTTCTTGTCGCAGTAGTCCAATAGATCCTCGCGGGACATCCCAAGCACGTCAAGCTCGGTGTACTTCTTGATGGCGTCGGTCACCTTCAGTCTCTTCCAGGGAGACTTGAGTTCGATCTCGGTGCCTTGGTATTTGATCTTGGTCCTTCCGAGGACGTCCTTTGTGGCGTTGCTCACCACGTCCTCGAAATTGCGCATGCCCTCCTCATAATCCCCGTATGCCTGGTACCATTCGACCTGCGTGAACTCCGGATTGTGTGTGCGGTCTATGCCTTCGTTTCGGAAGTCCTTGACGAACTCGTACACCCTCTCGAAACCTCCGACGAGGAGCCTCTTGAGGTAGAGCTCGTTTGAGATTCTCAGGTACAAGGTCATGTCCAGCGCGTTGTGCTTGGTGACGAAGGGCTTTGCGTTCGCTCCGCCGTATATTGGCTGCAGCACAGGGGTTTCCACCTCGAGGAAGCCTTTGCCGTCTAGCGTGCGTCTCATTGACTGTATGATTCTGCTGCGGATCCTGAAGGTCTCCCTGATCTCAGGGTTCATAATCAGGTCCAAGTAGCGCTTGCGGTACCTCATCTCGGTGTCCTTGATGCCGTGGAACTTCTCAGGCAGGGGGCGAATCGATTTGCACAGAATTGTGACCGACGAGGCGTAGACTGATATCTCACCGGTCTTGGTGGTAAATACCGTGCCCTCGACCCCTATGTAGTCCCCCAGGTCCACCTTCTTCCAGATAGAATAAGCCTTCTCGCCCACGTCGTCCTGCCGGACGTACACCTGTATCCTGCCAGTGCTGTCCATTATGTGCGAGAAGCTTGCCTTGCCCATCCTCCGCAGGTTGGTGACCCTGCCTGCGACTGAGACCTTCTTTTTCGTCTTGGTCTCCTTCTTGAGGTTCTTGTTCTCCTCAAGAATGGTAGCAGCGTGGTGGGTAACTCTGAACTCGTATGGGTAGGGGTTTGCCCCCAGTTCCCTGAGCTCGCTTATCTTCTTGATTCTTTCAGCGATTAGCCTGTGGTCCGGTTCCATATTGGTGTGTAAGAAGCATTTGTATTTATTATTTACTTCATTACGTTCCAAATGAGGTACGCGAAGATGCCTATCAGGTCCCTGAGGAAGATGCTGACGAATTCGAGCAGCATCAGTGTCGTGATGGCAGTGATGTAGGGGAACGCCTTCCTGAAGTAGTCGATTATGCGGAGGGCCGTGTTGATCTGGCCCTGGTTGGCGGACAGCCCGCCCCTCATGATCTCGTCGTCTGCGGCCTCCTTGGCCTGGTTCGTCAGCTCCTCAAGGCTGGAGTTGATGGCAAACAGGCAGTTGATCTGCTCAGGGCCTGAGAGGTCGCTGTTCTGCGCAAGACTCAATATGAGTGACGTCCCCACCATGTCGATCATGTGGTGCGTCGCCTCTTTTTGGTGCTCGAGCATCGCCTCGTTCATGCTGGAGATGTCCTCCACTGATATGCCGATGCTCGACTGGAAGAGCGAGTCAAGCTCCTTTTCGGCAAGCAGGGGATTGTTCAGCGAGAAGAGGAAGAGCGCGATTGCGGCAGCAATGTTAAAAATCCTGAGGCCTGTGGTCAACGAGTGCGTGCTTATCACGTAAGGCTTGACCTTGATGTATGTATGTTCTGCCACTGTGACCTTCCATGAGGCTGCGATGAGACCGATTATCATCCCCGCGAAGATGAGCAGGGTTATGACAGACAAGCCGAGCAGGCCCAGGGTTCCTCCTGCGAAAAGTAGTATTGCTATTATCGGAGGCCAGTCGAGCTTCTTTTCGAGGAACAGGTACACCATCAGCATCGAGATGCCGAATGCTAGCAGGAGTAATCCGCCCAGTAGCGGCCAAAGGGAGATGCTGCTGTCCCCCCTGGATATCCCGATGAAGACGCTGAACGGTTCTGTGAAGATATGGTAGTCCAGCTTAGATATCATGAGGAGAACGACGCCCCCAATTGAGAAAAGCAGGAAGCCTATAACCATCGCGATGCGCAGGGACCGCGGAGATTCCTGATTATCTGTCACCTCTTTTTCTGGCATCAGAATCAGATTGCGCAACGGAGCTATATAAAACTTTACATCATGCCCAGGCTGCCTGTAACCCCATCAATCTTTTCCTCAAGGTCAGGCCCAATCCCGACGCAGGTCTTGGTGCCTGGAGCTATCACAGTCTTTCCCGCATCTGTGATCAATGCGGTCTTGAGACCCGCGTCCTTTGCTCTCGTCATGACCTCAAGCATCTCCTTTTCGCCAGCGACCTTCAAGACCACCTTCTTCATGCCGGCCTGCCTCCACACCTTGACCAGCGACGCGTCGGACCTCAAGAGGGCTTCTGCCGACGCGTGCGCTACCTGGGCTGCCATCTTGCCCTTGGGCAGTTTGAGGTCCTGTCTTACCACGATGACTTGCTTGAGCTCCATGAGTCGTTCTGTGTGCTTAGCAGCTATTTAATCCTTTGTGGATAAATTTATAAACCGGTGAATGTATCTCGAAGGCAGAGGGACAACATTGTTTGAAGAAGAGAAGATACGTTTCAGCAAACCAAATGTCCCCCTGCTGAGGGGGAAGGGTTATTCTTGCGTCGACATGCATTTTCACACCCGTTATTCTGACGGTTCCTCGCGCGTCGACACCGTAAAGAAGAAGCTGAAAAAGCGGCAGATTGGTGTGGCGATAACCGACCACAACGAGATCAAGGGCTCGGTGAAGCTCATCAGGAGCAACGGAAAGCTGCTGGTGATTCCGGGAATAGAGCTCTCGAGCAGCGAAGGGAGCCATTACCTCTTCTATTTCAATAATGTGGGTGATATGCAGCACTTCTACAAGTCTCATATCATCCCGGCCAAGGACATCCACCCTCATTTCGCGCTGAAGATTTCGACCGATGAACTACTTGACCTTGCGCAAGACTACAACTGCTTGACATCTGTCGCACACCCGTACCTGCCCAACTTCTTCGGCGTCCTCAAGAACATCAGGCGCGGATATGTATCAAAGGATGTTATAAAACGGTTCGATGCAGTCGAGGTCATCAACGGCAACCTCCTGGAGAAGATGAACCTCAAATCGGTCAAGATGGCGTACGACCTCAACAAGTCGTACACAGGCGGCACTGATGGTCATGTCACCAGGGCTCTTGGCAAGGTCCTGACCTGCGCACACGCCGAGACTCCTGAGGCGTTCCTGGATGAGATCAGGAGGAAGAGGAACATCGTCGTCGGTAAGGAGAGCATGCTTATAAGCAAGACCTGGCCGACTGTTCTTGCGACAAGGCACAACCTACGCCATCAATTCAACGGCTACTGGCACTACAAGGCCAAGCACTGGAACGAGCGTTTTGTCAAGTACCACGCGCGTCAGATCAGGGAGACTCTCTCGGCGCTAAAAGAGAAAATTTAATATTGCTCGCTTCTCTCCTCTGCAATCAAGCGAGCCCCTGTAGTCTAGTTTGGATAGGACGCCAGCTTGCGGAGCTAGTAACCCGGGTTCAAATCCCGGCAGGGGCATTCTAGTATACATCAAAGCTCCAGGATTAGACTAATATACAAAAATATATAATAGATTATATGCGTTCCAAAGGATAGTTAGCACAAAATAGTAAAGTTTAATAAAGAGTAGGTCTCTCTTTTTGTGGGAGGGTGGTTAATGAAAAAGGATGAAATCTTTAATGTCTTCTTTCGAGAAAAGCCTGCCTCGATGCTGGTCGAGCTCAAGAACGCAAAAGGCGAAATGTACGCGTCATCCCTCGCAAAAACCGTCGACTGCACTTATTCCCATGTCGTAAAAATCCTGCAGGAGATGGAAAAGTCCAACCTGGTAAACTTCGACAAGCAGGGACGGCTGAAACTTCTGACCCTTACCAAGAACGGATCTGATGTCGCTGATCACATTGAGCGGATCAGGAACCTCCTAAACAAGCGCTAAGGCACGACGCCAAACTCTTCATGTCCCTTGTAAATTATCTTGGTGAATTGAGAATAAAGCTCCATGTCACTTGACTTCAATTCCTTGAAAGTGGTGTGCTCGTTTATGTCATATATTCCCCCTTTCAAAATATCGATTTTCCATGCCCCGAGGAGCCCATTGATGGACCTCCGGCTGTGGTTTGTTTTCGCGTCCGGTGGAAGCATTTCTAATTCGAGGGAGAACATTGAAATCGTATTGCACACCGTTTGGTTGTCAATAAGGTCGCATAGCTCATCATATTCCATAAAGAAAAGGGGAAAATAGGTAAAATATAAAGCTTATTCAATGAAGAGCTTGATTCTCTCAGGGTCGAACTTCCAGGCCTTGTCCAGTTTTCCGTTCTCCTTGTAGTACCAAACCAGCCTCTTGATCTTCGACTCAGTGAGCTGCAGGCCGCGAAGAGCGGTCCTGTCGCCCTTGTTGAGCTCGAGGTGCTTCTTTATCAGGACGTCCTTCCTCATCAGCGCCATCAGGTCTTCGGGCACCTCTCCAATGAGCTTCTTCTCCGCAAGGATTGAAGTGATTCTCTTCTTGGTGAGGGCCTTGGTGCTCGGGATGCCGTAGGTATCCCTTAGGGCGAGGCCTATCTGCGAAGCGGACTTGCCTTCCTTTGCGAGCTTGACGACAAGCATCTCTATCTCTTTTGTCTTGTACCTGCTCCAGCTCGGGGCTGTCTTCTTGACCGGCTTGGTGCTTCCGGCCTTACCTTTCTTCCTTGAATGCATTCGTGCCATTTTCTAGTGCCTCAGGAAACAAAGAATCAGACTTTGTCTCCAGCATGGGCAAGCCGAAACCGGCCCATCTCTCGAACGAAGGTGGGAAACGCTCAGGGTTTATAAATTTTTAGATGAAAAACTTCTTCCTCCGTTCCATCGCGAACGGGTAGAATCCCTTCGGGACGGTCGTGATGAAACCACCGCCGTACAGTGTCACTGATTTAGCCCCATAGCGGGCTGCGTCCTTATTGGCGTCGACCCCAATCTCGGTTTCAGGTGGGATGGAGTTCTCCTTGTCGATTATCGCGTTTTGTATCTTGCAGTGCCTGCCTATCTCGGTGTTCTCGAAGACGAGGGAGTCATCTATTGTGGTGTAACTGTTCACCCTGACATTCCTCGATATGATGCTATGCCTAACAAGGGCACCGCTGATGATTGAGCCTTCGCCGGTCATGGACTGGATGACGTCCCCTCTACGCCCTTCTTCATCATGTACCGTCTTCGCAGGTGGCAGCCCTTCTACCTCATTCGTGATGATCTTCCACTGCTTGTTGTACAGGTTGAACACAGGTTCTGCTGAGATGAAATCCATGTTGGCATCATAATATGCGCCGATGGTGCCCACGTCACGCCAATAACCTCTCTCCCTCTCAGTCATACCAGGCACATTATTCAATGAGAAGTCGTACCCGTAGACCTTCTTGTTGTTCTTTATCATCCATGGGATGATGTTCTTGCCGAAATCATGTTCAGTTTTCCCCTTGCCTTTCCCGTATGCCTTGCGGCTGTCGACCTCCAGAGCTTCCATCATCGGGTCAGTCTTGAAGGAGTAGATGCCCATGCTAGCGAGCACGCGTGTAGGATCGCCTGGGATAGTGTGTGCTTCCTCGGGCCTGGGCTTTTCCTGGAATCCGTTTATCAGCCCTTCACGGTCGATCACCGCGACTCCGAAATGATGGGATTCCTCCCTTATGACGGGTATGAGACCTATGGTGATGTCAGCATCTGTCTCCTTGTGGCGGTCCATCACCTGGCCGATGTGCATCTTGTAGATGTGGTCGCCTGCCGCGATGAAGACATGTTCTGGGTTGAAATCCTCGATATGGTTTCTGTTGTGCCAGATGGCGTTCGCAGTACCTGTGTACCAGTCGCCCGCCTTACTCATCTGGGCTGGCACCACATCGATGAACTCATCGAGGCTCCGGCTCAGCTTATTGGCCCAGGTCGAGGGTATGTGCCGCCCCAACGATTCTGATTTATACTGCGTAAGCACTTTGATCTGCCTGAAGCCCGAATTGACCAAATTACTTAGGGGTATATCGATAAGGCGGAACTTCCCTGCAAGTGGGACTGAGGGTTTGCTCCGCATTTTCGTGAGGGGATAGAGCCTCGAGCCCTCCCCTCCTGCTAAGACATATGACAGGTTCTTTATTATCATGTTCTCACCTCAGATACCCCTTTGGAGTGACAATTAATTTATAAATTTATGTTATATTTATCAAATGATAAGCTTTATATTCCATTTTCCTTCTCCTTATACATATCCGGGCTCGTGGTCTAGTGGCTATGACACCACCTTCACACGGTGGGGGTCGCCGGTTCAAGTCCGGCCGGGCCCATTAATTTTATATATTCCATCTCACACAACAATAAATAATGCGAAAAATTGCCAAGCTAATCCTTACCAGTGCACTTTCTCTATTCATGGCAACACCCTTGGCAGCTGGTGATAAGGACCACAACTCGACTGTCAACGTCTGCATGGGAGTCTCCATCCAGGAGGGAAACCATGAGAACCATACCTTCACAGGAGGGGGCATCGCCCTTCGCCTTTGCAAGAGAAGCACTTACCTAGAGAGCAGGATCGACACCTTCAACGGAATCCTAGGAGACCATTCAATTTCATCGATTGGCCTGAAATCCTACCTCTTCAGCGATGCCAGCCTGAATCCTTACGCAGGGGCCGGCGCTGAGTACAGGTTCTACCCGGTCGGCGATGGGGTGATCAACCCGTATGTCAAGGGGGGTCTGAAGCTGTTCGACCTGGTTTATTTCGAGTACCAGCACAACATCGGGCAAGACAAGAACACTTACTATCCCAACTTTGATCTCGCAAGGGTTGGACTCGAGTTTAAAATCAGGTAAGGTTTAAATAGTATCCTGCACGTTGTAAAGCTATGCTTCGTGGGAAAAAGGGGTCGTCTCAGGTCGATTGGGTCATAAGCCTGTCGCTCTTCTTGCTCTATCTCGCATGGTATTTCATCTTTCTCAAGCCGCAGCTGGAAGATAAGTATTCACTGGCTCCACTGGCAGGCACGCTCGAAGACAGGGTGCATGACGAGCTCTACTGGAGCGTCGACAGAATACCATTGAGGCTCAGCACCAACGTGACAGGAGCTTATCATATTGTGGAATTAGACGTGCCATACAACTGGACACGGGACTACATACTGCTGCCTGAAGACCTTTATTTCCAGATAGAGGGCGGACGCATGCTGATGCTCGCCAACCTCACAGCCGGTGATGAGACGCTTTGGCTAATGCATTCTGACGAGCCGTACAACCATACAGGGATAGTCGAGGACATAATCGCTGAAGACAGCTACGTATCCCTGGGCAGCGTCGAGATGAGGGTGGACTACGAAGATATGATGCCAAACAAGGTGGAATACAGGGACAGGCCGATGGTATACAGCATCGAATACGCCCTCAACGGCTCCGGTCTGTCCATCCAATTCGAGAACTTCAGCATCACACCCATCTATGCTAAATACTGGGTGGCGACACCCCAGTTCAACCACACATCACGGGTTTATGCGAGGAACTCAAAGGTGGTAAACGAGATAGCACTCAACGATGTTGACACGCCCTATTCCCTGTCATTTTCCCTTGAGCTTCAGGATTTCGATTACTACTTCGCCAACAACAGGGATTCCGGACTCATTAACTACACCAAGCAAGGATGCCGGACCTTCACATCGCCGTTCATGGATTTCTACGACAGCCTGGGCGGATTGGCATTCCTCTTCTCAAGCGATGCCGATTTCCGTTTCTGCTTCACCAATTCGTCAGACCTCAATCTGAACATCACCTGGCCGCTGGAGGAGGGCGGCCGGTATAACATCATCCCTCACGACGGCGACTACCTAGATGTCAGCCAGCAGTTCGCCGATGTGGCATACGAGTTCGGCCTGCTCGACGCTGAGGAAGGGCTGTCGCTCCAACTCATAGAGGATTTTTCCCAACGCGACTATGAAGACCTAAAAGACGACTGGAACATCCCTGGGGGCGTGCAGCTCGTCGTATACAATTCGACGCTGAAGGCGTACCTGAGAGGCGAGGGCGACGTACTGCTAGACTACTCGCCCGAGACTCCCAAAGCCAACACGCAGGCCGAATCAGTGGAGAGGAACGCGTGGGTGATTGACAAGTACGGCAACCTGAGCATAGCATCATACAAGATAAGGGTGTGGTAGGTGGACAAGAGAGGATTCGTAAAAACGATCGAGGTCATCTTCGCGATAGTGATAACCTTCATCTTTCTCGTCTATGTGGTCCCCGACAGGTTTATTTCAAGACCCAAGGAACAGACCTTCGATTACCTGGCCCCGCTCGAGATGAATCCGCAGTTCCGCGAGGAGGTTCTCAACCGCGCTGAGGGGTGCTACACCGATGACAACACCACCATGACCTTGTTGGTGGACGAGATGGTGCCGCAGGCTTTCAACTACACGCTCTGCGTCTCGGAAGACCCGTTCTACCTGGGAGAGGAGCTGCCTTCCGCAAAGGTCTCTGCCAACAGCTTCGTGATATCCAACAGCTCTGAGACCAGGGTGGTGAGGCTCTTCTACTGGGTCGAGCCCGGCCGCATATGACAAATTATTTATAGTCTGCAGGCGTCATCAGGCATGCATGAAGATAACTATCGACACCAAGCATGATAGCGCAGACGAGATCCGCGAGGTCATCGAATTCCTGAAAAAGGTGGTTGGTTCCGGAGGGGACGTCAGCGACGAGGGCGGCCAGGCGTTCGGCAGCATGTTCGGGAGCGATTCCCCCAGTAAGCCTCCGGAGGACGACGACATCCCCAAGATAGAACCTTATTAAGGAATACCTTTTTATACCGCCAAGGGCTCCTGCGCTACTATGAGATTCAAGTTCGTGCAGGACCTGACGAGTGATGTGATGTTCGAGGCCTACGGGAAGGACGAAAAGGAGCTTTTCGAGAACTGCGCCATCGCGCTCGCGAGCGTCATATGCAAGATAGACCAGGTGCCTGCGGTTAAGCAGACCCAGATCAGAATCAAGGCGGATTCGCTGGAGGACCTGCTGATAGACTGGCTCCAGGCAATAATAGCCGCTGTCGACACCGAGATGCTGTTCTATTCCAAGTTCGAGATAAAAAAGATAACAGAGAACGAGCTAGAAGCGGTGGCCTACGGCTCGCCGGTCACCCCTGAGCTTGGCGAGACTGTAGTCAAGGCAGTCACGTACTACAAGTTCAGACTGGAACACACGGGAAAGGTGTTCAAGGCTGTAGTAAGCCTTGACATATGAAGATGAAAGAAAAGCTGGTGAGGGAGAAGGAGTACGAGTGGGTCCTGCCAAAAGAGGTCAGGACTGGCATGAACGTCGACGCAAAGGTCATAGCCTCGTCCGAGATGCTCAAGCACATCGAAAACGAGGCTGTCGAGCAGCTCACGAACGTCGCGATGCTCCCCGGGGTGATCGAGCCAGTGCTAGCCATGCCTGATGCCCACTGGGGCTACGGACTTCCCATGGGCGCGGTCGGCGCCTTCCATGCAGAGGATGGTATAATCAGCTCTGGACTTTGCGGCTTTGACATCAACTGCGGAATAAATCTCATCAGGACAGACCTGAAATACAGCGAGCTCGCGCCCAAGCTGAAGGAGATCATCCCTAATCTGTTCAGGAACGTTCCGAGCGGAGTTGGCGCCAAGGGAAGGCTCAGGCTGGGCCACGAAGAGCTCGATGACGTCCTCAGGCTCGGCTCAGGATGGGCGGTCGAAAACGGATACGGCGTCGCGCGCGACCTCCAGCACACGGAGGAGGGAGGCGGCATGAAGGGCGCGGACCCGCAGAAGATTTCTCCTCTGGCCAAGAAGAGGGGCGCTCAGCAGCTCGGCACTCTTGGTGCCGGAAACCACTTCCTCGAGATACAGAGGGTTGGTGAGGTATTCGACGAAAAGAAGGCAGGGGAATGGGGTGTCCATGGTCCCGACCAGGTCCTGATCATGCTGCACTGCGGATCGCGAGGCCTAGGCCACCAGGTGGCGACTGACTATCTCAAGATCCAGGAGCAGGCTGTCAAGAAGTACAACATCAAGATACCTGACCGGCAGCTCGCGTGCGCTCCGGCCAACTCCCCTGAAGGGAGGGATTTCTTCGCCGCGATGCAGGCGGCTGTCAACTTCTCTTTTGCCAACAGGCAGGTCATGACGCACTGGATTCGGGAGACCTTCGAGCAGGTCATGGGCCGCGACTGGGAATCGATGGGCATGCACACCGTATACGGCATCTGCCACAATGTAATAAAGCTCGAGGAGCACAAGGTGGCCGGAAAGAAGCAGAAGGTCTTCGTCCACAGGAAGGGAGCCACCAGGAGCTTCCCGGGGCAGCCCGTCCTTATCGCAGGCTCAATGGGCACTTCGTCATACCTGCTTCAGGGGACGCAGTACGCCATGGAGGCGACCTTCGGGAGCTCGGCTCACGGCGCAGGACGTGCGATGTCCAGGCATCAGGCTCTCAGGCAGTTCGACGGGAGAGCCATCCAAACGGAGTTGGAGTCCAAGGGCGAGGTGGTCAAGGCGACAAGCCCGAGAAGCCTTGCTGAGGAGGCGCCGAAAGCCTATAAGGACGTCGACCTGGTGATAGAATCAGTGCATGGTGCGGATGTCTCAAGAAAGGTGGCGAGGATGTTCCCTATAGGCGTGGTGAAGGGCTAGAGCTCTATTACCTTGCCCTTCCTGCCGACATTGACTACTCTTGTGTTGCCAATCTTCTCCTCGATGCCTTCAGCCTCGTGGACGTGGCTGCAGAGCATGATGTCGGGCTTGAACTTGTCGATGGCGCGCTTCACGCCGTCGCTTCCCGGAAAGAACTTGGTGAACTTCTCCATCTTGGTCCCTGAGGGGTGGACGTGGGTGACCATTATCTTCTTCTCTAGGTACTTGATCTTCTTGAAGCCCTGCTCGAGCAGGTCATAAATCTCCTTTTCGCTGAGCTGGTGTATCCCGATGTTCGCGCCGCCTGCGCCGAAGATCCCGATGTCCTTGTACTTGACAGAATAACCGTGGATGTTCTTGACACCGTAGACCTCGGCCAGGAAATCTGCTGTCGCGACCGTCTCATGGTTGCCGGGGATCAACAGCACTTTCTTGTGCTTCTTGACGAAAGGGCCGATGATGTCGTCGGTCGACTGCTCCTGGAACGTGAGGTCGCCGCAGAGGATGACGAGGTCGATGTTCTCCTTTTCCGCGCGTTCTGCCAGCTTGTTGGCCAGGATTGAGTCCCCATGTATGTCGCCTGCGGCGAGAATTCTCAGCTTGTCTTCCCTTATCTTCTTGGTAAGGCCTGATTCATCGTTCGATGACGGATGGTTTGGTTTCATCTGCTAGGTTTATTATCTTCGAAGGCCGGACTTCCTTTTCTCCTTCGTATATTATCATGTTGATGTGGGTCTTGATGTCTGGATCGAGATCTTCGAGTGAGGTCATGAAGTCCTTTCCCACCTTGTTGGCGCTGGTCGTGATTATCGGCATGTCAAGCTCACGGACCACTTCGCTGATCCAGTGGTTGGGTATGCGCACCCCTATGGTGGTGAGGCCTGGAGCCACGTTGGGCGCGAGCACCCGGTCGTTCCTGATGTTAAGTATGAGCGTGTACGGGCCGGGTAGCTTGTCAACCCACTCGAGGGCTTTTCCCTCGACGTTGCAGTTCTCGAGTATCCATTCCTTGCTTGGAGCAATTATCGAGAAAGGCTTGCTGGAGCGTCCTTTTAGCTCCCTGATTTTTTCCACAGCAAGCTCGTTGGTGGCATCGCAGCCGAGACCATAAATGGTGTCTGTGGGGTGAATGAAAACTGCCCCGTCAGCCACATGCATGAAGAGCATCTCCTTGTTTTGGAGGAACTCCTCTTTGGTGAGCGTTTCCATACGCCGAAGGAAACCGGTTCTCTTTTTATATCTTCTGTTGAAAAGAAAAACGGGGGCTAAGCCCCCAGGTAACCAGCCATGAAACCGGCATCGCCGGGCGTGATGACGTCTTCGTCCGCGAGGTGTTCGAGTGCGTCAGAGAAGTAGATATCATGCTCGATTGAGGGCTCAGATTTCGGAATCTCACCCAGCCTGGCTCTCTTGGCCTTCATAAGAAACACCATTGCTGTGTTTTAGGCTCGATTCCAATCGACCTCATCGTCACCATCTTCATCTGTTTGAAAAAGAGATTCCTTATGTGCTCCGGGCTCGTGTCCATGAGATCACCTCCAATGCTTATACCCGTGGGTTCGCGGCCTTTTATACCTCACCGGGAGGGATGTCCAGTGGTAATGGGAAGCATAGGAAGAGAAAGGCTCTCCCTTCTGTGTGAGGAAGATATCAGCGATGCGCACAATCCTTTATAAATCCCTGTGTTCTTCCCCAAGTCCATGGACCTCGAGTCATACGGTGTGTACGGAAAGGAAGGAAGACACCTCACCCTTGCCGATCTCCGCATACTGCAGGACGGGACCCGTGTCAAAGAGGGGGGCTGGGGGGTAGGATTGGGGGCATATTTCTCGTCCCCCTACCACCAGTGCCGCGCCCTCGCGTTGAGCGACGGCATAAAAGCGGGCCTCGCGCACATATATCCTCACCAGTTGAGCGGATCCTACCTGGAAGACATGCTCAAGGAGTTCGGAGGCGGGGCGAGAGCAATAGTTGTAGAGGTTATCGGGGTGTGGGGCTCGTCATCCTCGGAATGTCTGGAGAAGGGCATCGAGTGCCGGACGATAAGCATCGAGATGCTGCGCGACCCGACCATCAAGCATATGACCTGGTACCGCATCCTTCCAAGAGGTGTCATAGCGACTCCTGAGAAGGTCATAGTATTCGACGAGCGCCAGAGGTTAGAATGCAGTTTCCGGTACTTTTTTAAGGCACCTCCTGTTCCCTGAACCCATGCTGCAAAATCTCATCTTCGACTGGTCAGGAACTCTCAGCGACGACTTCATCTTAGTCTACAAAGCAGTGATGCAGGTCTTTAAGGAACTGGGCCTGGATGAGATCAGCATCGATGAGTTTCGGCGCGAACAGGTCTTCCCGTATCTGAAGTTCTACCATAAGTACGACCCTAGCATCACTAAGGAACAGGTCGAGGTGTTGTTCGAGGCGGCAATCCATGAGGTCGGCGATCCGAAATTGTACCCCGGAGTGGTTGAGACTCTCAGCGCGCTAAAGGAGAAAGGTTGCCGCATGGTGGTCCTGAGCACTGTTCCGCAAGGCAAGCTCGACAAGGAAGCTAAGGAGTACGGCGTAGGGAATTTTTTCCTCGAGCTCCTGGGAAGCGTCTATGACAAGACCGAGGTCGTTCATGACCTCATGAGACGTCATGGCTTCAATCCGGAAGAGACCGCCTTCGTCGCAGACATGGAGCATGACATGGCCGTCGCCAGGGCAGCGGGAGTCAAGGCAATCGCGATAACATGGGGCTACCGGACGGCTCAGCGCCTGGCGGAGGAGAAGCCGTACGCAATCATATCGAGGATAGAAGAGCTGCTGAAACATATCTAGAAGTCCGTTATCTTCTTGCTTGTGTCCGCGGACAGTATGGTGGTGGAGCCTTCGGTCCCGCCTACAATCTTCTTGGTCTGGATGAACCTGTTGTCTGACAGCTTCTTCACTTTCCGCTGGAAAGTCTTGTATACCGCCTTGCCGCCTTCCTTTTGGTAGATGGCGAACAGTTCGCCGATCCGCTTGCCGGTGTGCTTCTTTATCAGCGACAGTATAAACCGCGCGTCCTCGTCCAGCTCTGAATCCTTCTTGGTGGAAAACTCCGTCATCTTGGCTATGGCGCTCTGAACATCCTCCTTGGTGATCCTCTTGGAAGCCCGGCTCTCGGCGGCGTTGCCCCCTTCCCTCAGGAGGTAGAGGCCCCTCCTTATGTCGCCCAGCTCATATGCCTTGTCTGCCACCACGTCGAAGGCGTCGTCATCCCACACACCCTTGACGAATGCGTACCCCAGGCGCTGCTTGAGTATGCCCTTGGTCTCCGTCTTGCTGTACTGCTTGAACTCCACCATTTCGAGCATCATCCTGGACTTGATGCGGTCGTCCAGGTCTATGGCCCACTCCTTATAGTTCGTGATGAGCACTATCGACCTCCTGTACACCTCCTCGAGGATCGAGTACAGGAACCCCACATCCTCGACCTTGTCTATCTCGTCGAAGACGAACACGGCCGACTTCTTGTTGACATTGTCCCTGACTATCCTGAAGAGCTCTTCGGTCTTCTTGTTGTGTGTGAACTTGTAGTCCAGCAGCTCGCAGAGCTCCGCCATTATCTTGAAGGTGGTGTTCTTCTGCCAGCAGTTGATGTAGAATGGGAGTATCTCGTCGGTCTCCTCCTCGAGCTCGCGCAGGAGGTGCTTTATCGCCACAGTCTTGCCCACGCCGGGCGGTCCGTGGACCAGCACGTTCTTGCCGCTGCGCTTCATGAAGAGAGGCTTGATGCAGTCAGCCACGTAATGCTGCTCCTTCTCCCTGAAGGGCACGAGCTTTGGGATGTAGTCGTAGTCCAGCGCGACCGTGTCCATGAAGAGCGACTCCCCGCTGCCCAGCATATCCTTGAACATAGACATGTCCAGTGGTTACTGGAAGACTGTATTTATAGTTTTTGGTGCGATGTCCAGTGGGTCAGCGGAGCTGCGTCCCGCACGACCTGCAGAACTTGTCGTTGGCCTGCGCCTGCGCTCCGCAGGATGGGCAGAAACTGGAGGGAGGCCGGGTTTGCTGGGCCGGGTTCGCAGCCTTTGCAGCCTGCTGCACCCTTAGGTCTACCCTGTTGGGCCTGTCCTGCTGCGGGCGCTGCTGAGGATGGTTCGTCTGCCTGTGGAGCTGGTGCCTATGCGGCGGGTGGTGGACCTTGCCCTTCCTCCACTCGTTCAGTCCGTAGAAGATGCAGATTATGCCGGCGATCGCAAAGAGCGTCATCTTGAGGTCGCCTGCGATGATGTTCATGGCAACGGAAGCGATGGTCACGACCGCTCCGAAGGCAACCCAGGCAGGCCCGTATCCCATCACTTGCCACCTATCTTCTTCTTGCCGCCCATGAAAGGCTGCAAGGGTTTGGGCACGCTGACCGTTCCGTCGGCGTTTTGGAAGTTCTCGAGTATTGCGGTCATGGCTCTCGAGGTCGCTATGGCCGTGGAGTTGAGGGTGTGCACCAGCCTGTTGCCCTCAGGCGTCTGGTACTTTATATTGAGCCTCCTGGCCTGATAGTCGGTGCAGTTCGAGCAGGATACCACCTCGCCGTACTTGCCCTGGCGCGGCAGCCATGCCTCCAGGTCGTACTTCTTGGCCGCGACTATCCCGATGTCGCCGGTGCAGATGTTTACAACGCGGAAAGGGATGCCCATCTCCTTCCATATATCTTCGGCGTTCTTTATGAGCTCCTCGTGATACTTCCATGAGTCTTCCGGCTTGCAGAATACGAACTGCTCGACCTTCCAGAACTGGTGGGTCCTCCACGTCCCCCTCTCGTCGATTCCGTGCGAGCCTATCTCCTTCCTAAAGCAGGGGGAGAATCCTATGAGCTTGAGTGGGAGCTCCTTTGGGTCGAGGACGCGGTCCATCATCATGGCTGCTATCGGATGCTCTGACGTGGCCACGAGATATAGGTCCTCGTCCTCCACCTTGTACATCATGGTCTCGAAGTCGTCCAGGTCGGTCACGCCTTCGTAGGGCTTGCGTCTGAGCATGAGCGGGGGCTCGACCAGGACGTATCCTTTTGCGGACATGCGCTGTATTGCCAACTGCATGAGGGCCTGGTTGAGCAGGGCGAGGTCTCCCTTGAGGTAGTAGAACCCTTTTCCCGCGACCTTGCCGGCAGATTCGAAATCCGCAAGTCCCGCATCTTCTGCCCACTCCCCGTGGGGTTTGAGCTCGAACTTGGGCTTCCCAGCCTTGCCCCACTTGCGGACCTCCTGGTTCTCGGAGTCGTCCTTTCCGTAGGGAACCGACTCGTGCAGGATGTTGGGCAGGCGCATGAGGTAGCTGTCGATGTCTTTTTTCAGGGAATTCTGCCGCTCTTCCGTCTTCTGGATTTTATGAGGTATTAGAGAGGCTTCCTTGAGCTTGGCGGTTGCGTTCTTGCCTGACTTCTTCAGCAGCGCTATATCTCTGGAGAGCTTGTTCCTGTTCGCCCTGAGCTGCTCTGCCTCCTGCTTTACATTGCGCCATTCCTCATCCTTCCTGAGTAGGTCCTCGAACCACTTCAGCTTCTCTGGGTCCTTCCTCTTCTTGAGGTCCTCCCTGACGATGTCGGGCTTCTCCCGTATCATGTGTATGTCCAGCATAGTTATCACTTGGTGTCGGGCATGTTTAAAAATCTTTTGGGGCGTCTATTTGAACTTGAGTGAATGCTGCTCCCCGCCGCTTCCCCAGTTCTCCTTTTCAGTCTCGTTGATCAGAACGGTGACTGCCTGCGCGGGTATTCCGATCGACGTGAAGACATCAGTGATCTTCTGGATGATGATTGGCTTCTTGTCCTTGTCGATGGGCCAGGTATCGATGTGTACTATCGGCATTTTTTTCCACCTCCGAGTATAGCAAATGACGTTTTTTTTTAAATCTTGCCGCCCCTAAGTCAAAGCTTTTATAGTCTGCTGTCTAACCTATCGCTATGGAAAGGGAGCGCATCCTCCACAGAATCTTCATAACAAGCATCATCATCAAGGGTATGGACGGAATCCTCGAGCTGTTGGGGGGCATCGCTCTCTTCATTGTGAGGTCCGAATCCCTCACCGGCCTGGTGCGGTCGGTGTTCTCTCACGAGCTGGTCCAGGACCCGACAGACCTCCTCGCAAACTTCCTCCTGCATGCTGCGCAGACGGCAACTGCCAGCACGGTATCGTTCATCGCATTTTACCTGATTATCCACGGAGCAATCAAGATAGGGCTGGTTGCGGGACTCATGCTCAAGAAACTGTGGGCTTATCCCTTAGCTGGAGTGGTTCTTTCACTGTTGGTCATATACCAGGTGATCAGGATAATCAGGGCACACTCAATCCTTCTAATAATCTTGACCGTGGTTGACCTTATCATCATCGCGCTTCTTCATTCCGAGTATATGCGCTTGAAGAAGTGATCATCCCGGACACTGCCCTTCGGTCCACCTGTCCACTTTCGGGTCCATGCACGCAAAGCACGAGTTGGTATAAGTGCCGGCGCAAGGGTACCTGATGCACTGGATGCTCTGGTTGAACCAGCCGCACACCGGCATGTAGATTTCGAAGCATACCTCAGCTGCCTTCTGCTCCTCTGTGCATGTGTGCTCCTCAAGTCCTTCCTCAGTTACGGTCGTGTTCCTGACTGCGCTGTGCTCTACTGTCACCGTGACGTCGACAATGCCGGTCGCACCTGATGTCTTGGTAACGTTGAAGGTGTAAGTGAAGGTCCAGCAATCATCACACTCCACGTTGCTCTCGACCTTGGACAATGTAATCTCTGCCGGATTATAGAGTTTGTATTGAGAGGTGTCCTTCACGCTCCGCAAGGCCAGGCTCTCAGCTGCCCTGTATGAAGGAAGGTCCTCGAGATTTTCCGCGCCTGTGCTCTCGCATCCACATCCGCAGGCGTCAGAGAAACCGGCGGTGCCGCTCTCGCATAGAAAGTTGATGACGCAGTTTGGGTCTTGCTTCACGTAATTCCTCGATGGGTCGTCATAGTTGCAGGCTGGGGACTGCAGGCCGCATCCCGCAACGACTGCGCCTGCCATCAGAAAGGTTATCGCAAAAAGTATATTCAGTTTCATGATGCTGGGTATGTTGCCTCATTATATAAAGATTTTCTAGAACTTGCGTTAACAAACTATTTATACTGCAAAAAAGCCCCCCTTTTACTATGGAAATAAGGGACAAAGTCGCTATCGTGACAGGCGCTTCCTCGGGAATAGGGCTTGCGACAGCGAAGCTGCTATCAGAGAAAGGGGCCAAGGTCGTGCTTGCTGCGCGCTCGTTTGACAAGCTGCAGAAGCTATCAAAAGGCCTCAAGGATTCTCTAGCGGTACAGGCTGACATGACCAAGCCCGAAGACATCAAAGCCATGGTGGAAAAGGCCGTCGAGCGCTTCGGAAGGGTAGACATACTGGTCAACAACGCGGGTCAGGGTTATGACGCGACGGTCGAGGAGACTGATACCAAACACCTCGACCACATTTACAGGCTTGACCTAGTGGGGCCAATCCTGGCGATGCAGCAGGTCATTCCCATCATGAGGTCGCAAGGCGGCGGGGCCATAGTCAACATCAGCTCTGGCACGGCACTGATGTTCCTGCCTGGGATGGGAGGCTACTCTGCGATGAAGCGAGCTCTGGTTGGCATCAGCCTGACCGCCCGTGAGGAGCTGAAGGACGACAACATAATGGTAAGCGTTGTCTACCCGTACATCACGGCGACCGATTTCGGGAAGAATACCATAGGCAGTTCTGGAGACACCGGGGAAATCTTCTCTAAGGCAGACTCCGCCGAACACGTGGCGAAGAAGATCCTTGAGGCGTTGAAGCAGGGAGTTCCCGAGGTCTTTGCACACGACTGGATGGGCAAGCCAATCCAATAAATATTTATACACCGCGTTCTTAGCATTGCATGATGGATTCTTTCATGCAGGCAGCATACGACGAAGCGAAATCCGGCATGGATGCCAGAGAAGGCGGCCCGTTCGGAGCTGTGGTTGTGAAGGATGGGGAGATAATCTCGCGCGCCCACAACGAGGTAGTCGCATCCAACGATCCGACGGCTCATGCCGAAGTTCTAGCCATAAGAAGGGCTGCTCAGAGTCTGGGCAGGTTCAAATTGGACGATTGCGAGCTTTACACGACCTGCGAGCCCTGCCCGATGTGCGCAGCTGCACTGCATTGGGCGCGCATGCCAAAGGTTCATTTCGCCTGCACGGCGCAGGACGCTACAGATGCCGGCTTCGACGACAAGCTGATGTATGAGGAGTTCAGGGGCAGCAAGAAGTCCCCAGTGATCAAGGCCAATGAGGGTAGGGATGAATGCCTGCGCCTGTTCGACGAATGGAAGGCCAGGAAGCACACTCAGTACTAGAATATACTCGTATGCACCCATCTCAGGATGTCGTTGAAGAATATCAGAACATGCTGCCATGCCGTCGCATCATTCATCTCAATCGTAAATTCGGTCTCTGTGCTATACGGTTTTCCGTTCTCATCCTCCCAGGACGCCTGCAGCTTGACGGCGTTTGGGCCCAAAGAGAGTGATTTTCCTTCCAGCCAGACGATGAACTCCCTGTCCATGTCAAGGGTGGAAAGGTCCCAATCAGTCGGCATCCCATCCAGCAGGAAAGTGACCATCATGTCCCTTCCAGGGGATTGGGCAAGCCTTTCGAGGGTGAAGTTCACGGCGAACCTTTCGCCGTAGCTCACAGAGGAAGGAGCGCTTATCTCAGCGAAGCCGAATGAGGGCAATTCCATCACATCATATGTTAGCTGATACCTCCTCTCCAGTTCCGCATTGGTCGCATTTGCGACTGCGATGCCGATTCCAGCAGAGTCTAGATGGAGCTTGAAGCCCACCTCTGCGGTCTCGGTTATACCAAGGTCGATTACCTTGCACTCTTCCAGGCAGACCTTGAGGTTCTTGATGAACGTGTTTCCCTGGTTTTCGACAGTGCACGTCACCGCAGGCTGTTCGTAGACATAGTAGCTGTCCTTGTCCAGCTCGCACTCGAATG
Source organism: uncultured Methanosarcinales archaeon (assembly GCA_964587045.1). Lineage (GTDB taxonomy): Archaea > Nanobdellota > Nanobdellia > Woesearchaeales > CAZPJY01 > CAZPJY01. The sequence goes on from CAZPJY010000002.1 coordinate 22,665, forward strand.
ACAGGCCGGTCGAGAGGGCAGGTGGCTTCTCGTCTGGCACGAGCTGGTCCATGTCCCTTTCGCTGTAGGTCCTGGTGTAGCTGTCTGCCCTGAACTCTGCTGTGGCTGCCTGCTCGTTGTCCACATAGGCTGCGAGAGGCATGGTGTAGATCCCGTTCCTGTCGAGGCCATCCGGCACCCTCACCACCCATGCGATCTCCCTGGTCCCGCTGGGCCCCACAAGGACGAGCTGCCTGTTCTCTCCCCCGATTTCGATCTCCCTGGGCTTGGAGAGGTACAGGTCGACTGCCAGGTAGTGATCCCTTTGGTTGGTAAGGCTAACTGTCACGAGGTTGTAAGAGCCGAACCCCACCCTATCCTTAAACACTCTCAGCTCTGCGGAGACAGGGGCCCGGAGGTAGGGTCCTGTCTCGACCACCTGGGTATCGATGTCAAGGCTGGAAGTGCTGATGTCGTAATCATACCCCCTCCACTCGTACTTCGTGGAGGAGCTTGTGGAATCTGTGCTCTCACCCAGCTTTATGTGCGTGGCATCGACGTACCCAACCTGGCCGTAGGTGACATCGAAAGGCACCCAGCCGACTCCTGGGAAGTATACCTCAGCCCAGCCGTGAGGCCCCCAGTTCTCCTCGAACTGCTCGGAGTTGGTGTAGGAGACGCCGGACACAAACTTCGCGGGTATCCCGAGTGACCTGGCCAGGGCGATGAAGAGGTTGGTGATCTCATCGCAGACCCCGTAGCGGTTGGCCAGCACCCAGCTGGCCTTCTGCGATGCTGATGCTGTCAGAGTGCTCAGCGAGTAGTTGACGTTGTGCTTGGTCCAGTCAGCGAGCTCAAACACCACCTCGAAGAGGTCGTCCTCTCCCTCTGCCAGCTGTGACGCTTGCTCTATGATGTCCCTGTCGCCTGAATCAATCCTCTCTGAGGGCTTTGTATAAGGCTTCACTTCAGGAGGGAGGGCGGACCCTATGGGAAAGGCTATTCTTTCCTTTACAGGCTTGTACCTGTTGTGAGTCTTCAGGGTGGCTTCGACGTCGAAGCCGAACCTGCTCTTGGCCGGTTTGTCCCACCTGAACAGGAGTCCGTCGTCTGTCGGCAATGGGCTTGGCTGAGCCTGGAAGACCATGACTTCCTGATCATCGCTGTCCCTTGGGTAGAAGGCGAGATCGGCTGTCACGTAGTCGAGGTACGCGTCAGTGCCGCTTGGGATGGTGGTTATGTCTGCGCCTATCTTGAGGTTCAGGATCAGCCATTCGCTGTTGAAGAGATCATTTGCCGAGACCGTTGGCAGGATGAGCAGTAATACTAGGACAATCCACCTCTTTTCCGGCATGTGTTATCCCTTCTCAGATAGGTTTATAATATTTTTGGAAAGGGATTAATATCTCTTCTTGTTCCGTGCACCGCATGAGACTCGGTTTGTCGACTGGGTGCATCTACAAGTGGTGCGAAGGAAACGACCATGAGATAGAGGTCCTGAAACGCCTCGATATGAATGCGCTCGAAATCAACTACGCCCAGGTGACTGAGCTGAGAAGGTCGGTGTCAGAAAAGCATGTGGATTTCCTGAAAGGTCTTGACTACCTCTCCCTGCACGCTCCCTTCTACTGGGATGCAAAGGACACCATGACCTACAGGCATGACGACAGGACTATTAGGACGCTCTCAATGCTAGAAAGGGAGGTCAGGAGGCTGGATGCTGATTCGGTCGTTCTGCATCCGCAGATAGTGGAAGATTTTTCGGTCTTTGAGGACTTCGAACTTCCCTTGCTCCTCGAGAACTTGCCCTACAACGATGTGGATTACATGGTAAACCAGTTCGAGGAGCATCCGGAATACGGCATGGTGCTAGACACGGCCCATGCCTTGGCCAATTCTCCTGAGACCTTGGACTTGATGGTGGGCCGCTTCTCTGGCAGGATCAGGCAGGTGCATCTGAGCGACCGCAGGTTCGACCCGCGTTACGGCCAGGTAAAGGACCATCAATCAATCTCATCCTGCGCCGACCTTTCCATCTTCGATGAAGTGGTCAGACTGGAGTGCCCTTTCATACTGGAGATCGAGCTGGATGACGTCAACTCGGTTGCCGAGGAATCGGCTTTCGCCAAGAGTTTTCTCGATACCACTTCTAGAAAGTAACGCATGTTTTTTAAGCTCGGAAGTCCATGGAACAGCTAATGTCATTAATGCTGCTGCTGATCATAACCGGCATCCTGTTCGGTGGTATACTGATAATCCTGCTATCAAAGGCCGTCCGGCTGCCGAAAGTCCTGCTCCTCCTGCTTTTTGGCCTGGTCCTCCAAAATATTGCCCTACCCGGAGGGGGGAGGGTGACTGTCCCGCAGGACTTCACCACCAACCTCGCGATTTTCGGGCTGGCAATCATCATCTTCCAGGGGGCCTCGAAGTTCAAGTTCCGCGACTTCATCGAGAACTACCTCAAGATCATCAAGCTGATAGTCATCTTCATGCTGCTCAACAGCATCTTCGTCGGTGCGATATCCTACTTCGCCATCGGGACTTCAGTGCTGCTGGCCCTGCTCGTCGGCGTGCTCACAACTGCCACGGCTGCTGAGATCACCATCAGCATGTTCGAGAATCCTGACTCCAAGATTGCCAAGCTGCTCAACATCGAGTCCATAATCAACTCGCCCCTGATAGTCATCATCCCAGCGATCATCATCCAGGGCCTGATGCATGCTGTGTCTTTCAATGCGTTGGAGCACGTCCAGCCCTTCCTGCAGCAGATCATCACAGGCATCGGCGCCGGTGTCTTCTTCGGATTCCTGATACCTTTGATACTGTCTTCGAAGCAGCTGAAGGAGAACGCAAACCTCTCAGAGCTCATGATCATAGTCGGCGCCCTCTTCTCATACCTCGTAGCTGAGGCGCTCGGCGGGAACGGGGTCCTCTCAGTGACGGTCACAGCGCTGATGTACGGCAACATAGGGTCAAAGGATAGGCTGGGCCTGGAGCAGTTCCCCGAGGTGCTCTCTGAGGCGTTTCAAATCCTAATCTTCGTGATACTCGGGCTCATCATGGAGCTTCCCTTCGACGGCGCTTTCTGGATAGTCGTGGGCATTATCTACCTGGGCCACACCGCCGCGAGGCTGCTGGCGGTCCAGCTTTCCTTCCCGTCGATCAAGTGGGCTGAGAAGATTTTCCTGACCCTCATGGTCCCCAAAGGGGTTATTCTGGCGATTGTTGTGCTATCCTTCTTTGCGCTGCCCATCCCGAACATCAGGAACACGCTGACTTATGTGACAGCGATAATCCTCGTGAGCATCATCATATCTTCGGTAACATCAGTCTTCTACAACATCTACAGCCGCAGGGTAAAGGAGGAAGAAGACCTGCTCCACGAGGTCGAGAACCTAAACTCAGCAGAGTCGGACAGCCTCGTTGACACGTAGGGAGCCAACAATTTGGATGCGTGAAAGGCTTTTCTTGATCCGAAGACGGGAGGGGTTGCTGCAGAAATAAAATAATCTTAATCGTGGTTCCGACGAACAATGAGAGCGCGGATTACCTACATGACGCGTTGAACAGTATAGTCAACCGGCAGATGATCTAGCTGATAGAGATATCTACCCCATGAAGGCGTGCTTGAGCAGTTTTGGGTGTCGAAGAAGGCTTACCATTAGCTTGGTTCTGACAATGTCCGCATGGTAACAGGTCCTGAAGGTCACAGATTCTACCCAATCGCAGCTTGGCCACTCACCTTGAGATTTGCAAGCGCAAGCTCTTTTTGAAAACAATCCTTAAATACGGCTTGCGCATTTCTGAATGGATGGATGGATTAATTTTCTGGAAGGAGCGGCATAAGAGGCTACTTGAGAAGGCCAAGTCTTTCTCAGATGTGGGCAGGGTCGCCTTTGCCGTTCAGAGATCGATGCCCGCACCGATATCCCAGGTCTGCGGCCCCATCTCGACTGGAGGGTATAACATCATTGCCAGGAACATGGAGATGCTGCGAGAGGCCATTGCGCACGTGGCGCGCAGCGAGGTAGTCTTCAACCAGCTGCCGATGGAGCAGTCGATGTTCAGGATAAGGGCGCAGCTGGGGGAAAGCTACAATCCTTTCGAGCTGCTCAACGAGGTCTACCTCCCCATGTTCGAGCAGCCTAAACTGAGAAGGTTGTATTTCGTCAAGGGCTGGAGGTCTTCACAAGGCTCACGGTGGGAGCACGAACAGGCTCTGAGGCTCGGAAAGGATATAATTTACCTTCCCTAATTCAACACTGCGATCGCGACGTTCAGCACGGCAGCAAAACTGACCCAACAGATGTATGGGACCATCAGGTACGCCGCAGTGGTCGACAGCTTCTTGAAGGCAAGTATCGTGCCCAGGATGGCGCCCCAGAGCAAAACTATCTCGATGAAGGCGAGCCAAGGGCTCTTCAGCCCGAAGAACAGGATGCTCCAAAGGGCGTTTAAGACTATTTGGGCGCCGAACCATACGAATGCGTTCCTCCTCGGGCCTTTAGAGGTCCAAACCAGGTACAATGCAATGCCCATCAGGATGTAGAGCGCAGTCCACACAGGCCCGAACAGCCAGTTGGGCGGGTTGAAGGCAGGCTTCTCGAGGGCCGCGTACCATGTGGGTATGGCTGAGGACGTGAAAATCGAGCCTATTGCTCCAGCGATGAGAGGGATAAGAACAGATATTACCAGCCGGATCGCTTTACGCATCCTAATTGGAATACCTGCCCTCTTTTTAATAGTTATCATAAAAGGTCGTTCTCATAAATCGCGCCTGCGATATTTGCCGCTATCAGCCTGTAGCCCCTGGCATTTGGATGCCAGTTGTCGTACGGGAACACGTACTGCCGAATCTCCCCACTCTGGATCAGGGGAAAGAAGAGGAGGTCGTTCCTGACCAGCGGAATGCCGAGATCATTCGCGAGACGCTCGAACTCGTTGCCCGAAAGGTAGGTCGGGTTGATGTGATAGGTCATCAGCAGCACTGGGACGCCTTCGTCCTTGGCGGCCTGCACAATCTCGGTGACGTCATACCTCCACAGCTCGACGAACGCCCCCCTGTTGCTCATGGCAAAAGAGTAGACCCATCCCTCAGGAGGGAACCTCGCAAGCTCGGGTCCGCCCCAGACATAATCCATGGATTCCAGCCGCTGAACGTGTTCAGGGTCTTCCCTGTTGACGAACCTCAAGTACAGGTACCTCAGCAGCCGGTAGCTCCTGAATCGGTCTAGGAAGGTCAGCAGCCTTATGCGCGCGGCGTCCTTTCCTCCGACGAACCTCGCAATCCTGCTCTCAGCAAGTGACCACTCGTTGTTGTATCCCACCATCAGGAGTATGAGGTCGGGCCTGTACTCCTCCAGGTGCTCACCTATCCTGTTGGCTATCTGCCCTGTGTTCTGCCCCATGTGGACAGGTACCACGACGCTGATTTCCTTTCCGGGATAGGCTTTCTTCAGGATGGACTCCAGCTGCGCCGGGTACGATTCGTTCCAATCGACCCACAGGCCAGCTGTCGAGGACTCGCCCAGCGCAAGGATGACAGTCGCGTTCCCGCCATCCCTTTGGTAGGGCCTTGTAGCGATTGCTCCAGCGATCCTCAACCCTGCCTCCAGGAGGACCAGGGCCATAAAAGAGATGAGCACGACCAGGAGGGCGACCTTCAGCTTAGGGCTCAATTTATTCATGGTCGCATGAGAGAAGAGCCAGTCTTTTAAAGATATTGGAAACGAATAAATAGCATCGTTGGGTACAGGTCGTAATGGAAGAAATTCAGCGCCCAGTTGACAGCTACTCTGGGACATCTCCGATACTCTGCGTCAACAAGGGGCATGGAATCCACCATGTGAGGGAAAGGGGCTATGTCGAAAGCCCGGTTAGGATCAGGGCGATTTTGGGACGGCTGATTCCGTCGGGAATTTTTACGATGATGAATCCGAAGCGCTATCCCGAAAGCTTCATCTTGTCAGTGCACGGTAAGGGCTACCTTTCATATTTCAAGAAAGTCTGTGAAAGGCTGCCTCCGGGAAAGTCGCTGTACCCGTACGTTTTCCCGATCCGTAACACCGCGAAGCCTCCAAAGGAGCTTGAGGTTCGCGCCGGCTATTACTGCATTGACACTTTCACTCCGCTGAACAAGAACGCATACCTGGCGGCTCGAGGTGCGGTCGACTGTGCGCTCACCTGCGCTGACAGGATACTGGCTGGCTCGGCCCTTGCGTACGCGCTGGTGAGGCCTCCGGGGCATCATGCCGAGCATTCTGCTTTCGGCGGCTTTTGCTACTTCAACAGCGTGGCGATCGCTGCGCAGCACCTGAGCGGACACGGCAGGGTCGCGATTCTCGACGTAGATTACCATCACGGCAACGGCCAGCAGAACATCTTCTACGAGCGAAACGACGTTCTTACCGTAAGCATACACGGACACCCCCGCTTCGCTTATCCCTACTTCAGCGGCTTTGAAGAGGAGGGGGGTGAAGGCAATGGAATTGGTTTCAATGTGAACATGCCCCTCCCGGAGCATGTCGACGGGGAGGCTTACCGCAAAGCGTTGAGGAAAGCAGTCCGCAGGGTTTCTGAATATGCACCCGATTACCTCATCGTCGCGCTCGGACTGGACACGGCAAAGGACGACCCGACAGGCACGTGGAGCCTTGAAGCCCAAGATTTTGTTGAGAACGGGAAGCTGATAGCATCGCTGAAGCTCCCGACCCTTGTCGTGCAGGAGGGCGGCTACAAGAACGATGTGCTTGGCAGAAACGCGCTCGCTTTCTTCAAAGGACTGGCCGGACGATAGTCAAGTTATTATATTCGGTATGCTTTCCCTGAGAGTATGAGAATCGCCATATGCAGCAGCATGGCATTTGCCAAGGAGATGATCGCTGCAAGGGACGAACTGAAGGGGATGGGCCACGAAGTGGTCATCCAAGACGACGTAGAAGAGCACGCGTCCGGAGCCATCAAAGTGGAGGACAAGTGGAGGAAGCTGCAGATCGACCCGTTCAAGACCTATTATGAGGAGATCAAGAATTCTGACGCCATCTTGGTCATCAACATCACCAAGAAGGGGGTGGAGAACTACATCGGAGGGAACACCCTCATCGAGATGGCGTTCGCCTACGTGCTGGACAAGAAGATATTCCTGCTCAATCCAGTTCCGGAGATGAGCTATGCTGACGAGATCGTGGCGATGAGGCCTGTGGTCTTGGAAGGAGACCTCTCAAAGATTTGAGGACATTTTCTAGGGTTCGGCGACTTTCCAAAGTACGTCGAAGTAAGATTTGAAAGTCGTGACCGTGTTCTTGTCTGTTATCATCGTGCAGCTTATCGGCTCTTGGTAATGGAGGATCAGAACGATGTCGTCCCCGTAAATGTCGATTCCGACAGGCGTGTCCTTCTTCATGAACCTGACCGCTATGCCCTCCTCATTTTTCAGATCGTTGAATATCCTGCCCCTCTCGGAGAGTATGTACCTGCCTGTCACCCTCTTTTCCATGCGCATCTTCTCCCATCTTACCCAATAGCTTTGGCTCCAAGCGTTGATATCTGAGATTCCCAGGGAGAGGATCTCCTTTCCAGGCTCGGTCTTTTCGAGGGCCTCCTCAGCCGCTGTGACGATGCCCCGAAATCCCTTGTATGTGACTATCCTCTTTTCAGGAAGTTTTTCCTCCCTTATCTGGTCGAGGGCAGGGATCATCTCGTTGATCAGCGCCTCTTCTTCTCTTAGAGAATTCTTTTTCTGTTCGAGATACCCTATCAGCTGCTTGGGCGGCGCCGGTGTGAACAGCCGGGTGTTGTTCTCCACGGTCTCGCTCACGAGGCCCTTGTCCTTGAGCTTGTCGAGGATCTCGTATATCTTCCCTGAGTTCAGTCCTGAGGACTTTAGTATGGCTCCGGTCTTGGATGTGCCCAGCTTTAGCAGGGTCAGGTATGTTATGCTCTCGTTCCGGGTCAGGCCTATCCTTTCTAAAACTTCAGGGTTCATTCCTCTACACTTAGTGGGGGGTATTATTTATATATTTGTCACTTCTACTAAGTAGTATCAATATTGAGGTGATAAAATGAAACTGAAAGAAAGGGCAAAGAAGACCGCATTAGGCTTCCTGGTAACATATTGCGTACTTGGGAGCATACACGGCTGCACAGAATACCTCATGGGCAGCACGACCGGGCATGGGAGTGCAGACCTCTATTTGGGCCTGAAACAACCGACCAAACTTGAAAAGCTGATAATGGAGGCGTTCAAATGAAATCAGACAAATGGATTCAGATTGGGATGGGTGCCATGGCCGGAATGTACTACCGCGCCTTCTATGAGCCTTTGCCGTTTTTGCTCCCGGCAGAGCTCATGAGCGAGGCAGTTACGGCATATGCCGCAGGCGGCTTTATGTCCAAGTTCCTCCAGGGAGAGAAATTCCACTCCAAGAGCACTTTGAAGAACGCTCTCTGGTTCACAGCAGGCATGGCCATCTCAAACATAGACAGGATAGTGATGGCAGGAAACGCGCTTGGGCAGTACCTGATGAAGTAGCATCAGCGTCCCGGGTCGTACACGACTCCGGGCACTATGCTTACCTCATCCAGCCCTATGTCCCTTGAGATGATAACCGTAGGCTTTTTGTAGTCTCCCTTGTAGTCGCCGATCTTGACCATGGTCCTAGCGAGGGCCGTGTACATCTCGTCGACTGGGTTGTTCGATAACCTTTTGGTCTTCCTGAACGCCTTTTCCCTGTAATCATCCCAGGCCTGGTAGTCTACGACGTATATCTCCTCGCCGTTGTGGGGGTTGACCTCGATGAGCCTGTTCTTGTAGCTGCCGAACTCGCTGTCCATGTGATGCCCCTCGATTGGGTAGTCCTCGGCCGCGCTGTTCGGTTTTGGCTTTCCAATCCCGCACCAGATGAATCCGTTGTACGCCTCCTTTGGGAATTCTCCCTCGGTTCCCCAGCTGCACAACCGCCACCCAGGGACTATCGCCGCCCTCTCATCGACCAATACCTTGCTCGGATCGCCTCCGGTGAGCACGACCTTTGCGGCCTTCTTTTCGCTGATCCAAGTATAAAGGGGGCCTATCTCCTTTGGGTATGGGACGGCGTCCGGTTTGTTGGTCTCTTGCTCCTTTGCGACAGGTGTTGCGAGTATTTTCTCAAGCACGTTCTCCTCAAGCCAGCCGGCGATTCTCTTGCTCTCTTCTTCCCAGCTCTTGTCGGGCTTGGGGTCGGGGCGATCTATGCCCCAATGTTTCCTCTTCCTGTACATCTGGTCCCTGTAGCTGTCGCCCTCGTACCCGCGGCCCATCGCATCCACCCTGCTGTTGGTGTAGTCATTGCCCTTCTCCTTGATGAATATACCTGAGTCGTCGTCGTAGAGGGTCAGTTCAAGCTGCAGAGGCTTAATTATGATTCTATAAGGCATCCCTGTTTCGTTGTACTTATCAAGATACGCCCTGCCTGACTTGCGGCAGTTGTATATCTGGAATTTGCTGGTCTCTATGTAGCGAATCATCGTGAACACGCCCTTGCCTGTCTCATCCATGCTCACCCTGACCTTCCCAAGCCCTTCGATCCCAATCTCTTCCTCTGCGCCCTCCTGCGTGAACCTGTAGGCGTCCAGCCTCCTGGGCAGGCGCTTCGATATCTCAGTGCTGATCCTGTCGCACACCTCATCGACGTGCTCGAACCTCCTGCTTTCCCCGAGCCTGATGCCGCCCAGGGCTTCCTCGTGGATTATCACATGTTGAGGATAACGCTTAGAGAAGATCTTTTCCAGGTCGCTTAAGGCAACCTGCGGCAGGGTTTTTCCTTGCTTCCACCTTATCTTGTCTCTCTTGTCCTGCTCTGCGGAGATGAGCATGTCAGACAGGAAGCCTCCGACATCCAGGCTGTTGTTCCTCCTCGCCCTATGCTTCTCCTGCTCGAACTCGGAGTCAGAGAGTTCTGTGAGCGCTGATGAGTACACATGAGGGTCCGGGATTTCTCCTCTGCTGATCATGTCATATTTTATCTGGTGTTCCTCGAGGGCATTCTCCTTCTGAGCCTCCTGCTTGATTCCTTCAAGGAAGATCTCGAGAATCTTCATCTCCCCTGGGGAGCGGTTGGTGAAATAGAGCTTTTGCATGAGAGCGGCACCGCGCATGTGGTCGTCTCTGAACCTGATTCCTCCCAACTCCTTGGTCAGGTAGAACAGCTCCTTTACCCTGATTCCGGGGTTGAGGTCGACTGCCTTGAGCCCGTAAAGAATGGCTTCCTCCCCCTTCGATGTTAAGGCGTATTCCAAGTAGATGTCAGCTAGGCCGCGGAGCATCCTACCTCCGGTCTCACTCAGTCCTTTTGGGAAAAACCCGGAACTGTAGGCGGCTAGCGCAAAGGCAGTGTTGTTGATTGTCCCTTTCTCCAACACCTTGATGTACCTGCCCAGGACATCCCTCACACTCTCGATTGGTACTGAGCCTTCCGGGTCCGTCTGATCTTCTAATGAAGACATGAGGTGGGTTCAAAAGTCCTTATATAAAAAAGTTAATGTTTGCTCCACAAAGATACAAGCGATGACGGCTCCTGTCAGCCAAAGTCTTTCAGGCTTTTATGTACTGCATCAACACCGAAGACGGGACCTGGGAGATTTCCGGCCAGTACACGTTGGTCTCATGCTCGTAGAACGGCGACCTATGCCACTTGATTGCTTCTTTGAGGTCATGGGGCAGAGGCTGCATCCCAATAATTTTTTGTAGGTAGAATCCCTTCTTTTCGATGTTGTCGAGATAGGTTCCAAGTGAGCGGTGGAAGTGGGGAAGGTAGAAAGTCCTGTTTTCCTCGACGATAGGGTACATGCAAAACGTGGTGCCTTCCTCCCTGCCGATTATCTCCTCGTGTTTCTTGAGCATGAGCTCGGTGAATTGGGGGTGCACCATCACATTGATGTATATTCCTCCTTTCTTCAAGGTGTCTGATGCGGCTCCGACGACTTCAAGGTAGTCCGGCGTGTCGTGAAGGACGAAGAGGGTGGTTACGAGGTCAGCCTTTCCCCTGAGTTTGTGTTTTCTAATGAGATTGCGGGAATTGCCTGCTTCAAAGATTATTTTGTCATCATTGGCATTCCCTATCAAGGTCTCATTTATGTCGAACCCATATGTATCGGGTTGACCTAAATATGCGTGGAGGTACTGCGTTTCGGAACCGTCGCCGCAGCCGATGTCCACATAAAGTTCCGGGCGATGGAAATTCAGGTGTCTTGCTGGCTCATTTATCAGAGCCTCTAATAAATGCTCTCTGACAAGGAAGTCCCTGTAATTCTTATCCTGCTTCCTTCCAATCCAGTGCTTTTCCGCTTCTCTCCACAGACGATCAGCTTCTTTTTTCCAGAATCGTTTTTCCATACTTTACTGGTCAGTGATAAAAAAATATAAAATTTTTTATCAATTTTTTTTGAATAATCGTAAATTTTATATAAAAAATATGATTTATTATCAAAATGGACAAGACTGATAGGAACATCCTCTCTGCGCTCTGCGAAGATGCGCGCATACCCCTTACGAGGCTTGCAAAGAAGGTCAGGCTCAAGCGCGAGACCTTGCACTATCGGATACAGCAGCTCGAAAAGGGGGTAATAAGGGGCTACACTGCGAGAGTAAACCTGGCTGCGACAACATGCACGTTATACCTAATCCTCCTCCGCTCAAGCAAAGCGTCTAAGAGGATTGCGGGAACGCATTGGATCGCCAAGATCAGCGGTGATTTCAACTATCTGATAACCTTCTCAGCAGACAATACACTCCAGTTGAAGTCCAGGTTGCGCAAAATTCTCGAGCATTATGAGCCCTCAGACCACATTATCATGACACTCATAGAGGAGTACAAGGACGATTTCAGGTTCTATTTCTCTACGCCTGAACCGCCCTGCAGAGTAAACATCACGCCCACGGCATGGTCCCTTGACGTAAAGGACGAAAAACTTATTGCCGCACTATCTACGAACGCCCGCAGGACAAACAGGAGCATAGCAAATGAGATGTCGATTTCCGAGGAGAATGTTAGGCATAGGATCAAACTGCTTGAAAAGAACAAGGTGATATTGGGGTATCGTACCAAGCTTGACCCAAACAAGATGGGCTACACCAGCTTCAATGTTTTGATAAAACTCCACAAGCCCACTGAAAGCACCTTCGAGAGGATTAAGCTCTATCTCCAGGCACATCCGCGCGTAATCTACGCCTCAAGACTGATAGGATTTTATGACATCCTCATCGAGCTGTATACTGATGCGATGGCTGACTATGTGAGACTCATGTCAGACCTTCAGAGTGAGATACCTGAGGTCCAGAACCTGAGCCATAACCTGTTGCTGTCAGTTGAAGAGCATCATTACGTTTGAAGAAAAGCGCCGGGGATGATGGTAAGTTCAGCTCTCGAATATTTTTTCCGAGATAATCAAGGAAAATTTTATAAATATAAGAATATTATAACATTATAAGATGTCATTAACAACAATACCCCTACAAAAAGATACCAGAGACCGGTTGCGGAGAATCGCGAACAAATCAGAAAGCTGGGACGATGTGCTGAACAGGCTATACAAACACGAGATAACCAGGATGAACGCCCAAGTCTTCTTCAGTGCTGACACGTTATCGCTGGATGAGGCATTGGAAGAGATTGAAAAATGGTAGTTGAGTTCTCCAGAGCTTTCCTTAAGTTATTAAAAAAGCACATCACGAAGGCAGAAGCCAAGGTCCTGATGAAAAAGCTTGCCATGACGACTCCTTCGGACGGAGATTTTATCGCGATGGTTGCAAATATTGTGATTAGAGAGAAAAGGCAAAAGACATTCCGTTTTTATTTCGTTGTGGGTGAGAAAAGAAAGCATGTGATAACAAAAGACGAATTAAGAGAATTCTTAATCAAGTTCGTGGCCTTGAGCAAGAAGAATAACCAGCAGGAGGTTATCGATAAGCTTAAGGAAGATCTGAAAACATACGGTTTCGAGTTTTAAGGTGGAGAATTACTTTTCGGTGTGTCGTGACAGTTAACCACATTATTTCACCAGGTGGATATCATAGATTGTCCTCTCAGCCACATTTTTCCCATTGAGCAGGTCCATTCCAATCTGGAGGGCAAGTTCACCCAGTTTTCTCGGGTGTGTGTCTACGGTCGTAAGCATTTTTCCTTTCTTGATATTTTCCAAGCCTTGTTTGGTTGCATCAAAGCCGCATACAATCGCTTTTTTGTGTAACTTCCCGAGTGCTTTGATTGCACCATTCGCCATGTTATCGCTTGATTAATTGAATGGGGGAGGACCGCCATCTTTCTGTTATATCTGTGTGACATAGGTACCTCGTATTTTTTTGCGATATTTTTTGCTTCCTGGTAGACCGCGTTCATTCTTCGTTTAACTGATTGTCTTTCGTCTTGCCCCAACCACTGGAGGATGAGCAATCCGTCCAGAGCTGTGGCTACATCGCCTGTCCTTTTGCTTCTCTCGATCATTTTGTAGCCTTGCTCCATGTACCTGCCGACCCAGTAGGGATCTTTCGGAGCAAGTACTGGTTTTTTCTCCGTTCCCAAACAAACAGTTCCGCCATTGAGCATGATTTTCTCCTCAGTATACCCGCATTTGATATCCATCATGGAATACTTTGGGGTTCTGTAGCTGAGGAGCTTGTCGATGATGTTTGAAGTTTTCCCTTGTTCATGCTGAAGGCCTTTTTTTAACCTGTGTCTAGCTATCCTGTATATTTGACTTTTCACGCTGTTAGTCGTATAGTCAGCTGTTTCGTTGATAAAATCCTTGATTATTGTTCCGAGAGTGGTTTGTTGGTTTTCCATAGTGAATGGGATGGGAAACAAAACACTTAAATATTCCTCCTACCAATTGGTAGGATATATGGATACTAAGATTTTCGAGGAATTAGGCCTCACAAAGACCGAAATAGAGGTCTATCTGGCCCTTTTAGAACTGGGATCTTCTAGCGTGGGAAGAATTATTGAAAAGTCGGCATTGCCCTCATCAACAATTCACAGGGATCTCAACAGCCTCATCGCACGAGGGCTTATCAACTACATCTTGGAAGGGAGGAGGAAAGTCTATCAAGCGACAAGACCTGAGCAATTCCTCGATTTTATTGATGATAAGAAAAGAAGGTTTAGGGAAATCCTGCCGGAGCTCAAACAGAAACAGGTGTTTGCTGAAAATAAGGAAAATGCCTCTGTATACAAAGGTATTCGGGGCATCAAAGAAGTTTATAGTATTATGATTAACACAGAAGGCAAAGAGTATAACACATTCGGTGGAGGGCCAATCACCGCAGAGATAATGGGATTTGCGTGGTGGATGAACTTGCACAAGCGAAGGGTCGAGAACAAGCTACCGGCAAGACAAGTATTCGATGAGTCAGTTAGGTGGGGAGGAAAGGACATTAGTAAAAATCCACTCACACAGATAAGGTACCTTGATAAAAACTTCGCGCAATTCCAAGAGACAGTCATCGTTGGAAATAGAATAGCAATCACAGCGTTCTCTGAGACACCTTACGCATTCTTGATCGAAGACAAAGCAATCGCAGATAGTTATCGAAAACACTTTGAGCTACTCTGGAACCTTGCGAAAGAATAAGTGCGCCCCTTTAGGGGTACAAAAAGGGTAAGCGCCGCGGGGGAGATTTGAACTCCCGTGTCCCGGAGGACATCGGATTAGCAATCCGACGCAATGGCCAGGCTATGCGACCGCGGCAACAAGTGGCAGAAGCGTGATTCAGTTTTTATACGTTTCGGTGGAGGGCCGCGTCGATCAGTCCAAGGAGCGTGTCAGAGTCGCTGCTGTGGTACATTATCTCGCCCTGCCCGTCCACAAGCCGCCAGTCCTTGCTCTCTATCCGGAGCTTGTTCCCCTTGTAGTGCGGGAAGTACTCCTCGTACAGCTGGTTGAGGTCTGCTAGGTAGGTGTCGCCGTCAGCCAGAAGGCCCCGTTCGCCCTCCCTCACGCGTCCTTCCCGGTTCAGGCGGTTGCGGATGCGCGCCTTGAGATCATCCACTTCGGTGAAAGGGTAGATTACCAGGTCGGGCTCTGGAATCTTGAGCTTCATCGCGTCGTACTGGTGGGTGATGGTCATCTTCTCAGCCCTTGACAAGAAGCCGTCCCTGTAGTTCTTCTCTGTGAAGATGTGGATATCTTCTGCCATCAGCCTGTCGGTCACAGCCGAGAGAGGAGAGATGGTCATGTGCCACCAGTTTCGGAACCTGCTTGACAGGAAGAATATCTGGGTGTTGTAAGCGTGCTCCTTTCGGTCGTTGTAGTAGAAGTTCAGGACGAGCTCGTTGACCTCCTCGGGGTAGAACTCGAAGTTCCAGCGCTTCTGGATCAGCTTGCAAAGCGTGGTCTTGCCTGCTGAGATGTTTCCCATCACGCCGATTATCCGTTTCATCTGAACAGCCGCTCCATGTCAGGTATCAGCTTCACCATCTCTTCGACGACGAACTCAAGACCCTCATCGGTGCGTATGTCATAGGTCTGGGTGTCGATTACGATCTTTGGGAACTCGCACTCCACGATCCAGGGCCTGTAAAGGTTATCCAGCTCTTTTAGGTAGGTATTCTCGGGCTTGGCGAGCTCGAATTCCTCGACGCGCTCGCGCTCCAGTATCCTCCTCTTAAGGGTCGGCACGTCGCTTTCCATGTAGATGATGAGATCGGGTTTGGGCTTGCTCTCCATGTGCAGCTTGAAGAAATAGTTGTACCTCTCCAGGTCCGCCTGCGATATGTAGCCGTGGTTCCTTGAGTTCTGGGTGAAGAGCTGGTCCTCGTAGATGCTCCTGTCCTGGACCACTGACGCCTCTCCTTTCCTAAGCATCTTATCGATCACCGTTAGGTCGAGCAGCCTGGTGAAGAAATAGGCCTCCTGCAGCGTGAAGCCCCAGTACTCAGCCTCCTGCTTGGCCTTCTGGAAGGCCTCGAAGTTGGTCTTCTCAAGCTTTTCCGCCTTAACCTTCTCGTACTCGATGACCGCGTCATAGTACTCCTCCAGGTAGCGGTGCTTCTTTACGTAGTCCACCTGCTCGAGGAAGGCGACGAGGTTCCCGTCGGTGTGCTCCTCAAGCCTCCTGGCGAGCGTGGTCTTGCCCGCGCCGATGTTGCCTGCCACAGATATGAAATAGTTCTTCATCATGACCCCCCGAACAAGATGCTGATTTGGCACAGCTTATTAATATGTGTATCGCGATAGATTTAAATAGAGACTTTCGTTCCATTGACGCTACAGCGGGGTAGGGCAGTCAGGAGTGCCCGCAGGGCTCATAACCCTGAGGTCGGAAGTTCAAATCTTCCCCCCGCTACTTTCTCTTTATAATAAAAATATTGGGAATTAATGATAAAAATTCCCATGCTTTGTCAGAAGTGCGCATATGAACTTGTTGTTGTCCAAGAAGAAGCCACCAAATTGATTATTTATCAGCTCATCGCGAAATCGCTCCCGGCAAGGCTTTCTGGATTTAAAGGTGAAAATGCGGTCACCTATCTTGACTCGTTTTGTTTTGTTGACTAACCAGGGGACATTCTGCACCTTGAAGCTGCCTTCAATCATCTCATATTCTTCGTCGAAAGTGATATCCACCTGATCTATCTCGAACCCAAGCTTCTTGGCCCCTCCTGTGAATCCCTCTTTATAATCGCTATTCTTGTAGGAGTTGATGAGCCGTCTGATATTCTTCGGTCGCAATTGTGCGGATACATAAAGTTGGTCTTGCGGCCCCATGAATTCATGTACTGGGGTTAGAATTTCGGTTGGGTCAAAATTGCTGTACGTGGCTCCAAGATAAATGAACCTTGGCGGTTCGCCTGCGAACGACTCAAAGATGGTGTCAAGCGTCCCGAGATCTTTGGTGAAGTCACCCAGGTAGTACTGCTGAGGCACATCGTACTCTTTCAGCTGCTCTTGGGTATGCTTTAAGATGATCTCGCTGATATCAATTGCAGAGTATTGTACATCAATTTCCTTGAAGGCGTCAAGCATTATCTTTGCTTTGTCTCCGGCGCCGGGACCTAAATCAACTATGCGCATGGAAGGGTAATGCGCAGCCATCGCGAGTATG
Source organism: uncultured Methanosarcinales archaeon (assembly GCA_964587045.1). GTDB lineage: Archaea > Nanobdellota > Nanobdellia > Woesearchaeales > CAZPJY01 > CAZPJY01. Next base: position 39,718 of record CAZPJY010000002.1, read on the forward strand.
CGTTTCAGCAGATCTGTCTCAGGTATGATCATCTGCTTCCTGTACTCCTCCTCTTCATGGATTGAGAGATAGGCCTCGGCTTGCTCCTTGCTTGCATACCAAGTCTTGCTGTCGTCTAGGTGGTGCTCATCACCTATGAGGTACATTGAATCTATAAGCTCTTGCTGCTCCTTTAAATCGGTTATCATGTTATCACCAAATAGTGGTATTATATTTGATATTATTAATTTTTCTTATAATTTTTTTATAAAAACAAAATATTGATATAGTAATTGTTGCAATTTAATAATTATGCAATTGGATGCCAAGGACAGGAAAATACTGCAGGCCCTGGACCAGGACGTGAGATCCTCCTTCTCCAAGATTGGAAAATATGCACGCATCTCAAAGGAAGTAGCGCAGTACAGGGTCAAACAGCTCCAGAAGAGGGGAATCATCACCAACTTCTGGGCCATTCCGAGGATTGGCACAGGCAACCGCGTCTACAAATTGCTCTTGAAGAATAGGAGCCTCAGTAGCGATAAAAAAAAGGAATTTATTGATTTCTGTGTTGGCAACAAAGCTGTCTCTTGGTTTGCCCAGACTGAAGGCAACTGGGATTTTGTGGTCTCCTCATATGTGCGGGATGACACAACCTTCTCAGAGTTCGCAATTTCGCTACTTGACCGATTTGGGTCTTATTTTAAGGAAAAGCAAATTGTTAAAGCGACTGGCCTCATCCTTCTCAATGAGAAGTACCTTTATGATACGCCAATCGCCAAGGTAACCGAGGATTCGTTCCTCAAACCTATCGAGAAAATAGATAGCCGCGACCAGGCGATAATTAGGATGCTTGCGAACAACGCGAGGGCGTCCTTTACTTATATGGCAAAGGAACTTGGTATAACGGCTGAGGCTGTTAGGGCTCGGTTTAAAACGATAATGCAGCGGAAATTGATTATTGGCATGAATCCGCGCATCAGCCATGAGAAAATAGGACTTCAGTATTATCACTTGTTCATCAGCATAAGAAATTATGGAGCGAGGGATACGTTGCTCAAATTCTACCAGCAGCACCCAAAATGTGTTTTCTTAATGAAACACATAGGTTGCTATGACTTACACCTTGAACTGGTGATGAAGCATGATGAAGTCGAATCAGTTATTGACGAGCTTGCTTTACGTTTCGGCTCTGACATAGAGTCCTATGAGTTGCTGCGGATTCAGAAAGAGCATTTAATGATTGTTACAAGGTGAGATGTCAGCATTTTGGTAGTAAGTTTAAAACTTCTCCCCGCCAGTATTCCTCTTTTTATGACCAATGCTCCTGTAACTTTCCTACAATATCGCAGAGCTTCTCACCGGTGTCGAAGTCCAACTTGTCCTGCTTTACGAGCTCCTCCAGCCTAAACAGCACGCCAGCTGCGTTGATGTATGAATTCTTGTGTCTCTCGATATCCTTTTGGTTCCGCTGCTCGTCCACCTGCTCTGAGATTCCGGCTTCGATGTAAGATAACCTAAGCTCAATTTGCTTATAGAGGGTTCTCTTCTCCATCTCAACATATTCGAGAAAATCAAGGAAAGGCATCTGCTGGACTTCCCCATCAAGTTTTAAGTACTCCGACCTGATGCTTTCTACTGCCTCATGAAGGTAGTATTCGCTCGCTTTCATAGGTTCAGCCACACCTTTGCCGAATGGATGGGATTGTTGCTCGCGCTCCTTCCCCACTGGTTGGCCTCGTGCCCGTACTCGTAGCCCACTCCGAACTTGCCAAGGTCGGCTCCGATGCCGTAGGTCAGCTTGAGCATCTCGAAGTCCTTGCCTGCGAAGAACCACTCGCCGAAGCCCACCAGCTTCCAGGGCAGCTTGACCCAGTAGTCCATCTCCCACCTGTCGGGCCCGTTGTCGTCCTCCTTCCCGCTCACCCAGTAGTAGTTGAACTTCTGGCCGCCTGTTATGCGTATCTTAACCTCATCGTGGCTTACCCCTCCTGAGAAGCCTGCGGTCCCGAAGCCGTCCAGCGACAGGCTGTTGTCCCGAAAGGATGTGTTCATCGCACCGACGCTCCCTGTGAGGTCAAGATAAAATATGCCTGAGCTGAGCAGGTTGCGGAACAGCCTGAACTCGCTCCTAGCGACAGCGTTCCTGCCGTGCCTGAACTTGAAGGCCGTCCCAGAGTGTTCCTTGGCCAGGCCCTGCTGGTACTTCTTGCCGAACGTGCCCTGCAGGATCAGTTCGGGCATCTTGTGGTCGGGCCCTTCGATCTTGGGGTTGTAAATCAAAGAGAATGTCAGCTTGTCGATGGACACGCCTTCCTTCCTGTTATGGTAGGCGTACCACTTGTTCACCTCATTTGCGTGGTCCAGCGCGTAGGGCAAGTTGTTGATCGCCACGATGATACGCCTCTGGTTTCGGATCACCTCGTCGAACTTGCCGTCGATGCTCTTCAGGAACGGCGCTGGGAACTTCGCTTCCGGCCTTTCCTGTTTTATCTTCTTTTCGATGACGCTCGGGAACGGAACGTTGATCGTCTGTCCCTCCTTGATCAGGTGCGGGTCCTCGATGTCAGGATTGTACTCCTTGTAGATGTACTCCCAGTGCATCGGGTTGCCGTCGTTTTTCTCTGCAATCTGTGACAGCGTATCCCCCTCCCTTACCTTGTACTTGTAACAGTCCTGTTGCTGCGCCTGGGCCCCGAACGTCAGCCCGAGGACTCCCAGCCCCACCAGTCCGTATTTTGTGATCCTGTTCATCATGATTCACCTCGACGATCGGCTGGAAAACCTGTTATATTTAAGTATATGTTTTTAAAGGGAAGAGGCCTTCCACCACTCATGAGACTGCTGGGCATCGACGAGGCAGGGAGGGGGCCGGTCATCGGTCCGCTAGCCATCGCAGGGGTTGTCGTCGAGGATGAGGCGCCCCTGATCAGGTTGGGCGTCAAGGACTCAAAGCAGCTAACTCCGGAGGAGAGGGAAAAGCTCTTCGACAAGATAATCAAAAGCAGCATTGACCATTCCATAGCGCTTGTGGTGCCTGAGGAGATAGACGCGTTCCTCAGCTGGTCGAATCTCAACAGGCTCGAGGCGCACACGATGGCTAAGGTGATAGCGGAGCTGAAGCCTGACAGCATCATCCTCGACCTTCCCGGGAGGGACCCTTCCAAGTACCTCAACTACATGAGGGAGAAGGTATCCCTGCCGACGAGCGTGACAGCTGAGAACAAGGCAGACGAGCGCTACCCTGTTGTGAGCGCCGCCTCAATCCTTGCCAAGGTGGCGCGCGACCGCGAGATAGAGAAGCTGAAAAGTCGGTTCGGCGTGGAGTTCGGAAGCGGCTACCCAGCAGACCCCATGACCAAGGCCTTCCTAAAAGAGAGGTGGGACGACCCCAAGCTTCGGTCCCTGTTCAGGACCAGCTGGGAGCCGTGGAAGGAGCTCAAGCGCAGCTCGTCCCAGTCCAGCCTCGACTCATGGTAATGTTTTTATATCAGATGAATAGAGCTTGATTCCCATGACTTCATACAAGGACGTGTCGGAAAAGGATCTGAGACCCCTGCTAAGCCAGGGATTCTACCTCGATGAGGCCAAGACCCCGCAGGAGGTCATACGCCTGAAAGGGCCAGCGACCCTGATACTCTACCAGAACGGGAGGCTGCTGGTCCAGGGGAACCCAGTGCTGCTCAAGGCTGTGGAGGGCCAGCTCGAGGAGCTGGGGCTTGAGCCTGCCGAAAAAGAATCTGCGGAGAAGAGGTACATGGACAAGAAAGGGATCATCATAGGAAGCGACGAATCCCTGAAGGGAGACACTTTCGGCGGGCTCGTTGTTGCCGCGGTCAAGTGCGACGACAACACCAGGCTTGAGCTGATGCAGAACGGTGTGACCGACTCAAAGCGAATCGCCGACGAGCGGATTCCCGACCTGGCAAGGATAATCAAGAAGAGGTGCAGGTACCATATCCGGGACCTGCCTCCTGAAGAGTACAACAAGCACAACATGACCATCCTCCTCAACAGGCTTCACAGCGAATGCGTAAACGCCCTGCTGCCCGCTGACAAGATAGTCATAGACAAGTACCCAGGATGCGACCTGCCTGCTACCCTGTTGCCCAGGGCGGAGCTGGAGTACGTCGAAGTGGCCGCAGCATCCATACTCGCAAGGGAAGCAGCCATAGCCCAGTTCGAGCGGATGTCCGAGGAGCTCGGGTTCGAAGTGCCCAAGGGCAGCTCCCACGTCGAAGACGCGCTCAGGAGGCTTATCGAGAAGAGGGCCCCCTTCAACAGGTTCGTGAAGATGCATTTCATGAACGTGAAGGAGGCCATACGGCGCTACGGAGAGGAAGCATAAATTTTATATAGTGAAAACCCGCGCCGTAGAGATGTCGAGAATGACTAAGATTAGCAGGTTGATGATGCGTGGGTTCAAGTCGTTTGCCCACAAAACAGAGATACAGTTCGGCGACGAGTTCAACTGCGTCCTAGGACCGAACGGGTCGGGGAAGTCCAATGTCCTCGATGCCGTGTGCTTCGTGCTGGGCAAGGGTTCTGCGAAAGGGCTTAGGGTCGAGCGCGCCTCCAACCTTCTCTACAACGGCGGAAAGACCAAGAAGGCTGCAAAGGAGGGAGAGGTATCCATATTCTTCAACAACTCCGACGGGACCTTCCCGACCGAGGACAAGGAGGTGAAGGTCACGCGCATCATCAAGGCCAGCGGGCAGAGCACCTACAAGATAAACGACAAGACCCGCACCAGGCAGCAGATACTGGACCTGCTCTCAGTGGCCAGGGTCAATCCCGACGGGTACAACATCGTGCTCCAGGGCGACATCATAAGGCTGGTTGAGATGTCACCTGCTGAGAGGCTCAAGATAATCGAGGAGATTTCAGGTATCGGCATCTATGAGGACAAAAAGCACAAGGCCGAGCTTGAGCTGGCCAAGGTCGAAGAGAGGCTCAAGGAGGCCGAGATCGTTCTGACAGAGAGGGACACCTTCCTAAAAGAGCTCAGACGGGAGCGAAACCAGGCCCTCAAGTACAAGGAGCTCAAGGAGAAGATAAAGGACAACAAAGCGACCCACCTGAACAACCAGATGGAGGTCAAGCGCGGGGAGCTGGCCAAGGTCCAAAAGCAGATAGACGACGCCGAGTCCAAGTCCAAGAAGATCGACGACGAGGTCGCAAAGCTCAGGAATGGTATCAAGGAGAACAAGGACCGCATAGAGGAGATCAACCGCGAGGTCGAGGAGAAGGGCGAAAAGGAACAGGTCGAGATTCACAAGGAAGTGGAGGCCCTCAAGGTCAAGATAGCGACCGACGCGAACAGGATGAAAAGCCTGGAAGGAGAGCTGGCCAAGGTCAAGCAGAGGAGGGAGCAGCTCAACCAGAACTTCAAGGAACTTGAAGACAAGATATCCATACAGACCAAGGAAAAGGAAGCCTTCGTAAAGCGGAAACAGCAGAAGGAAAAGGAGATAGCGCTCCTGAAGGGCAAGATAGAGCAGTTCAAGAAGAAGCACAAGCTGGACTACCAGGTCGAGGAGGTCGACAAGCAGGTCGAGGAGCTTGACAAGGAATCAGATGTCAAGCAAAAGGAGATACAGGAGCAGAGGGAGCAGCAGCAGGAGCTGCTCCGGGAAAAGGACCGCCTCGAGTACCAGATCAAGAGCGCGGATGAGAAGATCGAGAAGGTCCTGTCCGTGGCAAAGGAGCACAAGAAGGAGCTCGAGGACCTCAAGGGCAGGAAGGCCAGGTTCAAGACCATAACGCTCGACCTCTCCAAGAGGCTCAACGAGGACTCAAGCCTCGCAAGCCAGCTCGCCACAGCAAAGGGCAAGCTGGTCGGGCTCGAGGAGGAGCATGCCAAGCTGAGGGCGCGCGACATCGGAATCAAAGAGAGCATTGCAGGCGGCACCGCTGTCCAGAAGATTGTCGAGAACAAGTCGAGGTTCAAGGGCGTGCACGGCACCATATCGGACCTGGGCGAGGTCCAGGCCAAGTATTCCATGGCCCTCGAGGTGGCGGCCGGCCCGAGGCTCAAGTCATTAGTCGTGGACACCGACGCAACCGCCGCTTCGTGCATCAAGTACCTGAAAGACAACAAGCTGGGCGTGGCGACCTTCCTCCCTCTCAACAAGATAAAGAGCCCGGACATCCCGGCAGAGGCCAAGAAGACAGCCAAGGCCCAGGGTGCGCACGGCCTGGCCATAGACCTGGTCAAGTACGATCCGCAGTTCAAGAAGGCGTTCCTGTACGTGTTCGGCAGCACCATCGTGGTGGATGACATCCAGGTCGCCAGGAGGATCGGTGTCGGCAGGATAAGGATGGTCACGCTCGACGGCGACCTGGTCGAGCTGTCAGGCGCGATGGTGGGCGGCTTTAGGGCGCGCAAGAAGGAGGGCTCAGGCTTCCAGGTCAAGGAGGTAGCAAACGAGCTTGAGGCGCTCGAGAAGAAGATAAGCGATATAAGGGGAGTGGTCAAGCGCCTGGAGGGCGACAAGAGTGACAACGAGGAGATGATCAACAAGCTGCGCGAGCAGAAGGCCAATCTGGAAGGGGAGATCATACGTATCGAGAAGGGACTGCACCTGGAGTCTGACGACCTCGAGATTAACCGCAAGCTAAAGAAGGAGTTCGATGAGAATCTCGAATCGGTTGAGAAGAAGCTGAGGGAGATCCAGGCCAAGGTAACTGCGTCGAACTCTGAGCTGGCCAAGCTCAAGATACGGAGGGGTGAGCTTCGCCAAAAGATCACCGAGCTGAGGAACCCGCGCCTCGTCGCAGAGCTCACGACTTTCGAGCAGAAAATCAGCGAGCTGAAAGAGGACATAATCAAGATAGACGCTGAGATGAAGGGCATCGACACGAGGATAGAGAACATATTCGCCCCGGAAAAGGAGAACAACGAGCGCATACTTAAGCAGCTCGACAAGGAGGAGGAGGACTTCAGGAAGGAGTTCGCAGCCCTCGAGGAGAGTGCCAAGTCCGACAAAGCAGACCTAAAGGAGAAGGAAAAGAAGGAGAAGGCCTTCTACGAGCAGTTCAAGGAGCTGTTTACCAGGAGGAACAAGCTGTCCACCCAGCTCCAGCAGCTGGAGGCGAAGATGGCGGCCAAGTCCGAGGAGCAGAAGAGCTACGAGATAAGCAGCAGGTCGGTAGCAATCGAACGAGCCCGCCTTGCGGCCGAGTTGGCGGCATTCGAGGAGGAGTTCAAACAGTACGAAAGCGCTACCATTTTGAAAGACAAGCCTGAGGAGGTCCTCAAGCGCGAGATAAGCCAGTTCGAGAGGCTTGTCGAGAACCTTGGCGCGGTCAACATGAAGGCGCTCGAGATTTACGAAAAGGCGCAGGAGGAGTACAAGACCCTGCTCGGAAAGAAGGAGACCCTTGGCAAGGAGAAGGAGGACGTACTGGTCATGATGAATGAGATCGAGAGCAAGAAAAAGGAGCTCTTCATGCGCACGTTCAACGTGCTAAAGGACAACTTCATGACCATATTCAGCCAGCTGACAGTTAAGGGCAACGCCGAGCTTGTGCTCGAGAACGAGGAGTCTCCCTTCGACGGTGGGCTCCGCATCAGGGTTAGGATAACCGGCAAGAAGTACCTTGACATAAGGAGCCTTTCTGGAGGCGAGAAGACCCTCACCGCCCTCGCGTTCATGTTCGCGGTGCAGGAGCACGACCCAGCGCCGTTCTACTTCCTCGATGAGGTTGATGCGGCGCTGGACAAGAGGAACTCTGAGAAGCTGGCGCATTACGTCAGGCAATACTCCAAGAAGGCGCAGTATTTCGTGATATCGCACAACGACGCGGTGATATCCGAGGCAGACAACCTCTATGGGGTTTCTATGGATGAGCACACCATTAGCAAAGTGGTGAGCCTGAAGATCTAAAATGGAAGGGACAGCATTAGGACTAAGCAACACCGACGAGATGGTTTGGTACCGGCTCGCTCCTGAGGATGCGACTCTGCAGGTGCTGAGCTCGATCTTCGACCTGAAGGACAAGCTCGCGCAGGAGGACTCAGAGGACCTGATGACCTACGCGGCCCTGACGGAGAACGGAGAGATATTCTTCCACAGGGAGACTGAGCAGTACGTCGCTTACTTCATCTTCAACCGGCAGCACGCTCACGTGCTCCTCAGGAAGACCTTTGAGTGGGAGCAGTTTAACACTCAGATGGAGGAGCTCTTCCGTTTCGTCGAGCCCAAGAACGAGGGGACTTAAAGGTTCTCCAACACCTTGCTGATCTTTTCGACAGTGGTCTCCCAGCGGAAGCCGTTGACGATGGTCGCGCGGGCGTTCCTTCCCAGCTTAATCCTCAACTCCGGCTTTGAAACCAGATTCTCAAGGTGCTTGTACAGTATGTATGGCTCGTGGAATGGGAACAGCAGCCCGTTGTAGCCGTCCTTGATGTAGGATCTGACATACCCGACAGGTGTTGCGGCAACGGCGCACCCGCAGGCCATCGCCTCCATCGTAGCAAGGGAGGAAGTCTCGGTGAGCGATGGGAGCACGAATATGTCCATCGCCTGCAGCCAGGGGACTACGTTGTCCACCGCTCCTGTGAGGATGATGCTATCCCTTGCCTTGAGGGTGCTCTTGACGTCCTTTACGCCCTCGCCGATGATGAGGAGCTTGACGTTGGGGAACTTCTTCTCCAGCCTGATGAATGCCCTGTAGAGCGTTATCAAGTCTTTCTCCCTAGCTATCCTTCCTGAAAAGCCGATGATGATATTGTTCTGAGAAAATCCTACTTGTTCCTTTGCCTTGGACTTGACTGTTGGGGGAGTGAACTTGCTAGTGTCAGTGCCGAGGTGTATCACTTCCTTCTTGGTGTCGATCTTGGCCCACCTGAAGATCTCTGCGACGTTGTATGAAGGTACCATGAGCACGTTGCAGCGCCTGTACAGGTCCCTTGCGAGATTCTTAATGAAGTGGTATGAGAATCTCTTTAAAGGGTTGTAAGGCGAGAGTCCCTTGGACACCAGGTCCCACTCGAACGAGTGTATGTACGCTGTCAGGGGTTTTTTGAGCTTCCTTGCCTGGTTGATGGTGGTCATGCCTATGGGCCCGATGGTCTGCGTCCACACCACATCCGCTGACTGAATCACCCTCCTGATGGACTTCTTCTGAAACCTGCTCGGGATGAAGTCTGCCACCTGGAACCCGTAGGTTGGGATCTTGACGACCTTGGTGCCCTCAATGTGTGGCGGTTCCTTGCCGAAGTCTGGGACTATCAGCGTTATCTTGAACTTCTCAGCAAGAGGTGGGACCACCTCTGAGAGGAAGCGTGAGATTCCGTCCCACCTAGGGAGGTAGGAGTCCGAAGCTATGACGAGGTGCTTCATTTTATCTTCCAGAAAACCTCCGCATATTTTACTTTGTTCTGCAGTCCCAGCTTGAGGGCCTTGTAGTAGACTGACCAGAGCAACGATACCATCGAGACCCACTGGCTCTTGAAGCAGCGCAGGGCTTTGATCTTGATCTTGAAGGTGTCTGTGATGTCCACGACCAGCTTGGGCAAGTCCCGATCTTTGAGGTTCAGCGGCGTCCAAATGTCGTATGCGTAGACCTCGCACTGGCATCCGGTCCGCTTCAGGGTCTCCATTAGGAGCCTGTTCACCTGCTGGTGGTCTGGGTGCGGGTCGCCGCCAGAGTGGGTGAATATCTTGGAAGGATTCTCCTTTTGAAGGATAGCCCGGAGCTTGGCCTTGAACTTCTTCTCCTCAAAATCCTTTGCGAACCTGCCCTCCTTGAAGCCGAAGAAGACCACGCCAGACCCTCCTATCACCCTGTCTGCCGCCTGCGCCTCGCGCACGCGGGTCTCGACCGCGACCCGCCTCTGGAGCCAGGGATGAGTCATCTCACCGTATGAGAAGATGTATGTCTTGATGATCTTTCCTTCCTTGGCGTACTTGGCGACAGTGCCTCCCGGTCCGAAGATCTGGTCGTCGGAGTGGGCCCCAAAAACCAGGACGGTTTCCTTTGCTTGCTCTTCCATGGGGGTGGAATGGTTTCTGTTGTAAATAAATGTTTTGGCCAGTTAGCTTTAAATATAGACATTTTTTCCACGCTACCATGGAAAAGCTAAGGTTCAGCAAGGTCGAAAAATCGGTAGTTCAGAATGCTTTGGATTTCCAAGGTCCAGATGCGAAACCTTACGGGTATCTGCATTGGCTGGTGAGACCGACCCAACTGGTGGACATAATTTATTCAGAAGGGGAAAGGGAAGTTTTGGTATACAACATTTTTACCGCTTATAACGATGGCTATAAGGGTGATTTCGAATTCGACAAGACTGTCAGGTACGGTGACCTAGCCCAGACTGTCGACGATTTCCTGGTATTCGGTGATAAGATTAATCTCGGCTTGCAGACTTCCCTCAATTCGAGAATGAAGGAAAGGACAAAGGATTACGAGTGGAATATCCCTCTCATCAAGATAAATCCCTGCAGGAATAGGACACCACGGGGGGGATTGCTTGGTTTTCCCGGATTTTTCTCAATACAGGGTTACGACGTGCGCCGCATAGATAAGGTCATAGGTATCATCAAGTCCACCCTAGTGAGCAAGCTGCTTGAACCGTATAGATGAGCAAAATTCTTCTTATTACATTACCTTTAAATATTGATGTTTTTCCCACGCTGGTATGACCAAGAACGAGTGCAGGTATGAGGCAGTTGGTAGGAGTATAACCAAGGTTGAAATCCAATTTGAGGATTCTCAGATAGATTACGGATGGGGCAAACCAGTTTCCGAGATATTAAAATCTGTTTACCGGCCCGAGGAGCTCGAAGTCCTTGTCTTCTCATGTTCTTCAATTTATGATGGATATGATTTTTGCCAGGCCTCCCGAATAGATGGGATCGATAAAATTGTGAAAGACTTCTTAATTTTTCGAGATAAGCAACATATGGTCGTCCGATCTTCTTTCAATAAAAGAATGAAACCAAGAACTAAGGATTATGTTTGGACCACGCCGCTCCTCGCATTACAAGAGACCTACCGAAACAATTTGAGAATACATGTTGAGGGATACAACCCTGAGCGCATGAAGGAGATGGTTGAAGTAATCAAGGAAGAGATGGTCTACGGGGATAAGAGCCTGGCTATAGGGAATGAGGTAAATCAGGGACTGAGGTAAATTCCTATCATCTGCGCTCGTT
>CAZPJY010000002.1:50871-91777 GCA_964587045.1 uncultured Methanosarcinales archaeon
GCTCTAGCTTCTTGAGGAAAACCTCTTCTAGATTTATCTTGTGTATCCAGCAGAGCTTGTTCAGCTGCCAGAGTATATCGGCAACCTCACCCTCAAAATCCTCCCTCTTCTGCTTCTCCCGGACTGCCTCGCACACCTCGCCGACTTCCTCGACCAGGTGCAGCAGTACTTCTGTGCCGTCCTTCGGCAGGCATCCCTTCTTTTCCATCTGTTGCATCTGCCTTTCGCCTAACTCATGCAGGTCCATTTAGTTCACCTCTCAAGGAATGAATTGAACTTCTCGAAAGCCTTCTTCCTGTGTGAAATTCGGTTCTTTTCCTCTGCTGGCATCTCCGCAAATGTCTTCCTCTTACCAGCAGGCTGGAATATCGGGTCCCATCCGAAATTCGAGATTCCCCGCGCTTCCACAATCTTGCCCCTGACAACACCTTGGAAAACCTTAGGCGCTTTGCCTGGCTCGCAGTATCCGATCGTCACGATTGCCGAAGCCTTCTTGTCGCTAAATCCGTCGAGGAGCCGCGGGAGTTTCTCGACCCCAATCGCTTGCTCAAAGTCCTTGATATACGGTCCGGGCATGCCGCTGAGCGCGTCGAATGAGAGGGCCGTGTCCTCCACAAAGCAGGTCTCACCCACTATCTCGGCTGCCATCGCAGCCTTCCGCTTCGCTATATCGATGGGCTTGCCCTGCAGCTCGGGAAGCTCAACCTTCATGCCAGAAATGTCGTGTCCCTTCAGTATCTGTCTTGCTTCCCTGAGCTTATTCCTGTTTCCAGTGACAAATATTAGTTTCATGAGATCCCCCTGATCCTGGTGTTCTTCTTCATCCACATCATTATGTCTTCCTTGCTACGGAAGAACTCCGTGTAATATTCTCCCTCACCATTCTTTTCACATTCGTCCTGGTTGTATTCCCTGCAGACATCGGGGCGTTCCTTGTAGGTGGTGCACAGCTGGTTCTTGCCAAGGCCTGAGCAGGGAGTGCGGAACTCGACGAACCAATCGCCGTCGCCGTCGATAAAAACGTAGACATTATGGTGGAGGACGTACCATATTATCTCATCGAAGTCGGATTTCTTCCTGGGTTTGTTGATATGTATCGTTACGTGCTCGCAGCATAGCGAGCAGCCCTCACACAGATGCTTGTTCCTCTCGTCGGGGTCGCGGACCCTGTGGTGTCCTATCGTCATTGCGCGAAGGATGAGAGGTTGGTTTAAATAATTTTCCGAACCTTTCCGGACGGACAGAAGTTTTTTATATTATTACATCATTGCTGAAATACAATTGGAACATTTTCAATCTTGTTTTGTCTGATTCAAGCTTGATTAATTCTGATTGGAGGACTTTTCGATATGAAAGGACATAAGAAAAAGAATAAGGCAGGAAAGACCGTTGATTTCTCCAGGTTCAGCGACCTGAACCGGGGCGGTCACGAATTCCAACAAAGGGAGAGGCACAAAGCAACCTGCGCTGATTGCGGAAAGGAATGCGAGGTCCCTTTCGTCCCGACTGAAGGCCGGCCCGTTTACTGCAGGGAGTGCTTCGCCAAGCGCAAATCACAAGGGTCTTGAAAATGCCGAAATGCAAGAAATGTGGTAGCACTAACATAAGGAGCCGCAGGAACTACACCCACGGGACCAAGTCCCGTCCGACCACGATCCTGAGATGCAAGGACTGTGGATCTTACGATCTCGAAGCAGAGCAGCAGAGGAATAGGAGAAATTTCCGGAGAAGGTGATGCTTGCATGCGGCGGCCGGGATTCGAACCCGGATAGGCGGCTTGGAAGGCCGCAATCATAGCCATTAGATCACCGCCGCGGGCGGTTGAGAAGAACCGTCGTCACTTTATATAATTTTGCACAATCTTTTTAAACACGCCTAGATTCTTTTTGGGTATGGTCCTTGACAAGCTAGGCAGCTCCCTGAAGGGGACACTGCAAAAGATTGCGAAGTCGATGTTCGTAGATGAAAAGCTCATCAACGAGCTGGTGAAGGACATCCAGCGTGCGCTGCTGCAAAGCGACGTCAACGTCAAGCTGGTGTTCGACCTCTCAAAGCAGATCAAGGAGCGTGCTCTCAAGGAGGAGACGCCTCCCGGGCTCTCGAAGAAGGAGCACCTGATAAACATAGTCTACGAGTCTCTCGTCACCTTCCTGGGAGGGGAGGGCCTCAGGCTCGATTTCAAGAAGAAGCCGGTCGTCCTGATGCTCGTCGGCCTGTTCGGCAACGGCAAGACCACAACTGCCGGAAAGCTCGCCCACTATTACCAAAAGAGAGGCCGCAAGGTGGCCATGGTCCAGACCGACACTTGGCGTCCGGCAGCCTACACACAGCTCAAGACCTTGGGTGGTCAAATCAAGGTCCCGGTGTATGGAGACCCCAAAGGCAAGGACCCGGTTAAGATTTGGAAGGATTTTGCCCCGCAGAAGGGCAAGTTCGACCTGATCATCGTTGACACCGCGGGACGCGATGCTCTCTCTAACGACCTCATCAAGGAGCTCAACGGAATCAACGAGGCTGTCAGGGCAGACACCCGCCTGCTGGTGATTGGAGCCGACGTCGGCCAGGCAGCGGAGAAGCAGGCCCGAGCCTTCCACGACACCTGCGGCGTCACCGGAGTGATCATCACGAAGCTCGACGGCACAGCCAAGGGTGGAGGGGCCCTCATAGCTTGCGCGGTGACAGAGGCGCCTGTGATTTTCGTGGGTGTTGGAGAAAAGATTGACGCTTTCGAGGAGTTCCGGCCCAAGGGTTTCGTTGGCCGTCTTCTGGGCATGGGCGACCTTGAAGCGCTGCTGGACAAGGCCAGGGAGGCCATCAGCGAAGAGGACGCAAAAGACATCAGCAAGAAGCTCCTGAAGGGTGACTTTAACCTAATAGACCTCTATGAACAGATGCAGGCCGTGCGCAAGATGGGTCCACTTTCTAAGGTGATGGAGATGGTTCCTGGCATGGGGCAGCTGAACATCCCAAAGGAGATGCTCAACGTGCAGGAAGGGAAGCTTGAGAAGTGGAAGCACATCATGGGCTCCATGTCAAAGGAGGAGCTTGAGGACCCGGACATCATGTCTGTTTCACGCATCGATCGGGTGGCGAAGGGCTCAGGCATAGGTGCTTCGGAGGTAAGGGACCTGCTCAAGCAGTACAAGCAGTCCAAGAAGCTTATGAAGATGCTCAAGGGCGGCTCCCCCAAGTCTATGGAGAAGATGATGAAGCGCATGGGCGGAAAGGTCCCGGGAATGGGCAATGTCAGGATCAGGTGAGCTTCGAGTTAAGGATTTTCCTCAGCTTCTGGTATGCAGGTTGATTTTCAGGAAATAAGTAGTCGGTTATCGATTCGATGATCCCATTCCTCTTAATGAGGTCATAGTACCCGTAGCCGATCTGCCTTGCTACGTTTTGGTGCCAACTGGCTGCGAGCGCCTGGTTGACTTCATCTTCGTATCTGGGGTTGGTAATGCCGTTCACTTCTTTTGGGGTCTCGCATTTGATGTAATTCAACTGCTGCGTTAGGTCGATTATCTCCGCCAGCTTCAGTCGGAGCAGGCGGTCATACGATTTCATCAGCATCTTCACGCAGAACCCGTAAGCCTTCCTGACCCCATTTGGCCTGATGTCCTCATAGCCTTCCACGAGATCAGCCAGCTTCCGGTAGGGCGTGTCGAATATGCCGAGCCTTTGCTTCTTCTCCAGAATCCGCGCTTCCAGAGTCTCGACGTACTCATCCTTATCCATTGGCATCCTCCAAGACGTCATCAAATGCGTGGTACAGCACAAACAGACCTGCTGAATTGATAGTGAGGTACTCGGAGGTAAGGGTGCTGGTCCTGCCGAACACCCTGTAAGTGGAAAAAAGGCGAAGCTCTGGATTTGGGCTCTCCTTGAGGTCTTGTACCCTGATGTCGTTTAGGAACTGCTTCTTCTCACGGCTGAAGTCGATACTGTAGAATTTCTTTCTGAGCTTCCCCAATGACAGCCTGTCAACCAGGAAACGGATTGAACCGTTGTCGTAGTGATCAAGGAACTTCTCAAGATGCTTTTTGCCGGTATCAATGATGTAATTTTTTGAAAGTGCTGGATCCAGGCACAGGTCACACTCCGGGCCCTGGTAATCGAATTCCTTTTCTGGGTGGTCGAGCATCGCCTGCCTCTGGGCTGAGAACCTGATTTTCTCTTCCCACGACAGGTCGAAATCCCGCGACCGCTCAGTGAGGGCGCTGATTATCTTGTCTTGGTTTTCGTGTAGGAACCTGCTGACGTGTTGGCAGTATAAGCTATTGGTTTTTTCCATGATCTCTCACCTTCAGTTTTGCTCCTTCCAGGATTTTATGGTTTTTGAGTCCGTTCCATGCCATGATGTCAGATATGGATGTTCCGTACATGCGTGACAGGCGTCCAAGGGTCTCACCCTTCTTCACTATGTGGTGCTCCCCGGTATTTTCGGCCACGTTGATTTCGTAGAATTCCTTCGGGTCCATGAAAAGTTTGGGGTCCATCTTCACTGGCAGGCTCTCTTCTTGAGGCCCTCCGAACAGGAAGGACATGGCATAGACCTTCCCGACGTATCTCTGTGTTTGCTCGAGGAACAGGTCTTTCATGACCCAGTAGTTGTTGGTCCGCATCTTCCTCCTGACATCGTCGACGGTCTTCCTTCCGCAGTTGTACGCTGCGAGCGCAAGTGGGAAGGCCATTTGTTCTGGGTACTGCTCGTTTGAGAGCTCCTTTCTGTAGTATTCGAAGTTGTCTAGGAGATGTTTTGTTCCAGCTTTGACGTTGCCTTTCAATTTCAATACGTTCTCTCCGTAGAGCTCGCCGGTCTCCTTGAGGACCTGCAGAAAACCGTAGGCTTTCGCCTTCGATTTGATGACTTTTCCGTCCTTGGTGTGGTAACCTTGGCTCTCGACTACCGCAAGCCCCTTTACCAGGGCCAGGTCAAGGTCGAGGTCATCGCACATGTCTTTTAGGATATCATTGTGCTGTTCGACCCTGTCAACGATTTCTTCATAAGTCCTGACCTCGAATATGGTGTTCAAGGCCTTGTAGTACTCAGCATATATGGTGTTCTCGACACCTTGTGTGTATTGGTCTGACGTCCAGATCAGCTTATCGATTCCGACCGCTTCGATCTTTTCGAATACCTCTTTGTTCGGGAAGAGGGTTTGCCTCTGTGCGATGTAGGCCTTGTTGATGGTTTCGGTCTTGGCAGCTATATCAGATATGGTCAGGGCGGTGTAGACAGCTGCGGGCAGTAGAATCGCGGAAGCTGCGTAGGCTGTTCTGTACATCCCCCGGACTGCGCCGCCCTTGTTGGTGTCGTAATCGTCGTAGGATGCTGAGAGCCTGTCAATCTTCTGCCTGTTCCTGCTCACGATGTTGGTTGCGCCTTTCGCTGCCAGCCCGGTGAGTCCTCCCAACACGATGTATGCTATGCCCAGAGCGCTCGGATTGCTCTGCATGGTGACCGTGTCGGTCATCTTGTGCGCCCCTATCACCCCTCCTATCACCGGGATGGATATCGCTGATGCGTAGAGGGCTGCTTTGAACCAGTTGGTCTTCCTGCCGATTCTCCTTTTCCTGATCTCTTCTTCTGTCTTGCGCATGTGGGGGGAGGTTCAAAAGGCCATATATAAAACTTTCCATTTTTAACCACTTATTAGTAGTTAATATTTTATCAAAGGGTTTAAATACAGCTGATGACTTGCTCAATCCTTTCAAGTTGATTTAATATGGCATTGAGCGAGAAGGAGATCAAGAGCATCCGAAAGGAGCTCGAAAGTAGCGACAATCCACTATTCTTTTTCGACGACGATCCGGACGGCCTATGCTCTTTCCTCCAGGTCTACAAATTCACAGGCAGGGGACACGGCATAATAGCCAAGATGCACCCCGTCCTCGGAGAGCCACTCCTCAGGAAAGTTGTAGAATACGGTCCTGACAAGATCTTCATCCTCGACGTCCCAGATGTGAGCCAAGAATTCATAACCGGAGCCAACGTGCCTGTCTTCTGGATTGACCACCACATGCCCCTCGAGAGGGAGGGGGTGAATTATTTCAACCCGCGGAAGATGGATTCAGCTGACAGGATGCCTGTCGCCTATTGGTGCCATAAAATCACGGAGACCAGCATATGGATTGCCATGGTAGGCTGTGTGGCAGACTGGACCTTGCCTGATTTCAGGGAAGAGTTCGAAAGAGAGTACCCGGGTCTGCTGCCTCCAGAAGTCGACACTCCTGAGAAGGCTCTATTCGAGACCAAGCTCGGGCAGCTAGCAAGGATATTCTCGTTCATCCTCAAAGGCAAGACCCAAGAGGCTATGCGGTGCGTACGCATACTCACCCGGATCGAGGACCCCAACGAGATACTCAAGCAGACCACCTCAAGAGGGGCTTACATCCATAAGAGATACCTCCAGATGAAGGAGGAGTACGATGCGATAAAATCCAAGGCGAAGGTGACGGACGACGAGCTCATAGTCTTCACCTACACCGACAACCAGACCTCCTTTACATCCGAGCTCTCGAACGAGCTGCTTTACCGGCACCCAGACAAGGTAGTCATTGTCGCAAGGGAGAAGAATGGGGAGATGAAATGCTCAATCAGAAGCTCCAAGGTCGTCATCAACAAGATCCTCGAGAAGGTGCTTGAGGGCCTCGACGGCTATGGGGGAGGCCACGAATATGCCTGTGGCGCCTGCGTCAAGACAGGCGATTGGGGGACCTTCCTCGAACGGTTGAGGCAGGAGCTTCGCAAGTGATTAATATTACCCCTGCGTTCTAGTTTCCATGAATGTCATTTGCGTCAAGTGCAAGGGCCGAGACCCTTCCAACTGCGGTCGCACCTTCTGTCCGATAACAGCGAAGGTAAACTCGATGTACAAGGCAAGGGACAGGCTTTCCACAGACCATTTCTTCGGCGAGAGTCCGTCCCCTTTCGTCGGCCGGTTCGGCTACCCTTATGTCAATGTCGGTGTGCTTACGCCTCCGGATCCTGAGGACGAGGCTTGGCTGTACGACGCACCCAGGGAATGGGCTTTGAGGGGCTTCGACATCCTCAAGGTCATGGATCTGCGCACGGCGCTAATCAACTCCAGGGCCCTCGCCGACGTCAGGATGGCGAAGAGGTCTGTTGAGGTAAGCCAGCTGGTTGGGATGTCTTCAAAGCCTGTCGATGTGGAGGTCGAGCTCACCAAGAAGCCGCATCTGGCTGTCTCGTACTCAGACGCCTCCGCCCCGACGGGGGCTACTGCCCAGCTAAAGAGGATTCAGATGATCTCTAACCCCAAGGTCTCACCCAAGGTTGAGCGGGTCGTTGATGACACTGACCTCAAGGCGGCAAGCGCTGTTACATCCCTTTACGAGAAGGGATTCGACGAGAACTTCCTCTCGCGGATGCTGTCCGTTGGCACTGTCGGCGTCAAGGTGCAGCGCAGGTTCGTGCCTACCAGGTGGAGCATAACCGCGACCGATGACATGATTGGACGCCATCTCATTACGAAAGTCCGAGATCTTCCTGAAGGGGATACGCACTTCGTGAGGTTTGGGGGATATTTGGGCAACTACTACCTCCTGCTCTATTTCCCTGACGTCTGGAGCTATGAGCTGTTCGAGACCTACCTGCCCAGGGCCTCTTGGAACCCCACGGGCGAGATCCAGTTCGTGACAGACCGCGAGGGATACAATGGCAGGAAGGACTACGCAGCGGACACAGCCGGGGGATACTACGCCGCCCGTCTCGCTATCCTCGAGGACCTGGTCAAGGCCAAGAAGCAGCACACTATCATCGCCCTTCGGTTCATCACCGGAGAGTATGCCGTCCCCCTCGGGGTTTGGGTAGTGCGCGAGGCCACCAGGAAAGCAGTGGCAGCTGCTCCCGCAACCTTTTCTTCACGCGAGCTGATGATCCAATACGTTATGGATTTTGCCAAGAAGAAATTCGGCGCTGACATCAGCGGGATGGTGGAATCCTCCATCCTCTTGAGGAATATCCGGACGCAAAAGAAGCTACGCTCCTATTTCTGATGTATGAGGGTGGATACCGAGGTATCCACCCGTTTTGGGATCACTCCCGAGGCAAACCCTTGAAGTCTTGTGAAAGAAAAAGCGGCTCCCTGGGCGGGTATCGAGGGGGGTGGTTGATAGAAAACTCAGGGAGCCGACTTTTGTGTGATCGTACTCTTATCCTCAGGATAAGAATAAAGGCTCCTGGCCTGGGTAAAAGGGGGGTGGTTCGGTTAGAATCGGCCGAGGAGCCCTTGAGCGTGCAAGCTTCCATCTTACAGAGGGAAGCCACCATGATATCCGCTATTTCCAATATAACATAGGATACACTAGTATATAAATGTTACGAAATTGTATACTAATTTAGTGTTTACCCCATTCTTATTTATAAATGGGATATCACACAACCGAATAAAGATACAAGCCTATCTGAAGAAATCCTCAGCCTTGATTGCGAAATCAGGCGTGACCTCGAGGTCCAGTCCACCAGGAAAATATGCCCTGTAATTTGGGTAGGCGTAACGCTCGTCGAGGAAGACCACCAGCCCCCTGTCGTGTGCAGACCTGATGCACCTCCCGGCCGCCTGCAGAGCCTTGTTGAATGCAGGCAGGATGTAGGCGAACTCCCAGCCCTTTGAGAACTTACGGTCGTAGTAAGCGATGAGCTCCTTGGTCTCCAGATCCGGCTGCTGGAAGGGAAGTCCGACGATAACCACACAAGACAGCAGGTCTCCAGGCAGGTCGACCCCTTCTGAGAACGAGCCTGAGACGCATCCCAGGAGCACTGCGCCCGGGTTCGAGAGCATCCTAAACTTCTGCAGGGTCTCGGTCCTCTCCCGCTTGGTCATGCTGGGTGCCTCGTAGAGCACCTCCCTGGAGGTGAGCTTCTCGAAGTACTGCGCCACATGGTCGCGGAGGGCGTAGCTGGGAAAGTAGATAGCAGTGTTGCCCTTCACCCTGTCAGCGATGGCTGAGGTTATGGTTGCTATCTTCTCATACTCCCTTGGAGACCTGTTCGAGAACTTGGTCGAGGCCAGCGGCACAATCAGGTTCCTCCTGTTCTCTTTAGGGAAAGGGCTACCGAAGGTCTTTTCGACTGCGCGTCCCACACCCAGTAGCTCGCGGTACATGGAGGTGGGTGAGAGGGTGCCTGACATTACGATGGTCGAGTGGCTCTGGTTTATCACCGGGGCCGCTATCAGCGACGGGTCCAGGCACCTGTATGACAGTGTGAGGATGGGATACCTGCCTGAGTCCTTGGTCGAGAGTATCCTTGCGAAACCCTCATCAGGCCCCTGCCATGCGTCCAGGAACGTGGCGACGCTTGCGATATAGCTCTTCTTCTCCTGCTCACGTACAGTGTCCCCCAACAACGCCAGCTCTGAAGTGAGGAGGTCATAATCCTGTATGGGCTCGACGAAGGCATCCTTTGAAACGAGGATCTCATCCTCACCTTCCTTTGCTAAGCCCATGATGGTATCCTGCACCTTGATCAGTTTGGTTGCAACCTCGTTGTACCCCATCTTCTTGGCTTCTGTAATGGCGCGCTGGAGCATCATGGTGGAGAGCCGTTCGCTTGCCAGGTCCTTGATCCTGGACGGCAGGTTGTGGCCCTCATCAACGATGATTATGGCCTTCTCCAGCTCCTTTGATGCCTTCTGGAAGAACGACTCCCTGATCTTGGGGTTGAAGATGTAGAAGTAGTCTGTCACGATGACTGAGGACTCAGATGCCAGCTTCATCGATATCTCGTACGGGCAGAGCCTTTCCTCAGCGCATCTCCTGATGGTCCCTTCAGTATGGGTCGGGCCAGCCTTCTTGAGCTCTCCGAGCATCCTCTTGGCCTCGACAGAGAGTCCGCCCTTGGTGCGCGTGCGCTCGTAGAACTCGCACCTGTTATCCTCCCTGACAGCGCGGCAGTAGTCGGCGAACTCAGAAGAATGGAGATCCTCGACGCCGGGAACAGGGCACATCCACTTCTTGCCTATGATGTTGGTGACATTGAACTTCTCCTTGTGCTTCTCCCTTATCGCCGCCAGCGTATCGACCGCTATCGCGTGCTGGGTGTGCCTGGATGTGAGGAAGAAGACAGTCAGCCCGTGCTCGAGGGCGTAATCGAGCGCCGGGGCGATGGTGGCCGCGGTCTTCCCCAGGCCTGTCGGGGCGTGGGCGATGAGGTTACTTCCCTCATTCAGGACCTGCCTTACGCTCTCCATGAACTCCTTTTGGACAGGGCGGATGCTGTCATGCGGGAAAAGCCTCATGAAAAGCGGAAAAGGGGAGATGTATTTATTCTTTCTTGCTGACCCGGTCTTTTATCTCATCATAGAAATCCTTGGCCTTCTCCGAGGCCTTGTGGAGCATCTTGGTATGCTTTGCACCGAAGTTCTTGAGGGCCTTGTCCTTGTCAAGTATCTTGTTGCCGTACTCCTCGAAGAAAACCATTATCTCCAGGTCGTAGCGCTCGGAGCTGGGAGGCTTCTCGTCAGCATAGCCGATAGGGACGATGACATAGGGTATGATCCCTTCAGGGATGCTTAGGATCCGGCTGACCTCGGCCTCGTCGAACGCGCTCACCCAGCAGGCTCCCAGACCCTCTGCAGTCGCGGCGAGGAGCAAGTTCTCCGTGGCAGCGGCGCAGTTTTGCACGGTGTAAAGGTTTGAGCCCCTTGGCCCGTAGAAGCGCTCTGCCTTGGTGGGATCGCCGCAGACCACGACGAAAACCTGAGCCTGGGCCATCCAGTCCTGCTGCAGGGCAGCTTCTGCCAGCTTGACCCTCTTGTCCTTGTCAGTCACGATGATGAAGGACCAGTTCTGCAGGTTGCCAGCCGACGGGGCCAGGCTGGCCGCCTCGATGACGCTTGCCACCTTGTCGAACTCGACAGGTATGGATAGAAACCTCCTGACCGACCTCCGCTCCTTTATCGCATCCTCCACATTCATGACACAATCTTTATAAAGTTCTCCTATTTATACTTACCGGGTTATCATGGACTATTCTTTACTCGTAAAGGCGTATGAGGAGCTCGAGTCGACTTCCAAAAGGATGGAGAAGACAGGCATCCTGATCATGTTCTTTCGGGAGCACCTCTCAGACCTCGAGGAGTTCGACAAGCTGGTGCTGCTCCTCCAGGGAAGGGTGTTCGCTCCTTGGGACGAGAGGAAGGTGGGGATGGCAAGCCAACTCGTGCTGAAATCCATAAGCATGGCGACAGGGGTGTCCATACCCAGGCTTGAGTCCTCTTGGAAAGAGAGCGGAGACCTGGGGGAAGTGGTGGCCCATCTGGCCTCGAAGGGAAGGCAGTCGACACTTTTCTCCAGGCACCTGACTGTCAGGAAGGTGTTCGACAACCTCCGCAACGCATCGGGGCTCTCAGGCAAGGGCACCGTCTCAAAGAAGGTCCAGTTGGTCACAGAGCTGCTCACCTCAGCCACTCCGGCAGAGGCCAAGTACGTGGTCAGGACCGTGCTCGAGGACCTAAGGGTGGGGATAGGTGAAGGGATAATCAGGGATGCCATAGCATGGGCCGCCCTGTTCGGTGACAGGATGTCCTTTGAGGGAGGCAGGCTGCTGTTCGATTCGGAGGAGGCCAAAGCATCTGCCGGATCTGAGCTCGCACAGGCATCTGAGCTGGTGCAGGAAGCCTACGACCGCACCAATGACATGGTGGAGGTAGCAAGGATTGCCCTCAAGAAGGGTAAGCAGGGTCTCAGGGAGGTGTCCATCAGGGTGGGCAAGCCAGTTAAGGTTATGCTTTACCCCAAGGCTTCGAGCGTCGAGGATGCCTTCAACACGGTAGGGCGGCCCGCTGCAATCGAATTCAAGTATGACGGGTTCAGGATACAGGTCCATAAGGAGGGGGAGAAGATACGGCTTTTTACCAGAAGGCTAGAGGAGGTAACTGAGCAGTTCCCGGATGTCGTGTCTGCTGTGAAGAGCAACATATCAGCCAAGACATGCATACTCGATGGCGAGGCGGTCGGCTTCGACCCCAAGTCTGGCAAGTACCTGCCGTTCCAAAGCATTAGCCAAAGGATCAGACGCAAGTACGACATCGCCAGCATGGCCAAGCGATTCCCGGTTGAATATGTCGTGTTCGACCTTATCCACATTGATGGCAAGGATATCACAAGGATTCAGTTCAAGGATCGTCGCAAGAAGATTCTCAAGATTCTAAATCCTGTGCACCAAGCGATAGTGCCAGCCAAGCAGCTGATCACGGGAGATGATGAGGAGGCCGGCAGGTTCTACCAAGAGGCACTTGACGCGCAAGAGGAAGGCGTGATGTTCAAATCCCTCAGTTCTGCATACAAGCCTGGGGCGCGAGTAGGGTATGGCATCAAACTCAAGCCGGTCATGGAGAGCCTGGACCTTGTGATTATCGGAGCAGAGTGGGGTGAGGGCAAGCGGGCGAATTGGCTGACCAGCTTCACCCTGGCCTGCAGGAATGAAGATGGCTCCTTCCTTGAGATAGGCAAGGTCGGCACAGGACTAAAGGAGAAGGATGAGGAGGGCCTCTCCTTCAATCAGGTCACAGAGCTGCTTAGGCCCTACATCCATAAGGAGAAGGGAAGGGAAGTGGCAATCAATCCTGCTGTCGTGCTCGAGATCAACTATGAGGAGATCCAGAAGAGTCCGACCTATGCTTCAGGGTACGCTTTGAGATTCCCGAGGGTTGTCCGCCTGAGGGATGATAAGGGTCCTGACGACGCCTCCTCCATCAAGCAGGTGGAGGAGCTGTACGAAGGGCAGAGGGCTTCTTGAATCTGGAAACAGCCAGCAGATGATGCTGACTAAGCTGGTGTATTAAAAATGGAACACTGTTCCAAAATCGAAACGAATAAATATTACCATTATTTTTAATAGATAATGGAGAACCTGGCAATCCTTGCTGAACTCTTCGATTCGAAGATGCTGGGCGTCCTCAAAGAGCTTTTCTCGGACAGGGAGCAACAATGGGGCGTCCGTGAGCTGGCGCGGGCCGCTAAAGTTCCCCCTGCAACCACCCACCGCATACTGAAGCGCCTCATGGAGCTGGATATAGTCCATTCCCAAGGCATAAAGAGCATTAAGCTCTATTCTCTTGCGAAGAATGAGAAGGTGACCTTCCTGGAGAGTTTCATAAAACAGGACCGCCGCGTCCTGGATGTCTTCGTTTCTGATATAAGCCAGATACAGGGCGCTGAGCAGGTCATCCTCATAGGCAAGCCCACCAAGAACAAGGCATCGATTATCCTCATAGGCGACATAATTGCGCCTGAGGCAGTCAAGCAGATCATCTTTAGCATCAGAGAAGAGTTCCAATATACGATTAACCACTTTACACTAACGAAGGAGCAGTACCAGCAGATGCTCAACATGGGGCTATATCCAGGCGAAAAGAAGGTTTTATGGTCGAGAAATGCCTAATCTGGCATAGTGCCCTATTACTATTGATTTATCTACATAATTTGTGTAATATACATTTTAGTATAGAAAAGTTTATATAGGTGCGGCTTCTTAAATAGAAATTGAACATTCCGATTTTTTTGGCGGGAAATCGGTTAGTTTTGTTCGGTTCTGAGCAAACCAAGGCGGAATAAGGCTCTTTGGCAGTGAAAGCCATAAGTTTTTGGTCTTTTCCACCAAAAGGCGTTGTAAAGTTTGGCGTTTTCTAAAGAGAGGATAGTTGAGACTGGAATATAAACATTATGGTCATTTAACATATACACTGCAATGTGTATTCCAGGGTGGTTAAAAGAATAGAGAAAAGATAGGGGGACAAAAAATGGACTTCATCGTGGACAAAGCAATACAGAACACCGACGACAGCAGGTATGAAGGAATAGAAGTAGGCAACGCCAACATCAAGGTTATCGGTGCTGGCGGCGCAGGAAACAACATGGTAAACTGGCTCTATAAGAAGGGAGTCAAGGGTGCCGAGATTATTGCATGCAATACTGATCAGCAGCATCTCAACATTACCGAGGCGGACAGGAAGTTCTTGCTGGGAAGAGAGGTCACCAAGGGACTGGGATGCGGCGGTTACCCTGAGAAAGGGGCTGAGTCGGCAAAAGAGGCTTTGCAGGAGATCAAGGATGTCTGCAAAGGCGCAGACATGGTCTTCGTCTGCGGTGGAATGGGAGGTGGCACTGGGACAGGCTCAGCGCCGATCATCGCAGAGGTGGCTAGGCAGGCAGGCTCGATTGTCATCGGGACGGTCACAATGCCATTTGCCATCGAGCGGGCCAGGGTCGACAAGGCCGAATTCGGCCTACAGCAGTTGAGGCAGGTTTCCGATACAGTGATTGTCATCGACAACAACAGACTGGTCCAGATAGCGGGAAATCTTCCCATACAACAGGCCTTTGCCGTGGCCAATGAGCTGATCAGCACTATGATTAAGGGAATTGTAGAGACGATCGCAATCCCAAGTCTTGTGAACCTTGACTTTGCGGATGTAAAAGCGATTATGAGTAACGGTGGAGTTGCAGCGATAGGTGTTGGGGCATCGGATACGAACAACAGAGTCGACGAGGCAGTGAAAGGAGCGTTATCAAATCCGCTGCTCGATATCAGCTACGAGGGCGCGACAGGCGCACTCATCCAGGTTGTAGGGGGACCCGACCTTACTCTGGAAGAAATCAACAAGGTCGGTGAGCTCGTCACCCAGTCCATGGACGACGATGCAAATTGCATCTGGGGCGCGCGGGTTTCAGAGGACATGAAGGGCAAGCTGACGGTGATGACCATCATCACCGGCGTGAGATCGCCTTGGATCCTTGGCAAGGTGGACCGCAAAGAGCAGGTCAAGCAGCAGCAGGCTCTGATGAACGACGAGCTGGGAATCGAGATTGTGGAGTAGGCTCCACAATTTTTTCCCTTTTTCCCCTGTCTGGTGCTAAAGCACCAGGCAGTGCACATCACGATCACACACAAAGTGTGGTATTCTTGCCTTCATTTTGTGAAATCACCCCCGACGATTGAACCCAATGAAGGCGAACCCTTTTGGTCCTCCGAGCGATCGGAGGGCTCATTTTCTTTTTTTGGTTTCCTTAAGCAGAGCTAGCGCTTTCCAGTAGTGCTTTGGAAGAGTCAGTTTATCCAGACTTGATATGTCATACCCTTGCCTGTGCAGGCCGTAGAGCCCGCCTATCCTGGCTAGGAGTTCTTTGTATTTCTCGGCGCAGGACCAGAACGTGCCGGAAGTCCTGAGCCTCATCCCATATCCTGCGCCTTGGAGCCTCTGCTCCAAAATCCTCTCCTGTCCGATAATATGGAGAGCGTGGGTCTCCTCGTGAGCCTGGGTCACGATGTCCCTGAGAGGGCTGTGGTGCTCATAGAATATGATAATCCTGGTGAAATCAGGGTCGATGAAGGTGTAGCCTGCTGAATCATTCTCTGTTGGGACGGGGCGAAGCAGGCCGAACTCCCGAAAAATCAGGCCAAGGTGCTCTGACATGTCGTCAACGAACCCGTCATCACGCACTGAATACCGGTGATGCCAGGTCTCAATCCCTAACATGGGAAGTATTATCCTGCTCATTTTTCGAGCCTGCCAAGCAATAAAGAAAAGACCCTTTCGGCCTCCACAGCATCAGATTCCTGCACCACGTCGAAGCTTGCGACTCCGATACCAGAATGCCCTCCTCCGTTTGCGGTGTTGTCCTTCATGAACTGTCCCAGGTTGACTGTATTGTGGTTTTCGATGAAGGTATTTTTCTTAGCCACGATTGAAATGGAGTACTTGATATGTCTGCTGTATGACCTGCGGAGGTAGAACCCCACCATCACCTCAGTATCAGGGAACTGGCGGAACGCACTGTACTTGGAGAACATGCCCGGAAGACGCTTCTTCCGCTGGTCTATCCGCTCGATGATGACCGGTCCATGTCGCACCCTGAGCTTCTTGGCTGCTTCCTCATAGGCTATCTGCTGGTTCTTCACCCATCTTGCGCGATCCACGACATCAGGATGCTCTGTGAGACCTTTCCAGTCACATGTCCTTCCAATGCCCCTCACCAAACTTGGCAGATAGGAGCGCTTAATCTCGGTTTTCCGTTCCACTTCCTTTACTCCCAGTCTCCTCAAACGCTTCTTGGTTCCGTCTAGGGAGAGATCGAGCCGGATGCCGGGTATGGACAGGTCGTCGTACTCATCTATGGACCTGTAGTTGGCAGAATCGACCCGGTCTGTTATCTCCACCAGGTCGCCGTAGAGCTCCTGCAGCTTTGGATATAGTCCCGCGTAGTGCCTGAAGATCAGTCCGGCGCAAGAGGGGGCTTTGGGGTCGTATAGCTTGTATTTGGCTGATCCGTTTGGATGCTCATTGTCTTCGTGGTGGTCGGCCCAGAACAGGATTCTCCTTCCGGGCTGGGGCAGGTCCAAGACTGTGTCGTTCCTGCTGAGGTTCTCCCTGTTGATCGAGTTCTTCTTCCAGTAGCAGATGTTGTCGGGCTCGTCTATGTCCCAGTAGTCTGTTATTCGGACCTCATCGTACCTTCTGTGCCACTCCGATTCCATGAGATTGAGCATGAGAGCTCCTGAGACGATTCCGTCAAGGTCTGAGTGGGTGTAGAGGCTGCCCATGCCGGTTGGGTGGGTCAGTCGATTATTTAAGCCTATTCTTTTTAACTACTAATTGATAGTTACATATTTTATTTATATGAGCTGGCAATCCAAAGGCGCATGGCACTGTACCTCATCGGGCTAGGACTGAATGACATCAAGGATATCAGCGTCAAGGGCATGGAGACAGCCAGGAACTGCGACCGGATCTATTTCGAGAACTACACCGGGATATTTACCAACACACCCAAGGAGATAGGGCAATTCCTGGGAAAAGAGATAATTCCAGCAGACCGTACAATGGTTGAGCAGAAAGCTGAAGAGACCCTGCTCGCTGACGCAAAAGGCGGCGATACTGCCCTGCTGGTCATCGGCGATCCGCTCTCGGCGACCACGCATCAGGACCTCGTGGACAGGGCAAGGGAGCTCGGCATCAGTGTCGAGGTCATCCACAACGCCTCGATTTTCTCCGCAGTTGGGTTTACAGGCCTGCAGGTCTACAAGTTCGGAAAGACCACATCCATCCCATTCCCGCAAGGGGACTGGGAGCCCGAGACTCCGTACGATGTTCTGAAGGATAATAAGGCACTAGGCTACCACACCCTGTTCCTACTGGATGTCAGGGCTGAGGAGCACAGGTTCATGACCATACCAGAAGCTATAAAGGTCTTGGAGGACCTCGAGGCCAGGCGTCAGGAAGGCCTTTTTACCAAGGACACCTTCTGCGTTGGCTGCGCAAGGCTCGGGTCTGAAGAGCCCATAATCATCGCCGGCAATGCCGCAGACCTGGCCAAGAAGGATTTCGGCATGCAGCCACACTGCCTGATTGTCCCGGGCGAGCTCCACTTTAAGGAGGAGGAAGCGTTAGCTCATTTCAAGATTTAGGCACTACTAATCCTCTTCTCAATTTCTTATTAGTATATACCTTTAGAGGGGACAATACAACGAACACAAGGAACAACAGAAAAATCGAGAAAAAGAGGGGCTTTTGTCTCCCTTGCGGGATTGTTAGAGTGTATCCTGTCAAGCCCCCAGCCTTGAATGGAGGCTGGACATACTGAAAAGAGACATAATCCGTGTCTTTGAAGGCGAGAATGATAGAATCTTTATACTTGGAATACAAATCAGCATCGCATTGGCAGATTGTCTTCGAATCAGCATTGACAATCTGGATGCTTAGTAGTATAAAGATAACCATGTACCAAAGCAAATTACCGCAATTCTCCATAGAAGATCACCATGTTCGATGCGCCCTTATAACTGGCTAATCTTTTTGGAACGCGTATCTCATAATCATAGGTACCATATGATCCCACCCAATTATCATGAATCTTGGTTACGAGAATGATATCTTCCCTATCCAGGTCATCATAGGTGTTGTCCAAGCTGTCGCTCGAATCCCACAACAAACCTGATTTAAACGGACTGAATGTGGTGGAGTTACATATTGGGATGCCGGAAATATTTTCACCGAATATTGAGAACCAATCCTCATCAATTATATCTCCAAATTTTGTGAACATTGCATTTACCGAATCGTTGAATCCGTTCATACTGAGAGCTGAGTCTATCTCATTGAAATCCTCTATTGAGGGAGCAGTATCAGTCTTTTGACCGACTGGTACAAGTGAGTCCCAGCTTATGTTCGAATCTTTGTCTGCAATATAGATATTACCTCTCAGTGTATCTTGCCATCTCATTAAGGACAGCTTGTCCTTATCATAAATACCGATCTCACCAGATATGTTTCCATAATACACCTGCCAGGATGAGATCCAGACTGATTTGCTGATGTAGTTGTTGCTTTCAATCCATTCCTGGATAGAGCCATTCTCCTCAATAGGCGGATCTACCTCAACAAGGATTGTCGAGAGACCCATGCCTGCAATCCAGGTTACATTCAGATTCTGATATGTGCCAGCTGCCAATGTAACAGTCAAATTTCTTAAACTTGTTTGGGTGGTTGTCTCCCAGAAACGGACCAAGACCTCAGATGCATCAGCGTCCCCAATATTGGTAATATTTGCATATACGGCAACACTATCATTCTCGACAGGATTTGAATTGTTCAACCTGATATCATATACTAGCATATCAGGGTATCGCCCTTCGATGTTGAAACCTGAATAGTCATAACTACCAGAGGATTTACTCGTATCATTAACCTTGAAAAAGACTGGGTACTGGGCTGAGTCATTCGTGTCAATACTGATGACATAGTTGAACAGGGCCGCCTCTCCACTCTTTATCTGGCCGCCTAGTGATAGATTCCACTCAATTTTCCCATTTGAAAAGTTGCCTCCTGTGTAGTTGAGTGAATCTGCATCTGTATACCAGATTTCCTGAGAGGGATTCACACTCCAGTTAATATCAATACCTTCATGATAGATGGAGTCGTTGACATCAATATTCCAAGAGATGCCGGTATTCAAAATATTGAACTCAATTCGGTATCTTCTCCCACTCTTTAGGTCAAATGTTGTATTGATTCCGAACTCGGTGACGTTAGAACGGTCATATATGCCTAAACCTGTTATATCATATATGGTAATATTTGTTAGGTTTGGCAGTGTATTCCCAGCTCCCCCTCCAAACGCGTCGAACGAGGTCACATTGAACCAAAAATGTGATGAGTTCTCCTGGAGATTATATTCTCCTGAATCTCTTATATCCCAATTGTTACATGAGATATTTATATAATCCCACGCTGTGCAGTGAAGAATGCTCTCGGGGAAATGGTTCATTTTTGGAAGTTTAACTTCAGCGTTGCTAAAACTAATCTCAGAGTCATTGATGTAAAATACCGACGAGATATCTTGGATTGCTGAAGGCTTGGAACCAGTATAATTCTCAATCAGTTGGTAACGCAGTGAGGAAGTATTCTGGAAGCTAAGATTTAATATCAAAACTGAGATGCTTCCATTAGAGGTCTGAGCATCAATTAACAAATTATAAAAATTATCTCCAAGGATTGAATAATTGCAATATGAAAAGTTGTTTAATGGTTCACTATCATCTTGAGCCATAATGGTCAGGTGGGTATCTTGCATAGTACCAGCAATATTTTCTGTTAATATCTTAGTATTTTGGTGGACTACAGCTGTTCCATTGACCGTATTATTTTCGCCCTGTTCATTGTTGCATCGCATCTCATAATTATAAGATCTTGTCTCAGAAAAAGTCCTCTCATACCAGAATAAACCAGCTGAATCGTTAATTGTCATATTGAAATAGTCCAGACGGTCAAATGATATCATGCACACCAAGTGGGTTATATTACTATGATTTGATAGCCTGAGGTAGAATATGAGATTATCCCCAATAAATGAGGTAAGGTTGTCTGATGTGTCCCAGGTTTCAAAATTAGGGCCAAGAGCCACGCTGATAGTACACATCGGTGATAGGAGGATGACTACCAGCGTGGCTAAACATTTGTATATTATACGTGAGGATAACACATTCGCCTTGAGATATTTATAGAAAACTGATTTTTATTTGAGACGCATGATACTGGATAAATTTCTCTGGTATTTTATCCTAATAGTTATCTACGACATACACAAATATTGCCTTATCCTCGGAATCGATGCGTTGGCAATTCACTTTGGTATTGAACTTTAGGTTTCTTCTCAAAAGTTTTGGAATCAGGAAATATTTTGTTGCTTCATTTTTGCCTCTGAGTGATATTCTTGCTGGGACCTCCGCTACAGCATCGGAAAAGAGATGAATCTCGTTGAGATGTCCTTTGAGATTAAGAAATTCGCTGTTGTTGAGCAAAGTCTCCACTACTACCTTTCGCTCATCTTGAGAATACCTTTTTGTGCTTAAAATTTTTCCCATCTTTTTTTCCCTCGATATTTTCGGATGAAGATGCAAAAAATCTTCGATTTTATCCAGAATGATTTTTAAGAATATATATTTTATCTGCATAATATAAGTATGTATGTATATTTTTCGAAATATATTTATATATCTTTTGCTTGATGTGAGTGATAATGAGATATTCGATGAAAAGGAAGGTGGTTTTACATGGTCCTTCTACCTTGACCGTGTCATTACCCTCAGACTGGGTAAAAATTAATAGGATTAAACGCGGGGATGATGTTATCGTCCAGGAGAAGGATAAGTCTCTGCTAATTTCCCCAACAAGCTTCCTGCCAAAGGGTTTGAGTGCGACGTTTTCTGTTGGCAACAACAGGCGTATAGGGCGATCTATGATAACAAGTTTCTACAGGAGTGGATATGATGAGGTAAGAATTGAATATAACCAAATTGAATTTATTGAGGATATACAACAAATCCTCTTCGAGGAAATATTTGGGTTTGAGATTGTCTCGCATACAAAAACAGAATGCGTCCTCAAAGATCTTTCTGGAGAGGGTATCCAAGCCTTCCACATTGTTCTAAGAAGGGTATGGTTCCTCCTGCTTGACCTGGCAACGGATTTGTTCAATGGTATAAAAAATAGGGACTCAAACCTATTGAATACCATGTCTGTAAGGGAAAAGAGCATTAACCGTCTTACTAACTACTGTATTAGAACCATGATTAAACAGGGAGAGCATGATTATCATAAGTTGATGGTATACTACCGTTTTGTTAGAAGTCTCGAAGAACTGGCAGATTGTTATAAGGATTTCTCACTGTACATTCTGAAACAAGCGGAAATCAAACCCTCACGTGTAATATTGAGGTTGCTTAAGGGGACCAATGAACAACTAACGCTATTTCATAGCATCTTTTACAAGTATTATCCGGATGATGCAGAAAGGCTGAATAGGGAGACCCAGTTGTTATACCAGCGGATGGTTCCCCTATTCAATTCTGGAATTGATGCTTACCAATTGCATTTCCTATTCACAATATGCAAGGGAATCAGGAACCTTATATCGACCATTGTGGAACTACAGATTAAATGAACCCTGCAGGTTGTGGAATACAAGCGACAGGTAATCTATGTTGTTATCTTGCCTTGTTTTCTTGATAATATCTAACCACCAGTTTAGAGATAGAAAATGGTATTGGATTTCACGATTTGTCAAGATGCTCTTATTGGTCTTTTCCTTGTCTTTCCATGCGTCGAGGTGATGGATCCAATTTATGTTTCTGTAAACAGCCTTCTCTTCATAAAAGTTCATCATTTCATTATACCTGAATTTTCCGACAAGAGTAATGATTGCTCTAGGATTTACGCCCTTTAAGGCATTCACCGCATCCAATTCCTGGTTTTTCTCGAGTGCAAGGTATGCTAAAGGGATAAATCCTCTCTTTTCTAAAGGGATTCTCCACGCGTACGATTCTGAGAGTTCCAGTAATTCGTTCTGCTCGAAAATTAAATCTCCCAATCTCTCGAAATCAAAATGTATGAATGTATCCCGATCATTCACTATCTCATTGAGATGTCCGAAGTAAGCCTCTTTGTTATTTAGAGCCGCAGAGAACACGGCCTCAACAGCGTCCTCAAGTTTCTCATGGTATTCGCTCGGTGATATAACCAAATTTCTCATCTGGTTCTTCGATTCCTGTATCCTTTCTAATCCATCGTTAAGGAGTTGGCTCCCTATCCTATTCTTTAGACTCCTTACAATATATTCAACATCCACGTTGATATTACGAGGATGCCTGTCAACCTGCCTAATCAACTTCCCATTATAGCACCTTGAGGTCAGTTGTTCAATGGAAGCTGAGAGAAGGTCAGTGTCATATTTTATATTATACTTCGATAATATCTCTTCAACACGAGTATATGCCTTTGAGTAGTATTCCTGAGGTTTCGCTTGAAAATCATAATAAGTATTGATAAGCTCGATTCTATCCTTTAGTCCACGAATTATTAGTGTATCTAAGAGAATATTCATCTCCGGTTGGATGGCAGCGAACCTCTTATCATCCGTTATATTATGCAACTTTAACAGAAAATTGAAGAATTGAAGACCGGTAAATTCTTCAACTAATAATTTATCCTCTATTTTTATAACTTCGGATTTCCGGAGTGGAATCGAATTATAGGCTGAATATGCGATGTCGGCTTTCTCTTTTTCTTTAAACTTCTTTACCCAAAATACCCGCTTGAGCTTTTGCATCTGCTTCTTGTAATTTGCCGAATAAAGCTTCTCGGTAGATGCCCCTTCATACTCGAAGAGATAAGCGTTCTCCCTGAATTTATATACGCTCTGGTAAAACAGGTCAATATCTTCTTGGTTGTTAATAATTCTCCTTATGAAAGGGTTAAATCTCTGGATGTTATCTGTTATGCTGAAAAGAACATCCAGGTGCTGTGACGCGATTTGGATTTGTTCATCCTCATAGCATAGCATTGTCAACATGAATAAGTCCTGAAGTGTGTTCGGACCCGATATTTGTATGGCGGCTTTTACTTTGTTTTTAAAAGAAAACAGCGTTGAGACGCCTTCATTTGTCCGATAGGGTTCAAGTTTGACGTCGAAGAACTGATCACCAATCCTATGGTGCCTCATCCATACTCCATTCCCGAGGTTCAGCTGATGTGTAATATACTCTTTATTGTCTTTAAGTCCCAACGCTTTCAACGGGTCTTTAGAAAAGGTTTCCTGATCTAACTTAATACCTAGCTCATCTTTGATATTGTTATACGATTCGAAGAAGGTTACATCCCCGAAATGCATTATTCCTCCCTTGGTAACGAACAGATTGCCCAAACCCCGGATCTCATCTAATTTCTGGCGAAGATTACGATTCTCTTTTATGAGGGCCTCATTTGCGATGACTAGTTCTCGTTTCTCATCCTCCAATCGGGTTACTTCCCGGTTTCTAGGTTTGTGATTATTTATCCAATGTGCTAGATTTTTTCTCAAATTTTCCATTCTTTTCTTTCTTTTGGATATTTCTTGCATTTTTTTATCCTAATATCCTCGTGAAAGTATTAAGTGTCAATATGATTTCATCAATTGGGGAAGTCTGGCTAGAACTTTCTCTAGATATTAAGGGGGTGAAAAAATGAAGAAAGTAATAGTGGTAACTATGATAGTGGTTGCCTTGTTGGTGGGAGCCTT
Source organism: uncultured Methanosarcinales archaeon (assembly GCA_964587045.1). Classification (GTDB taxonomy): domain Archaea; phylum Nanobdellota; class Nanobdellia; order Woesearchaeales; family CAZPJY01; genus CAZPJY01. The sequence goes on from CAZPJY010000002.1 coordinate 74,446, forward strand.
TGCTATTGGTGTAATAAGCTCGGACAGCGCTGAAGATGTTACATATGATATGTTTTTGAACAAAGAGTTTGTCACTCCAGTTCTCGCAATGGATCCTCCGGTCCCACCTTGCTGCACTTAATATATTTTTAATTTCCATTTTTTTCCAACTGAGTGATATATGAAATACCTTGAAGTAGTGCATAATCAGCTAGAACATAAGTGCAACTTCTCAAAGTCTGATGATTGCTAAGGGGTATTTTTTTTATAAAATATGGCTGGAAATCAATTCCGTCTTTTTTATCGACAATGTAATTATTTTCCATTAGAGAAATTAATGTTGCCTTGGCAAGGTTGAGATATTCATTGTGACCTGTCGCTTGAAAGAGCCTTCCAAAAGCCCAAAATGCAACGGCTGCTGCGCCGGGATCCATAATTCCCTCCTTCATATCCATAAAAGGTATCTTTGAGCTTGGTAGATGTGAGATGTAATAAGCCGTTGCCTGCTCTGCTCGATCCAGGTACCATGGCTTGTCTTGATTCATTGCATTTTCATAACCGGATAAAAGACCCAGTACTGCAAGCATCTGCCCTCGTGCAAATCTTCCTTCCTGACCGTGCTGGGACTTTATGTAGCCTTTATTAAAGTCATAAATCTGCCTAATCAAGCCTTTTTCCTCCCCATCTGATTCGAAGAGCTTTTGGGAAAGTGTTCTATAATGGTTTTGGAGAATGGAGTACAACTCTTCTTTCCTGATGGGATTATCAGTCTTTTTATATTCCCACCATAGTGGTTCGGTCAGATTCCAGAAATTGGCTGATGTAATCCTCTTATCGTCTATTTCATTACGAATGTCATCATAGGTTCTCTCGATTAAAACCCCTGGAGATTTATACAATGTTCTGATGAGGTCATCATTGATATCTGAAATTAACTCAAATGCGTTTTCATCATGAAGCATATCGAAGGCTGGATGATATGCAAAATAGAATCTCGTAAGCTCTACTGTGACCTGTTTATCCCTAATGATACCATTTTTCCATCTTGTCGCCCAACGCATCCAGTCTGATCTTGATTCTTGGGACGGTGCTTGCTCATAACCTTTCCAGACCATTCCCGCAAAGATGCCGTCGGTCCACTGCTTACCATGACCTTTGTATGCACTGACATTTGTTGTGACCCAAGGGTACTGGATTGGCTCGATTTTCTCCTCAAAAGAGAGCCAAGTTTTTAATCTGTCATATAGCGAATGCTCAAAATTGTGCAATGATAGGATAAATCCTGTGTCATTGGGATAATCTTGCTTGTATGTTTGAATGAGCCTGTCACTATTCTTAATTACCTTATCTTTTTCCAAGTAAATTTGCTCGAAAGAAGGAGGTGGTGCTGTGTATTCTTGAACCAATATTCCGCCTCCGACAGCTACGCAAAGTGATACTAATGGTATGAGAATGGCCTTTCGAAGCCTCCTTTTCTTCAGAGTTTTCTCCCGATCCATACGTGCTTCCATGTCCCTGCTGATTTTTATTTTAACCCGTTTGTTCTCTAAGTAGGAAGAAAGGTCATTGATTGCCTCATTTGCGTTATGATACCTCATCTGGGGATTAATGTCTAGTAACTTTAAATTCGTCATTTCGAGCGTTGAGAGATCCTTGAGGTAAGGATTCAACTTTGAAGGTCGGGGGAAAGCTGACATTTCAATTATGTTGGAGATCTCAACTTCAAGCCTTTCATCAGAAGTGTATCTTATTATTGATTCAAGGTCTTTGAATTTGTCCGGATCCCTCCATTGATACTTTGCTATTAGGCTATGTAAAATTGGATGTTCTCCAGTGAGAAGTTCATAGAACATAATTCCGGATTGGTATAATTCTGCTGATATCTCCTCCTCAAGGGTGAGGTTCGTTTTGCCCATAATTATCTCAGGAGCAGTGTAAATGTGTTTCCCAACCAGTATCCGGCCTTCCTTTGCGGTCAGAGTCCTTAAGAAATCTCTGCTCTCTTTAACCAGGTCAAAATCGATAATTTTAATCGATTTATCCTTCGTGATGATTATATTCGAGGATGTCATATCCCTATGCACATACCCATTTTCATGGAGACTGCGTATGCCTTTCAGTATCTCAAGCATTATATTAGCGCTCTCAAGAACGGATTTCTCAAAGAATTCTTTAGTGATTTCAATTCCAGCAACTCTTTTCCCGACATGATTGAATGAAGGTCTCTTTTTTATCCAGGTCTCAAGGGATTCGCCCTCAACCAACTCCGAAATCTGATAATAGAACCTGTCCCTCTCATTGAACTCATAAAGGGTGGCGAGGCGAGAGTCCATCTTTGTTGATTTGAATGCCTTCGGCAGCCCGGCAATAATTCTTTTATTCCTTGAAGATTCAAGGCTTTTCGGTATGATTTTTAGGGCCACCTCCCTACCCGGCACGGTTCGGTCCTCGGCCCGGAAAACCGCTCCGTACCCTCCTTTACCCAATAGCTCGATGAGCAGATACTTATCTATAGTCTCCCCGACGAAATCACCATAACCCATATATCAGATATTTTTTCCACTCTATTTTTATACTTTCCCCTTTCGGCTGCAGCTGTTTCTTTAGGTGATTGCCAGCAAGTATTTTTAAAAAGATTAATAAACACTTTTCAATTAGCCCAAGCTGACAGCCCCGTGGTGTAGCGGTCAATCATCCAGCCCTTTGGAGGCTGGGACCTCGGTTCGAATCCGAGCGGGGCTATTTGGTATTTCTGCAACATGTTTGGGACTTATATTTTAATGGGTGTTAAATCTCCCGAACGATAATAAGAGTGCAACGTGGTACGGAACGAAGTGGAGCAAGTTCGTTCAAGAGAGATAAATCTTCCGTTCTAAAAGTTTGGATTCGAAGAAAAATACTCACACTACCGATGTTAGGAACAGTATGAGGAGAATCCCAAGGCCCATCGCGAGTACTGTCTTGTTCGAGTCGTACGATCTCGTCTCAGGAAGGAGATTCGCTGCTCCTAGGAAGATGAACTCCCCGACGAACACCCCAAGTATGAGAATCAGGGCCTTTTCCGGCAGGCTGAAGAAGTAGATGATGGCTACGCCGAGCAAGGGCGCGAGGGCGTCCAGGACCAAAAGGAGGACCGCGTACTTCCTCTTCTGCTTGCCTTTCAGCATCAGGGTGACCGTGTTGATTCCGTCGGTGAAATCGTGCAGGATGACAGCAAGTGCGACGAGAAGTCCCACCGAGGCGTTGAGCTGGAAAGCGGTCCCGATGGCTACCCCGTCGAGGAAGCTGTGGACAACGAGGCTCCCCGCTCCGATAGGGCCCATCACGTGGTTGTGCGTCTCGCACACTTCCCCGACGCAGTGTGTCACGAAATACCTGTCAATCAGGTTGTAGAGGAAGAACGAGAGGACGACTGCGATGAAGAGGTATCGGACCTCAAACCCTATTGAATTCGAGAGTTTGATGGCCTCAGGGAGAATGTCAAGGAAGGCGACGGCAATGAGGCTCCCCGCAGCGAACGAGAAGAAGTACGGGAGGCTTTTTTGGAAACGCAGGATGACTACCCCTCCAAGTAATGTCGAGAGGAAAGTGCCGAGCGCAAGCGCCAGTATGAGCAATTCCATGAGCAGTGCGAATGCCATGCAGTTTATAAAGATTTAGTCCGATACACGCTGCTTGGCAAACTCGAGGCCTTATGGCTCGCATCTGGAGCCCCAACTTTTAAATATACCATGATTCGCCTCTCCACCATGGATGCGCCCAAAGGCTCCAGTAGGAGAAGGTATCTCTATGCGGCACTCTTCTTTCTATTAATGGCTCTCATAATAGTGGTGAGGGACCTGGTGTTCTATGACGCATACAATATCATATGGTTCTGCGATCTCGTCCTTTTCCTGTTCGCTGTCGCGTTCTTCATGCGCAACATCCAGATGGTCAAAGGCCTGATAAACATCGGCCTTATCGCCCAGTTCATCTTTATTTCCGAGATAGTCATGTACGTATTCTTCGGCGTCTCCCTGAGCAGCATGCCATCTACCCTCCTCAGAACCAATCCTATAAATATTGTGCTCTCCATCATGATACATCTCAGCTCAACCAACCTTGCGCTCCTTCTGACCTATCAGAGGAAGACGAGGAGGGTCTCGCTTCTGTACTCGTTCCTAGCTCTCCTACTCCTCTTCGTTCTTAGCCTAGCGTTTACTCCAGCGACAGATAACATCAATTACGTGTTCTCATCTGCCTTCCTCTTCGGTCTTGCCATTCCTTTCTACACCATCCTTTGGCCATTACTCGCGTTCGCAATCGTGGTCATGCCCACCTACTGGTTCCAGAAAAAGCTGTATCTCATCTCGAAAAGTCACCAGGCCCTCCGCCCTTCCCGAAGCGACCGGTAGCGCACCACGCCTGTCACAAAGCCGATAACCGACACCACGGTGAATGCTGGGTAGTACACTAAGGAGAAGGGGATGAGGTACAAGACCTTGAGCACTTGATTGGCCTTCTTTATCATGGGAAACACGTAGGGTGTCGAGAATACGCTGAAGTAGAGGTTGCTGAGCAGGTTCTTGAGCAGGATGGCGCCGTAGTAGAATCCGGTGAGCTCGAAATTCTTGAGCCTGGTCGCCCCTTCGGTGATTAGGTGGAAGGTCTCGATGATGTTGTCGATGAAGAAGGCTTCCTTCATGACAGAGATAACATACAGGACGCTCAGGACGGTGAACAGCAGTATGAAGATGATGTGTAGGGGACTCTTGAGCCAGATTTTTATGTACCGGATGAGGCACTGCGCCCCGCCCGATGTCCACCTGATCTTCTGCTTGTACCATGATTTGGCAGTCTCTGGCACATAAGTCTTGATGGGCACGAAGCTTTGCCTGACCTTGTAGCCGGCTTCGTTCAGCTTCAGCGCGAGGTCCATGTCCTCAACTATTGCGTTGAGGGAGAAGCGCTTAACCTGCTCAAAGGCTTTCTTCTTGACTGCAAGGCATCCCCCCCACAACGATAATGTCGATTTGATATTGTAAGCCCCTTGTAGGAGAGAGAGCATGTTGTATTCCAGCTCTTGCATCACGGCAAGTAACCCGGTGTTCCTCGCGTTGTACGGGCAGCTCACTGCCTTGACTTCCTTTTCCTGGAGCCTGGCGAAGACGTCGTAGAGTGCTTTCCTATTCAGTATCACGTCTGCGTCGACGATGAAGAGTATGTCGTGCTTCGCACGCTTTGACACGCTGTTGAGCGTTTTCGCCTTCCCGAGGTTCTCCTTGTTTTCCAAGAGTCGGAAACCATATTTCTTATTCAGCTTCCGAAGGATTGACAGGGAGTTATCCGTGCTCTTGTCGTCTACCACGATCAGTTCGAAGAGGTCGCGATCATATGAGCGGTAAATGCTCTTTATCGTGTTCTCCACGGTGCTCCCGTCATTGAAGCATGGGATGAGGAACGAGACATGGGGCTTCTTCGTAAGCTCCCTTTTTTTCCTATAGTCGATACCTCCGAGAGACAGCAGCAATATAAGGAGGAGGGTCAATGCACCGAACGAGATGTAGGTCAGGTTTATCATTTCAACACCAGTTAAAGCTCCCGTTTTGACTGGATGAGCTTTCGATTATTTAAAATGGTGCTATCCAAGAGGGGAAGGTGAAGTAAATGTCTGCCTTTGCTATAGAAACTTCTTATCTGCTGTTTTTTCCTTAAAGATTTATTTTAAATAGGCTTTTCAACACCTGTATCCCGGTGATATGATGAGAAACCTGATTTTACTCGCGTTGCTGCTTGTGACGATTACAGCTTGCGCACCGACCCAGCAGACAACATCAGATGCCATGGTTGGCCAAGACAATATGATGGAAAAGACCAACACCCCTGGCGATACCATGATGGGAGATGAGATGGTGGGCACGGACTCGGGAGTGAAGGAGTTTGATCTGGAAGGTTACAACTACAGGTTCGAAATGGACGGTGTAGAAGCTCCTGAGTTGGGGGTCAAGCAGGGTGACAGGGTAAGGATAGTGCTGACAAGCGCGGACGGCTTCCATGATTGGGTCATCGACGAGTTCAATGCTGCCACTGATAGGGTTAGTACAGGCCAGACCGCGTCAGTCGAGTTCGTCGCAGACAAGAAAGGTACATTCGAGTACTATTGCAGCGTCGGAAACCACCGGGCCAATGGCATGTACGGAACGTTTGTAGTGGAGTAGTCAGCTATTCCAAGAGCTTTGCGCGGCTGAACTCCTGCTGCAGGTTGCCCTCGAGCATGTGCCTGTTGTGGCGGCATAGGTATTCGAGCCAGCTGGCCCTGTCATGGGCTGGGTCGTACGCCATGCCTTTTGCCATGAGGTTCCGTTCATACACCTCGTGCAGGAGCACAAGGAGCCTCTCATCCTCAGTCAGGTCGTCGTCCAGCCATATCTCATTCTTTGGGACGAACTCATAGACCAGGTCATGCCCTCCCTGGGTGAAGTCATTGTAGAAGATGCTTCGAACAAGGGAGCCCCTGACCACCCATATCCGCAGGGGACACTTGTCAAATGGGAGCGGGGCCTTATGCACGTAGTTGGCGACGACGTGCTTGTCAGGCTTACCTCCGATCAGGCTCCTGACCATCTGGGACTTGCGCCTCTCGTTCTGCTCGACCTTATTGGCCTTTTCGAGGGCTTCTTCATAGCTCATGCCTTCGGCCATGAAACGGTGCTCGTTTAGAAGGTGGGTGATGAAGTAATCCTCCTCAGGCGATCCGTTCTGCTGGTCGATCCAGAACTCATTTTTTGGGATGAACGGAAAACGGTAGTGCTGCCCGAAATTCGTAAACTCCTTATCTATGTGTGTCCTGATGTAATCGCCGTCAACGACCCAGACCGTGATGTCGGCTATGCGCTGGAGCCAGCGCAGGTAGGGTTTGTCCCGTTGTATCGCCACTGCTACTCAGGCCACCTTATGTGACAGGACATTTTTAAAACTTGTGATTCACCTGCTCACAAGCTGCACCTGCTCCAGGGCTGGCCGGATTGTAGCGCTCGCGCCTGCGTTGAACCCGATGTAATCCTTTTCTATCCCGTCGCTGAATATGACGCCGTTCTCCGACATGTAGGACGTGACCAGCAAGGGCGTTTCAGGCTCGATGATGCCTCTGACCATGGAGCAGCCGGTCATCTTCGATGGCCACGGCTCGCGCACGAAGTATTCGAGCATCTTCTCGCTCCTGCCGAAGCGCGGGTTCGGGCATTCCTCCCCCACCATGCCGTATGCGCCTGCCAGTATTGAGGCCATCCAGGCTGTTGAGCCGGTGCCTGTCGAGACGATGATTCCGCTGGAGGAATGCCTCTCCCTCTCACCCTCAAGCTCGATTTGGTAATGCGCGCTGACGTGGGTCCTTTTGCCTATGAAGAGGTCATTCAATGCCAGCATCCTCTGCCCGTCGTCCAGCACCGCCTCGGCCATGGTCAACGCCTCTATCTCTGCAGCCCTGTCAGATACCCTACCTATCACCTTCTGCAGCTGCTTGGGCTTACAGGTCGTGAAGACGTCCTCGAACCTGGACGGGTTGCTGTTGACGCATATGACTGGCTGTTGGCCTATGTACTTGGCCACGTTTACGAGCAGCCCGGGATCTCCTACCACGACCAGGATGTCATGCTGGCTGAACTGGTGGGTCGCGACGAGCGGCCTGCTGACGTTCTGCCTCTTGTAATCGCCTGGCAGCCTGGAAAGCACTTCCTTGAGGGTTGCGTGGTATTCCTGATGCCTGTCAAGGAAGTCTGAGAAGTCCTTGCCCCGGCTCTCTAGGTGGAAGCGGACCTGGGAGACAGTCGCGTGCTGGAGCAGCAGCTCCTCAAGTTCTGTCCTTTTGGTCACGACGACCAGGTTGTCGAGCTCCAAAGCAACTCACCTCTTGGGGATTGAGGCCAGCAGCTCTGGGGTGATGGTCAGCGTCTCGATTTTTTGGGCGTTGCTCCCTAGAGTCAGAAGGGCGTAAGCCTTTAGCTGGTCGGCATCCCATCCCTTGAAGATATCGACTTCCATCTGTCTGACCTTGGCTTTCGAAGCGCCTTCGGCCTCGATGTTCTTGGCCTCGAGCTGAATTAGTTCCTCGCGCTTCTTCTCGAGGAAGATCCTGTTGTTAAGCTCGTTCTCCTTGATAGCTTTCTCCTGCTCGACACCGTCGGCCCTCCTCTCGTATTGGGCCTTCTGCTGTTTCGTGAGCAGCTCCTCGCGGTAGGTCGCACCCAGCGCTGTGGCGATATCAGGCTCGGGCGTGATCTGGTTTACGTAGAGGTTGGCCACCTTAAGCCCCAGGTAGGTTACTGTCGGCGAGTCCAGCACCTCCCTTGAGACCTGCTGGGTCAGCACCTCGCTGCTCACAAGAATCGTCTCGAGGTCTGCCTTCTGCACGTATTTCCTCGCCGCCCCCCGGATGGCGTTTACCAGCGGCTCTGATATGTCTTTATATCCTGCTGTGGAAAACATCTTGGTCCTTGGGTCTATTGCGCAATTGAAGTTCTCCAGGACCTTCTCTGGGTCTTCGACGTGGTAGAGAAAGCTCCCCTGGATGGTTATCTCCTGGTTGTCCTTGGTCGTTTCCTTGAAGCTGTACTGCTTCTCTATGGTGCTCGTGTCGACTATCTCGACCGTTGTCCTGAATGGGGTGATGATTTTCGATATCCCCTTGCCCGATTTCCTGACCTTGCCGCCTGAAGTGATGCGGCAGAACTCTGTGGGCTCGCCTTTGAAGTAAACCCATGGCAGTCTCATTTTCTCATCCTCCAAGATGAAAAGACCATCTTAGTGTTTTAGTTACACTAATAAATATTTATATTTTGCGAAAGCATTTATAAGGTAATTGTTGAAAATACACTAATATGTATCTCCATTTATAAGTAATTTGTGGTAAATCAGCTTATTGACCTCCAAAGAACTAGCCCACCAACTCTTCACGTGAGAAGGGACATGGCCCATCCGGTCCGCTCAATCAGCCATCCAAGAAGTAGCACACCATCAAGGTATGCTAATGATATGAGAGATGCAGCCAAGACCAAGACCACCAGGCCGAAATCCCAGTATGAATGGCCGGTTTGCTCATATAGATCCCTGGTGGAATGTCCGAACATGTCGATGACAGACCTATTTGTTTTAGCGTGCATCACGAGCTCGTACACCAAGCCGACCACACCGAGCGCATAGAGCAATACGAGTCCTGTGATTTTCTCCCTGTACTGGGTGTAATGGTATGCCACGAACCCGCCGTTGATGATGTACAAAATGAACAACTTTGGTATCCAATACTTCTTTTCCTTTGACATCTTATGGACCGGCTTATACCAAAAGGCGTAGACGACGTAATAAATGACAATCATCCCAGCGAAGATTCCGAGGGAGACTGCTATTGACAGCCAGACATTTCTTGTGAATGAGTATACCGCGAGGCCTAGGTATAGGCAAACAAGAATAAATGTGGTGATGATGGCATTTACTATCTTCATCATCAGATTTTATTCTTGTTAGAATAAATAACTTTCTGAAGAAAAGGAAAAGATGAGGAATTACTTCCTCTTTCTCAAAGTAATCAAGCCCGCTGCTCCGAGAAGAGCTAGCCCAGCACCGATGGCCGTGAACTCCGGTCTCCTTCCAAAATAAGCTTTACGACAGGATTCCCGGCGGAAAGAGCCTCCACATAATCAAGGGCGCTGACCACTCATTCAGGCTTCCCAACCACCTTGAGGAGATAAGGAAAGTAATAAATAGGTGGCTTCTCTCACAGGTATGAAGATGGAACTGGTTACTGTCAAGGATTGGATGAGCAGGGATCTCATATCGATACCCCAGGACGAAACCATCCTCGAAGCCGCCAACCTCATGCAACAGCACAGGATAGGGGCCTTGGTGGTATTCAACAAGAAGAAGGATTCCTTCCTCTCCAAGCGGAAAATGGTAGGAATCATCACAGACACAGACATAATCACCAAGGTGATGGCCAAGGGACTGAACCCTGCCGTTACCCTGGTCAAGGACCACATGTCTACCAAGCTCATCACCGGGACGCCTGAGGACACCATATCAGACATAGGCTCCAAGATGATCGACCACAGCATAAAAAGGGTTATTATCACCATGCACGGCTCGCCCATGGCTGTCATCAGCCTGACTGACCTCGTGGACTGGCTCGCCCAGGAGAGGGGACGTACCAGGGAAATTATCTCAGAGAACGTCGCGGAGATATTCACCAAGATTTACGGTGCCGAGGTTGGGGAGAAGCTGCTGAACCAGTACTCGAAGGTTAGCTCGTGGATGACTCCCAAGATAATTTCTGTTTCGGATACAGCTATGGTGATCGACGCTGCCAAGAGCCTCGCAGCTCACAGGATAAGCGCCATCCCGGTTGCTGAAGGGGAGAAGCTGGTGGGCATGGTCACGCTGACTGATCTCGTCAGGAGGGTTGTGACCCAGCAGCTGGACTTCTCGACCACACCAATAAGGAGCGCCATGACCAGTCCGATTATCACTGCGGATGTCAACTCATCCCTCCCTGAGATACTTAACATCCTTTCACGCAACAAGATCAAGCATATTCCCATCGTCGAGAAGGGACGTGCGGTGGGTATCGTATCCCACCATGATACCATAAAGGTCATACTCAAGACTGGCATGCTAAACTTCTTCAGCCAGCTCTCCAAGGATTACAGCTCAGGAATGATGCAATGAACATCGCTTTATCGCTCAACGACAACAAGCTGCTCAAGCTGCTTGGCTTTGGGACCCTTATGACAGCAGCCTTTCTGAGCCTGAGCAATCCCTTCCCAAAGAGGGTCTACAACACACAGTCGCACATACCAACACATGCGGGGAGCGCAACCGAACTGATAGCAGAGTCGGCATACGTGTCCCATCCTCTAAGCGTCAGCCTGGAAGGGTTGGTGGAGGATGTTCCCTACAAGGCCTTCTCATCCTTGGGTATCCAGACTGAGTGTATAAAATACGACTGCGAAGGGAGCTGGCATTCCAAGGTCGTCAGAGGAGTTGATGCGGACAAGGCCCTTGAAAAGCAGATAAAACGGGCGAAAGCGGCAGGTTACAAGTCCATCGAGCTGGTAGGTGCTGATGGAATCATCGCAAGAGGACCAATCGATTCCCAACTCCTCTTCTCTCTTGCCAAAGAGAACAAGGTGAGCAGGCACGACAGCTACTATGAGGGCTTCATCCTCGGCGACAAGTCCGAGTGGCTTGACCGCCTGGAGAAGATCAGGTTCTCGAACAAGACAGATTATGGTCTCTCTTCTGTTGGTGCCGACTACACTTACGGCCAACCCAAGCCATTGGAAGAGGTTGTGAAGACCCCCATCAACCTGGCAGACCTGACAGACAAGCCCGTTCTGCTGACAGCGCCTGACGGTTACAGGGTGACCATCGATGTGCCCCAGCTTTCCAAGGCCAACCTGGTGAAGGTAGGCGATTCCTGGAGAATCGATGGAGACCTGGGTGAATCTTATATGATAAGGGACATAGTCGAAATAGCCTTTGCTAAATAAAGAGCCTCTGGTAGTTCATGAAGATGCTGTTCTCCGTGTCCTCAAAGGTCATACCTTTAATCTCTGCTATCTTTCTGACACCCTTGGATATGTTGGCAGGCTCGTTCCTCTCCCCTCTGACCGGTCCTAAGAGGGGGGCGTCGGTCTCGGTCAGGAGCTGCGTTATCGGGGCTCTTGCCACAATCCTCTGGAAATGCTCATCATAATAAATGCTTGTCGGGATGGAGAGGTACCATCCGGCGTCCAGGATGCGCTTTAACAGCTTCTGGGAGCCTCCGAAGCAGTGCATCACCACCTTGTTGGCTTTGGAATCCTCGAGCATGCCTATCACGTCTGCTTCTGCCTTCCTGGAATGGACGATCAGGGGCTTGTCCAGCTCCTTTGCCAGTGAGATGGCCATTGAGAAGATCTCCTTTTGCCGCTCGCGGTCGCTGTCAGAGCTGTAGTCCAGCCCCACCTCGCCTATCGCGAAGGGTCTTTGGCTCCTGATGAACTCCAACTCTGCTTCGACGTCGCAATTCAGCGCGTCCAGGGGGAATAGGCCCAAAGCGGGCTTGACTGAAGGAAAGCGCCTCGAGATGCCAAGCACCTTCCTGTTGGAAGCCGGGTTGATGCCGTTGGCTATGATGACTGAGACTCTTGACCTGGCAATCACCTCTGGGAGGTCTGAGTCGAACCTCTCATCATCCAGGTGGCAGTGCACGTCGATCAGCATGTTTTGGAGTAGAGAAAGCGAGTATTTAATTCTTCTTGATATTCTTGAAGGTCTCCACCAGGTCAATGATATACTTGCCTTCTGAGACCCTGATGATGAGCGGCTCCTTCTTGAACAGGTTCACCAAGTCCAGCTCGTACTTGCCGGGCTTGAGTATGCGAACCGCCTCGAACTCCAGGACTATCGACTTGTCCCTGTCTATTTGGTTGCCGATGATGTCGTAGACGTCCTCCTCAATCTCCTTCTTCTCCTTCTTGGTGAGCTTGGAGACCTCCTCCTGGACCTCTTTGAGCCTCTCTGGCTTGATGAAGAAGAAGAGCTTACCGCCGCAGCTACATCCCTTCAGAATCTCCTGCGCCCCGTCATCATAGAGCTTGTTGCATCTGACACATTGGTGCGGCATTCGTACACCCCAAAAACTAGCGCTTCCGTCTCCTCTTCGTCATGTCATCGATGAAGAGCTGGACCTTGTTGGGATCGCTCTTGATCTCCTTGACGAGGGTGGAAGGGCCTATGATCGTGAATCCCCGCCTGTCCCCCAGCAGGAACTTGAGCAGTCCTCCCTTGATCTTCTCCCAAAGCGCACTGCTTCCGCTCTGCGGGTTGAAGACCCAGGGCTCTATACCCTTGAACTTGTTGTTGATCTCCTCCATGGTCTTCTTGATGAGCTCTGTCTCCTCTGTTTTGGTGAGGCGGCCTTCGAGGAGGACGATTTTGTTCTCCTTGACGATGTCGATTATCTTCCTTATCCTCTTCTGCGAGGGCAGCTTCTCAATCTCGAAGTATGGCAGGAACTGGAGAGTTATCATTTTGCGATCTTGAACAGTGCTTCATAAAACTTGTCGATGTCCGTTCCGTACTTGGCCGATATGCCCACGACGTCATACTGCGGGAACGCGGCCTTGATCTTCTTGATGTCGGACTTCTTCAGGTCCACCTTGTTTGCGACCAGGAGCACGGGTATGTCCCTGGCCTGAAGGTTGCCTATGATGGTTATGTTGACTTGGGAGTACGGATCCTTGGTCGAGTCGAGCACGACTATCACCACATCCATGTCGTCCAGCCACTTGATGGCGTCGATTACGCCCTTGGTGGCCTCCTTCGCCCGGTCTTTGGCCTGCTTCTCCTTCATGCCGGCCTTAATGAAGTCCTCGTAGTCGATCTTCGTCGCAATGCCTGGTGTGTCGACCAGGTTGAAGGAGAGCTCCTTGTTGCCGCTCTTGATGTTGATCTGCTCCTTTATCTGGATCTCCCTGGTCTCGTGCGCGATGCTCGAGGTAGAACCCATGACATCTTCCTCTCCGAGCCAGTCCTTGCAGATTTTGTTGGCGAGAGTGGTCTTTCCGCCGTTCGGCGGGCCGTAGAGGCCCATCTTGATGTGTCTGCTCTTCTTGAATAGGTTCTTGAAGAACTTCTGGATAAACCTGTTGAACAGCCCTTTCATAGGTTTTTCAAAGAACAAAGCAGTATTTAAATCTTTGGATTAGGCAGCTTCCTGAATTTTGCCACGAAGAAGCCCTCAGTGTCATTATCCTGGGGCCAGAGGCGTAGGGCTTTTTTCACCTCTGGCCTGTAGTGGACCCCTTCGAACCCGGTTATTGGCTCCGACCTCTTCAGCTGTAGACCTATTGGCTGGATCTCAGCATCCAGCTGCTCGCTGAGGAGGTGATTTACCACGCCCTCATCCTCTTCCGGCTCGAGCGTGCAGGTCGAGTAGACCAGCGTGCCGCCTGGCTTGAGCATGCCCCACGCGGTGCTTACCAGGCTCTTTTGGATCCTGGCCAGGCGCCGCACCATGCCGGGGTTCCACATGAGCAGGGTCTTGAGTGACTTTCTGATGGTGCCGGTGCCGGTGCACGGAGCGTCGACGAGAATCCTGTCGAACTCCAGGCCGCGCATCCTCTGCCCTTCCATCATAGTGATGACCGCGCTTCGCAACCCCACCCTCTGGAGGTTCAGTCCGAGAGGGCGGAGCCTGGCGGCCTTGATATCATTTGCGACCAGCACTCCCTGGTCCTGCATGTACTGCCCTATCTGGCTTGCCTTCGACCCTGGGCTTGCGCACATGTCGAGCACGACTTCACCTGGCTTGGGCTCCAGGACCAAGGGAGGGATCATGCTCACAGCCTCCTGCACATAGATGTAGCCCAGCTGATGCTCTACCAGGTTGCCTACATCCCTCCGCTCGCTCTCCAGCCACATTCCTTCAGGGCACCAGGGAATCTGTTCCAGCTTCCAGTTTCCTGAGAGCCGATCCTTGACAGCATCGACAGATGATTTCAAGGTGTTTACCCGGATTGACCTCCTGAGGAATGAGAGGGAATAGTCCATGAACTCGTCGTACCTGTCGCCGAGAAGGGATCGGTAGCGCTCCTCGAATGCAGGTTTGACCTTCAGCTTTTCCCTGTCGGGTATCGGTTCTGGCATGATGTCGGAGAAAGAAGCAAGATATAAATAAGTTGCCTAAAGTCCCTTGACCATGTACGGGCCGCTCCTCCTGTAGCCCAGGCGGCGGTAGTAGTCCCGCACGCCCACCCCTGATATCACAAGGATAGACTTCCTTTTCTGTGACTTGGCGATGTTTTCTGCTTTGGACAGAAGCCTCTTGCCGTACCCCCTGTGCTGCACCGGGCCGGTCTTGCCCAGGGCGGCTGCCTCGCCGTACACGTGCAGTTCCCTGACAATCGCCCTGCCTCCCAGCCTCAGCCTGCAGAAGCCCAGCAGCCTGTCCTCCTCATCGTCCAATGATATAAAGTACTCGGTGCCTCCTGCGGCCTCGTACTCCATGACGTTGAGCTTCTGCCTGCCTTTGGGCTTGTCCCCCCTTATCTCCCTGCACCTTATGCACTCGCACTTGCTTCCTCGCTTGCTAAGCTCCTCTGCGACGTACTGCCTGAGGTTGGTCCTGCTCACCCCGCCTGAAGTCCACTTGGTGGGTATGTCCCTCTGCACCCTCATGACCCTGACGTATCTGGGTATGAACTCCTTGATGTCTGCTATTAACTTTACAGCTGCGGCTGTTGTGAGAGGACTGTATCTGCCTTCCTCCTGCCTCCTGTGCAGGGGCGTTCCGGGTATCACCATGCAAGGGTATATCTTTAACATGTCAGGGCGGAAGTCGGGATTGGAGAAGAGCTGCTTGAAGTTCTCCACCTCCTCTTTTCTAGTGACGCCGGGAAGCCCGAGCATCATATGGAAGTTGAGCTTGAACCCAAGCTCCCTTAGTATCCTGGCAGAACGGACCGAATCCTGAACCGTGTGGCCCCTGTCGATTTCAGCCAGAGCGCGGTCGCTGGTGCTCTGGACTCCAAGCTCAACTCTTGTGCATCCTAGCTCAAGCAGCTTTTTGCCCTCCTTTTCCATGCCGTAGTCTGGCCTGGTCTCTACTGTCAGGCCGACGCACCTTATCTGGCTGCGCTCGTTCTTCCCTTGTTCATACTGAAGGCCCCTACCACCCTTCGATTTCAGCCTCGCAGTCCGCCTCTGGATCCTCCTGGTCCTCTCCTCGTCTCCAAGCTCTGCCGGGAGCTCGAAGAACCTTCTGAAGCTTTCTGACTCGAGCCTGCCGTGTCTGAAGAAGTGTGAGGAGAAGTCGTTTAGTGCCTGGAAGACCGAGGTGATGAAGGATTCCTGATAGCTTTCGGGCAGGGCAGGGAAAGTGCCACCCATTATTATTATCTCCACCTTTTGGGGCTGGTGGCCCAGGATGATGTACTGCTCAAGCCTGTTGAAGATCTGGAGGTAAGGGTCGTACCTGTTGCGGGCTGCTCTCATGCTGGCGGGCTCGTGGCCTGTGTAGGACTGGGGGACGTCGCCGAAATGGCTGCCCGGGCCTCCAGGGCACATGGCGCAAGTGCCGTGCGGGCATGAGGCGGGCTCTGTCATGATGGCAATCGGCGCAACGCCCGATGCAGACCTCATGGGTTTGGAAAGCAGCAGCGGCCGCACTGAGTCGTCGCTGGACTCGAGCAGTATCTCATAGTCTGGAGGCATGCGCTTGATGCCATACTTCTTGCACAGCCTCATCTTGAGCTTGGAGAGCTCGTTTTTCGAGGGCTCGCTTTCTTTGAGTTCCTTTAGCAGTTCTTGAATCAGAGCCATGGTCTTGGGAAAACCGGGTCAGTATAAAAGGTTGTATGTAGAAAAGTTTTAAATAAAGAAAAGTTCATTTCATGCTTTGTATTGGAAGAATCATTAGATACCATCATAGTCGAGGAAGGAAAGGGTCCTGGCCTTATAATAAAGAGTCTGACCTGGGCAAGCGGCGGACTTGAGAGCCTATGCACAAAGACCTTGAGAAGCAATGATGAGGATTCTGTGCTTTATCGCTCTGCGAAGGCGACATTGAGGGTGCTGCCTAAGACTATTAATAAAATTTACATTTCTTTCTTGGGAGGCGCTCCAGGGTGTGAGATTGAGAGGATGTCTGCCAGGCTGAAGGAGAAATATCAAGTTGACATCCCCGCATCAACATTCGTGAAGTACTCGGCTGTCAATAGCTTCCTGCAAAACTCATTAGGTGCTGTTGGCCTCCTCACCATCATTGGGATAAGCGGGCCTGTGGGCACAATTGGATGGGCATACCTGGGGTACAAGCTCATCGAGGCGCCTGTGAGATACAGTTTGGCCCACAACAACATCGCGAATCTCGGAGCGATGCAGATTGAGGCGATGTATATGGTGTACAGGTTGGTCAGGGATGACCGAGAAGAGATCACGCAGGCTGAACTGCAGCCATTTCGCATAAGTAACCCGGGATGGATTCGGTTACCTTACTAGCTATTGGTCGTGCCGCGTTTCTGATGATGAATGATTTCGGCACCAGGTATTCGCCCCTCATCTCCTTTCCGATCTTCCCGTTTTTTTCCTCAGTGACATACTCCCTCATGACCGCGATTACTCTCTCTTCTGGGTCGAGGTATTCGTCGCGGGATATGCTTACCTGCTGGTCGTCATGCAGCTTGTAGAAGAACAGTTCTCTCTTGATCCCGTCCGGACCGAACTCAGCTATCTTTCCAGTCCCTGTGCCGTCGTAGACAGTCTGGTATTTGCAGAAGCAGTGGCCTTCTCCGACGACTGCCGTGCTTGCTCCTGAGATCTCCCTGGTACCGATGTCCTT
>CAZPJY010000003.1:0-2068 GCA_964587045.1 uncultured Methanosarcinales archaeon
TTGACCTGTCAGAGAGGTCCCGGTATCCAGAAAAGGCAAGATGCCCCGTCCGGGATTCGAACCCGAGTCACTGCCTGTCTTCTCCGAAGACATCCAGGAATCCTGGATTCCTCGTATCGAAAGGGCAGTATGATTGGCCGGACTACACCAACGGGGCGTAAAAATTGAAGTCGCGTCGGCCCAGCCCGAAGTGACCTCGTTTTGGTTCAGCTTTTTCCTTTTGAAAAAGATGATGGGCCTACGGGGATTTGAACCCCGGACCACTGGTTATCCTAGAACCGCCCCGAAGGACGGCGGTCATATAAGACCAGCACTCTAACCAGACTGAGCTATAGGCCCGTCTAGCGCTAGAACGAAAATGAAGTTTAAAAAGGTTACCAATTGACGTCCTGCAGCTTCCCGCCATAGTGGTTAAGCCACGCACCCAGCTGGAAGACGCGGTATCCCGCATCAGGGCGTTCCTTCTTGAGCGCCTTTAGCACCCTGTGGGAATCTTCTTTGGTGAGTATCAATGCCTCGTGATACCCGCCGGCAGGGCTCGGCGACCAGGGGATACTGCCCACCAGCACCAGGTAGAACTCATCCATGACCTGGCTTCGCAGCAGGCCCACGAGGGTTGAAAACGAATTCTCCCCAGGCCAGTCCTCGGTGCTGACGATCTTGTAATCGCTCTTGACTATCTCGTTCAGTTCCATGAGACCGATGGAATAACAGGTTTGTTAAAAAGCTTGCGGGTTAAAGCATATGTTTATATTCCCCGACGAGAGTGATGAAGACATTCTGAGGTGTGATGATGAAAATGCTAGATTACTTTACCAAAGACAAAAAGAGGCTGGAGGATGAACTGGACAACTTCCAAAGGCTCAGCGCGCCCCTGCAGGCCGACGAGTTCCCCAGGCTTGAAGGTATTGACATCTACGGAAAGACCGTGCCGCTAAACGCAAGCGTCGGGGGAGACCATATTATCTATGTCGACTTCAAGAAACGCTTCAATCTCGCCGCGAGAAAGCAGCAAGCCTATGACAGCGGCCGCCCTGACCTCGCAGACAAGATCGAGGAGAGCAGGCGCAGGGCCGGCATCCTCATCTCGGACGTGGCGGGCCACAGCGTGACAGACCACCTTCCCAACGCGATGCTGCACCAGATGTTCCTGCTGGGCTCACGGTACGAGATGGACCAGCACGGGGAGATAACCACCCGCCTGTTCGAGCACATCAACTCGCACATGTACGAGGTGTGCGCAGAAAACTCATTCATCACCGCGCTCTACGGGGAGATCAGCGAGAGCGGACGCTTCCGCTTCATATCGGCAGGCGCGCCCTACCCTGTGGTGTTCTCGAAAAAATTCGACCAGCTGCAGCTCATCGGCGCCGAGCACATACAAAACTACCTGCCCATAGGCGTGGCGCAGTCGAGGTACGATGTCGACCCGTCGCCCAAATCGCAGCTGGGCCCATTCAAGGAGAGCTACACGATCAACGAGATCAACCTGCTAGGGGAAGGCGACCTCCTGCTGCTCTTCACCGACGGCCTGTCAGAGCACGGCGAGGACACGTACTACCCTACCCATTTCAACAGCCTACTGAGAAAGATCAAGCATCACAACGCGCAGGACATTGTTGAGACAGTAATCTCGGATATGGAAGCCTTCGCTCCTCTCGATGACGATCTCAGCCTTGTAGTTGCCAAGAGGCTACCATGACCTGACCAGGTACTTGCCGTCCTTCTTCTCGATCCTGCCATCGTTTCGGCCCTGCTCGATGACCCACAGGTAATCGTCCTGCAGCTCCTTAATCTTCAGGCTGCCTTCGACGATCCTGTCCAAGCTCCCGTCGGCGTCGTCGTCCCTTGCGAGGTTGCCAGCCCCGTATTCCCTGACCAATGAAAAATTGTTATAGAAGCCTTCCGGCCCATATTTGGTCTCGATGGTGCCGATGAAACCTGACTGGCTGTAGGTGTACCTGCGCTCGTTGTGCGCCTGCTTCAGCACTCCCCTCTTCCTTGCGTAGTCCAGACCCGCGTCATATATCCTTTGGGCCTCTATTAGAAGCATGTCGCCGCTGGCTCT
>CAZPJY010000003.1:2078-65672 GCA_964587045.1 uncultured Methanosarcinales archaeon
CCTCCCTGAGGGACGTATAGCACGTTGGCAATCACACCCTCGTCCACCTGCTCTCCCTGTATGCGGCAGCGCAGCCCGTCGCAGAAAAAGGTAATGACACCCTTGTCCTTTGCTGAGCCGAAAGTCGCGCACGAAGTCAGGAAAGCCAGGCCGCCGATCAATATCCATTTCCTCATGGTTCCACCCTGGGTGTGTTAGACTGTTTCTATATTTAAAACTTAACCAAGGAGACCGCCCACTGGACATGCCCCCCCATGAGGTTTTTATTGTCCAGAAACCTTATGATATCCATGAGAAGGTTGACCATTGAGCAAAAAGAAGTGATGATGGGAAAGCTCAGGGTAGGTGAATCCCTCAATAGGGTCTCCAGGGAGATGGGGCTCGGTAAGAGCACAATTTACTATCACTACAAAAAAGCCTTCGGACGGAAATATCAGCTGGCGACAATACCTGAGGATGATGTGATTCAAGGTGAGATTCTGGGGGCATTCGCCGGGGATGGTAATTATTATCACCGTAAGGATAGAGGTCATCATAGGATTTCTATCGGTTTGAGCTCCAAACATGACAGTGGATATGCTAAATATCTGACAAATCTACTCGAGAATCATTTCAACCTGAACGTGTTCGTTTATGACAATGGATCATTACTCTCTCTCGTCTTCAATTCTCGGGTTGTGGTTGATTGGATCAGGGATTATCTTTTCATCGAGAAGAATAAAACACTCACTGTGAGACTCAAGGAAGGTTATTACAGTGATGAATTCATTGCATCATTTCTTCGAGGACTTTATGACACGGATGGTCATGTCTCAAAAGCGGGAGATATTCATTTTGGGATAATCTCAATCAGGTTGATTCTGCAGATGTCAGATTATTTGACATATTTCGGGATCGAGCACTCCATCTTCAAACAAAAACACAGGCCAAATGAGCACAAAATCCTCAGAATTAGGATACGAAGGCGCTCAAGGCTCCAGTTTTGGGAGATAATTGGATTCTCACATCCAAGGAAAGCTAGAAGGTTATTAAATGCGGCGGCCGAGATTTGAACTCGGATCGCTGCCTTGGCAAGGCAAAATCTTAACCAGATTGGACCACCGCCGCATGTTGGTGAAGGTATTGATACCCCGTTTAAATAATTTATGGGCCCGGCCGGACTCGAACCGGCGACTCTCACCGTGTAAGGGTGATGTCATAGCCACTAGACCACGAGCCCCCTATCAGCGAGGGTAAGGGTGCCGTATTTAAATATTTTCACCCAACACATTTAAATAGGACAACTCCTATCTAGTGATGAGAATGCAGGACAAGATTTTCGAGATGCTCCTCGATCAGGACGAGATAACCTGGAAGACCATGATCTTCGACCTGGTCAAGAGCGAGGAGATGGACCCCTGGGACATTGACATATCCCTGCTCGCGCAGCGCTTCCTCGAGACGCTTCGGAAGCTCAAGGAGATGGACTTCAGGGTGAGCGGCAAGATCCTGCTCGCTGCAGCCATCCTCCTGCGCCTCAAGTCCAACCGGCTGATGAACGAGGACCTCAACAGGTTCGACCAGCTCCTGGCCTCGAGGGAAGTGCCTGAGGAGGAGTTCTTCGACGAGTTCTACGCGATGGTCGCGCCTGAGGAAGGGGCTGTCAAGGACGAGCCCAGGCTGGTTCCGAGGACGCCGCAGCCCAGGAAGCGAAAGGTGAGCGTGTTCGACCTGGTCAGCGCACTGGAGAAGGCGTTGGAGGTGCACGACCGCAGGCCGCCCAAGGCCGGACCTGGGGAGCGCATGAAGATCCCGAAGAAGGGCGTCGACATAAGCGTGATCATCAAGGACGTCTACGACCGCATCTGGACGTACTTCAAGGGCAGGAGCAGCAAGGATATGCTCTCCTTCACAGAGCTCATCCCAAGCGATACCAAGGAGGACAAGATCTACACGTTCATACCCCTCCTGCACCTTACCAACCAGCGCACGATCGACCTGCACCAGAAGAAGCACTTCGACGAAATCTACATCCAGCTGCTGCAGACCAACAAGAAGGCGCTGAAGCTGGAAGGCTTGGGCTAAGCCAGGTGCGACCTGTACTTCTCAAGGACTGAATCCTCAAGAATCTCCAGCCCCATCTCTACGAGGTATAGCACGTCCTTCTTAGACAGGATCCGCGTGATCTCAGCGATTGAGTAATGCTCGTGTATCTTCTGCCAGCTCTTCATCAGGATCTCTGCGTCGAAGGCGTTCCTCATCAGGCACTCTCCAAACCTGGGATGTGCCTCGTTGATCTTTTGGAGGAAGCCGTTGAGCTTTTCAGGATCGTCCTTCAGCGAGAAGATGATCTTTTCGAAACATTTGAGGAAGTGGGTGGACTTCTTGCTCATGGTTGCGAACCGCACCTGTGAGAGGTCGGCTGCGGACAGCCTGCCTGACTCGAGCAGCTCTGAGAGCCTGTTGCCGACAGTCCCGAAGTCACGCAGGATCTGGTTGAGGCCTGTACCGATGAACCGCGGTGTCCACAGCCCGGACTCGCCGAAGAAGAAGACATTGTCCAGTGCGTCCTGCTTGAGCTCCCCCATGAGTATCGTGCCCTGGGTCTTGCAGACGACCCGCGCATCCTTAAGGGACGGATAGTAAGCGAGGTACTCGCTCAGGTACTTCTCAAGATCCTCGCAGGCCATCCTGCTGTTGTCGAGGTAAGGGAAGACGTGCACCTGGACGCGGTCCTCTGAATAGGGCATTATGCCTCCAATCATGAGGCCGTCGAAGTCCGGCGTCCTCATTATTTCCCAGACGAACTTGGTCGGGTCAAAGCTGACGTTATCCACCGTGACACCAAGGATGGGGTAGCTTGAGTAGGTGGATACCAGCCGCGCTTCCCTCACAATAGGGCTGTCTGCCCCCAAGCAGTCTATCAGGAGCGGCGCCTCGTATGTTTCCCCCCCGCCTCGGACCGAGACGCGTTGGCCATCCCTGGAGAACCCTTGTACCTCGAAGTTGGACACGAATGTCGCGTTGGGGCTCCTTGCGATTAGGGCCCCGAGCAGCTTCCTTTCGTCCAGCTGGCAGTAGGTGTCTGTAAAAACCCATTTCGCGCCCAGGTAATGCCCGAACTCCAGCTTGTCAATCCTAGAGTTCGCGATCGAGTCCCCAAGTCCCAGCGAGCCAACCAGGTCCCGAAACGAGGCCCAGGATTTGGAGGTGGTCCCGATCTCTCCCCTGTCGATCACGCACACCCTGTGCTTAGGGCTTAGCACTGATGCTAGCGCCAGTCCCGCAGGGCCTGCGCCTGCGATGATGCAATCGAACTCCATTGCCAAATTTAGGAATCCCTGTTTAATAAAAGTGTCGATGAGGGCAAATTTATTTATACACCGGTTCCAAAACAATGTTCATGCCTGGGAAAAAGAGTGTGATCGTGCTATTTTTACTGCTCTTGGCCCCCGTAGCCTTCGCGTGCATCGACGCAAGCGAGTGCCCCTTGCCCGGATGCCCAGGGGCCATCAGGCTATGCGACGAGGGGGCCTGCGCCGCCACCCCCTGCATCATATCCGTCGAGGACAACTACGACGAGTACCAGGACTACTTCAACCCAATCGACATACTGTTCGAGGATGCAAGCCACCACTCCGACATCGAGAGGTCTATCTTCTCCTGGGTGAGGCTCAGCGACCTGCTCGAGCGGATCATCTTCTACATCTTCCTGGGGATCGGCATAGTGGGTATAGTGTTCCTTGCCAGGGCCGTCAGGGGCAGGAGCCACCACGAGATAGCGATCATCCTGATCATACTCATGTTCGTGCTGGTCGGGTTTTCCCTCCTCCGCATAATAGAGAGCCTCAACCTCAGCGAGGCCTGGATGGGCACTTCGGTCAAGAGCTTCCAGTTCCCGACCCTCCAGCGCGTGTCGCAGGACCTCGAACTGCAGTACGGGGTTGAGACTGAGGACCTAAGCGAGGAGGAGCTGGCGGCTTTCTCAGCCCACGCGACCGACGGCATCGAGCTCAGGTGGACAGGCAACTTCGAGGACTATGAGGGGAGCATCCTCATATTCGAGTTCGAGAGCACCGCTGCGCTCGCAGAGTACGAGTCCGACCTCGAGCCGCACTTCTCGAAAAGCAGGGTGGGGACCGAGACGGTCTATTCCATAACATCGTACGACGGGCCTGGGGAGGAGGTCAGCACCAAGGTGTGGTCGGAGGACAGGTACCTGTTCGTCGCGACCGGGAGGGAAGCGTTCCTCAACAGCTCATTCCACGACGTCTATGCCTTCATCCCGGGCGAGGAGCCGCCAAGGCCTCCGCCAACACCCCCTTCGCCGTTGAGGGTCGACGATCTCTCCATCACCTTCCTGGACCCGTCTGCAGACGAGGTCACTTCATCACCGACGATAACCTTCCAGGTTCAGGGCGAGCAGCCAGTGGTGAGGGACTCCATATCCATAATCAACGTGCCGGGATTCATCGACAGGTCCTTGTGCTCTGGCGACGAGTTCTTAGCAGTCTGCGAGTTCCAGGCGCTGCATTTCAACCAGGGTGTGAACCACGTCACCGCCATCGCCGAGGACATCAAGGGCAGGAAGGCCCGGGAGACCTTGAGGTTTGTCTACGACTCCCTGCCCCCGAAAGTTGTGGGCTTCGAGCCAGGCAACAATTCCATAACGCGCGACCCGACCCTGCATCTGAAGCTCGAGGATAAGGGAGCAGGGATTGCCAACTCGTTCTCGGCCGAGGTGGACGGCAAGGCGTCGGTCGCGTCAGCGGACTGCGATGAGTTTGAGGGCGGCGCCTACTGCAGCGTGACGGTCACCGGGATAAAGCAGGGGTGGAACATGATCCGCCTTACTGTCCGGGATATGGGAGGCAACAGCGCCGTCTTCGGCCTGCGGTTGCTCTACGACCTTGTCCCGCCTGTGATAACCGACATCTCTCCTCCGATGCGCGCATCTGTTTCGAGCCCCCGCATAAGTTTCAGGGTCACCGACAGCGTGGCAGTCGACACCGGGTCCATAAGGGTCGAGGGCATCGGCGGCTTTGAGAACGGGACCGAGCAGTGCTACCAGCAGGGCGAGTCGTACCTGTGCGTGTTCGACGCCGCGGCGAAGAAGGGTTACAACGATTTCCGCATCCACGCCGGGGACTACGCAGGCAACGCTGCAGAAGTGTATCACGTGTTCGACTATTACTGAATCTTCCGCTGGATGGTCTTGCTCCACCGGCCCTTGTCGTAGAAGACCATCCTGCCTCTGGCCTCGTATCCTGCGGGTGGTTTTTTCCCAAGCGCTGTCAGCATATCAAAGAATGACCCTGGCTCCTGGACGAGAAGGTCCAATATTTCTCCTGCTGTTTCCCTGCTCGCCACAGCGAGGAACCTGAAGTAGCTCCTGGTGTCATAGTGGGCGACCAGTCTGGAGCTGCTGATCAGCTCTTTCAATCTCTGCATGTAGGCACGTCTGGGCATGTAGTTGTGGGGTTTGCTTAGTTCCATCTTGTCTTCCTCATCGTACTCCCAGGAGGCCGCAAGCCACATGAGCGGTAGGGGTTTGCTGTAGATGAGGATGGCATCATCATAGCTTTGCATCAGTTGAGCGTACCTGTCCCGTGCCGGGTCGTTGACGTATAGAATCCTGTTGCCTGTCTCAGGCCCGAAATCCGGCAGGTCGTGCCACCTGCCAGCCCATCTGCCGATCGGCTGGATGCTTGTCAGGTATCTGTAGGGAAGGAGCTTGAGCCTCTCTGCCTCGCCGAAGCTTTGCAGGGCTTCAGGGCGCTCTGTCATGTAGCCAGCTGCCTTCCAGTTTAGCTTGATGATGAGACTGTCCAAGTCTGCCATTGGTTCGGATTAATCAGCTCTCGTTTAAAAATCTTTCGTTTTTTTATTACTCAGAAGTGATAAAAATTATTCCAAGATTCTGAACGCAGTCTTGTAGGGCCGAGCCAGCTTGCTGGACGGGTGGTCCTTCACGAACTTCTTAATCCTCCTGATGTAGTTCGGGTTGAGCTTTTCAGCCGTCTCAAGCTCGCAGAGGGTGCCGTAGAGCTCGTTCTTCTCCTTTGTAACCTTGTTTATCAGGATCAGCATCCTCTTGTCAAGCGAGCCGAGCTTCTGCTCGTGATAGACGCGGGCGAACCAGTTGATCATAAGCAGCATGTAATCCTCCTTGGTCTTCCAAGGCATCTTCTTCTTGCGCTGCTGGCTGGAAAAGCACGAAAGGGGAGGCGCGGCGAAGAACCGCTTGTGGTTGATGAAGTATATAAGGAAGTACAGGGCATGCGGGAGCTTCCCGAAACTGACGAAGCAGCTGGGCGTAATATCTTTGCGGTGCTCAATCCTGTACAGGAGACGGCCGTACTTCCACTTCTTCAGCACCTCCATCTGGTACTTCTGAGTAGAATATATGTAGATATAGGTGCTGTCGAAAGCGACGACATCAATCTTCTCCACGTTCTTCTCGAACTGCTTGAAGCGGTGCGCGAGACTTATACCCCTCTCAATCGCCCGAAAATCGTCGCTGGAAAGCTTATATTCGTCAGGCATTGCTACTTTGGGCTATTGTTTGCGGTATATATATTTTTCTATGCATTTAAATACCTCCGAAAGTATAATAAAACCAGGCCCTTTCCCAGAAGGGCTATGCATGTCGAAAGAGCCAGTTTCAACGGCAATCCAAACCTGGGCCTGTACTGCCTGGCGACCGACACCTACTGCCTGGTCGGAAAAGAGGTTCCAAGCAGGGTGAGATCCCTGATCAAAGACGTGCTGAAGGTCCCAGTCCACCCCATAACCCTCGCAGGAACATCGCTCATAGGCGTATTCGCCGCTGCCAACTCCAAGGGGCTGATAGTCCCAGGCATCACGTTCGAACACGAACGCAGGGCCCTTGACGCGCTCGGGCTGAACTATGCAGTCATCGAGACCAAGCTGACAGCCCTGGGCAACAACGTGCTCGCAAGCGACCATGCGGCGCTGGTCAGCAGGGGGTTCCTAGATGAGGAGCGCAAGGCCGTCTCCGATGCCCTCGGCGTGCCGGTCAAGCAGGCAACGATAGCCGAGCTCGACATAATCGGCTCGCTTGCGGTGCACAACGGCAAGGGCTGCTTGGTGCACCGGGAGATCGGTGCTGCGGAAATGAAGTTCGTGGAGCGCAACATCCGGGTGCCATGCACCCCAGGCACAGTCAACATGGGCAACCCTTTCGTTAGCAGCGGAATCTTAGCAAACGATTATGGGTTCATCATCGGAGAGATGAGCGGCGGACCTGAGGTCCAGAACGCTGACGAGGCGTTCGGATTCATAGAGGTGTAGGAAATGGACAATAAAGAAAAGCTTCAGGAAAAATACATGGAGCTGCAGATTCTCGAGCAGCAGCTCAAGCAGGTCCAGAAGCAGATACAAAACATCGACGCCCAGATCGGGGAAGCATTGAGCATCCAGCAGCAGATGGCGGACTGGAAAGATGTAAAGGAAGGCAACGAGATCCTCGTACCGCTCTTCAACGGAATCTTCTTCAAGGCCAAGGTCGATGATCCGAAGTCATTCGTGGTGAACGTCGGTGCAGACTCGGTCGCCACCAAGAACCATGAGGAAGCTTCAGAGCTCATAGAAAAGCAGGTCATCGAGCTCAACCATTACAGGGGCGATTTTATCAGGCAGTTAAACCACCTGGCACAGCGCGCGCAGGCCGTTGAGGCCGAACTGGTCAAGATTTCGCAGGGGTAAAATGTTCAAGTTTCTAAAAGACAAACTCAAGGCTGCGGTATCCAAGTTCTCGAAGGACGCCGAAGAGGAGACTGAGGAGGTGCCTGAAAAGCCCTCAATAATATCTAAGATATTCAAGAAAAAGGAAGAGGAAGCTCCGGCAGAGGAGAAGGCCAAGGAGCCGAGCAAACCTGCTGCAATGGAGGAACCCAAGAAAAAGGCGCCTGAACCAAAGGAAGAGGAAGTCTCAAAAGTTCCCAAAGAACCTTCAGCCGTGGCTCAAAAAAAGCCGAGCCCGCCATCGCGAGATGAAGAAAAAAAGGAGAAGCCACCGGCAAAAGAAGAACCAAAAGCTGTCGAAGAAAAACCGCCGGCAAAAGAAGAACCAAAAACCGTTGAAGAAAGTCCCAAAGAGGTTGTCGAGCCGCAGAAGAGGGGCTTTTTCCAGAAGGTAAGCGACGCCATCACGAAGAAGCCCCTTTCAGAGGCGAAGTTCGAGGAGCTCTTCTTCGATTTGGAAGTGGCGCTTATGGAAAACAATGTGGCAGTCGAGGTCATCGACCGCATTAAGGCTGACCTGAAAAAGGAGCTGGTCGGAAGCCCGGTACTCAGGGGCAAGATACAAGACATAATCATGTCGACCCTTTCAGATACCATCAACGACATCCTCGACACAGAGACCTTCGACCTGGTGGATCGGATAAAGTCATCTGGTAAGAGGCCTTATGTGATAGCTTTCGTCGGCGTGAACGGCAGCGGCAAGACCACCAACCTGGCGAAGGTCGCAAAGAAGCTCCAGGACGCAGGTCTCTCATGCGTGATGGCCGCCTGCGATACCTTCCGCGCTGCCGCAATACAGCAGATCGAGGAGCACGCGCAAAAGCTGGGCATCAAGCTGATCAAGCACGACTATGGGTCGGACGCGGCAGCGGTCGCATTCGACGCGGTAAAACACGCCCAGTCCAAGGGCAAGGATGTCGTGCTAATCGACACAGCCGGCCGGACGCACACCAACACCAACCTAATGCAGGAGCTGGCAAAAGTGGTGAGGATAGCAAAGCCTGACCTCTCCCTCTTCGTCGGGGACAGCCTGACCGGAAACGACGTGGTGGAGCAGGCCAAGCAGTTCAACGACGCTGTCGGGTTCGACGGCATCATCCTCACCAAGCTCGACGTCGACGAGAAGGGTGGCGCGGCGATATCGATCTCCTACGTGACTGGCAAGCCCATCCTGTATTATGGCACCGGACAGACTTACGCTGACCTCAAGCCCTTCGACAAGTCATTGGTGCTAAAGAGCCTTGAGATGGGTTCATGATAGAAACTTTTTTATAATCGATACCACAAAGAGCCCCTTGTTTGGGGGTAACACATTTAGGAGGTACTAATCATGGCAAAGAAATCATCATCAGATGACAGTAAGGTATTCGCACTCCTTTCTTATCTTGGCATACTTGTGCTGATACCTCTAATAATGAAGAAGGACGACGCGTTCGTGAAGTTCCACGCCAAGCAGGGACTGGTGCTGTTCATCTTCGAACTGGTGCTGTATGTCCTAGCGGTGATTCCGGTCATCGGATGGATACTGGCACCGATCGGATGGGTTATCGCGCTGATACTCTCCATCATGGGCATAATCTACTCGCTTCAGGGCAAAAAGTGGGTGATGCCTGTGCTTGGTAAGTACGCAGACAAGTTTTCTCTCTGATTCTTTCTCTTTTTTCATTCTCTTAAGAGCACCATGTAGCCTAAAGTTGCCACTGCTGAGAACACGAAGAGCCACTGCAGGCTGGAGAACGCGACGACAGCTGCGAGTACGGAGACACGGCCTCCGTTGAGGTAGAGCTCCCGGGCCATGAAGTAGTTGGGCATACCTATTCTTTCCGTTTCCTGCCTTTATTATTCTTTCTCTTGTGGAACTCAACCTGCCCTCCGAAGTACACGCCTTCCTTGAGCTCGACCGGCCTCCACGTGTCAAGCACCAGCTGGGCTCCCAGCCACTGAGCGAGGGTTTTTGGGTTCCCTATGGTAGCGGAGAGCGCTATTACCTGTACCTTCGGGAGCATTGCCCTGAGCAGAGTGATAAGAACCTCGAGGGTGGGCCCCCTGCCCGGATCGTTGAGCATGTGTATCTCGTCGACGACGACCACCTTCACCTCAGGCAGCCAGGGTGTGTGGTGCCTGATCAGGCTGTCCAGCTTCTCCGAAGTGCATATGATGAGGTCGAAGTCACGCAGGTAGGTATCGGCCTTGTCCATGTCTCCGATGGAGAGCGCGACCCTGGCATGTCCCTTGTACCTCCTGACGAACTCCTTGTACTTCTCTGTTGCGAGAGCCTTCAGTGGCACTATGTAGACCGCCTTGCCCTTCGAGTGGAGTATGGTCTTGAGCATGGCCATCTCGGCAACGAGGGTCTTTCCGGAGGCCGTGGGTGTGCAGACCAGGAGGCTCTTTCCCCTGAGCAGTCCTGCCTTGACTGCTTTGCTCTGGGCCGGCCTGAGCTCCTTGATGCCTTCGCCCTCCAGGATTTTGTAGATGTCTGATGGCAGATCCTTCTTGACCTGTTCGAGCCTCATGGGCCTTGGGATTGGGAGGGTGACTATTAAGTTTTTGGGTGCGAAAGTCTTAAATAATCACGGCTGCCGTGCCGGTTGGTATGGAGTCACAGCCGATACTTGCTTCAGGACTGATAAGCAAGATATTGCCCCAGCTCGCTGAAACATACTACCTGTTAAACGCGCTGATGTACAACGACAGGAGCTCGGAGCTTACAGACTACATTGCGCATCTCGACCCTTTTGCCAAGGATGTTTTCGCAAACTTCACCATGCACATTTCGGAAAACGCGCCTGCAGAGCTCAACAAGGTGCTGAGCGCCATCGGAGAATACTCAGTCACCATCGCGACGAACGTCACCCACCCCAGGAAGGAGAGGCTCAGGAGCATAAGCGATATTATAATCGAGAAGGCAACGCCCTACTCAGGAGGCAAGGGCGGACAGCTGATACTGCCCTACAGCACAGACCCTTCTGCTCCGTATGTTGAGAAGCTGACAGGGCTGATTCTGAAGCACAACAAAGGAGACCTGACCGAGGCAGTTGATAAGGCAATGGCAGAGGTCGAGCTGGATGAGAGCAGGAGGCTGCTGCAATGCAAGGTCAGGAACGCATTCATCACCTCAGAGCGCAGGAGGATCACTGGATTGGCCGACCGGGTCTCCAAGTCTCTATGGGTCGGCGAGAAATTATCCGAGAAGAGGAGGAGGTTCAAGGCGGCACGTGAGTATGACCTGATGGTCGCGTCACCGATGCTGTTGGGCAACATCAGCCACGAGCTGATGCTCGCACTGATATCTGTCGCCTCCATAGGAGGCATAACCGGGCTGGACGGGCAGGATCTCACCGTCAACCACCTGCTGCTCGGGTTCGAAGAGGACATCAGGGCGGGTAAGAGGCTCATCGAACGAATCGCATCGATCGCAGCGGACGAAGGATATTCAAGAAGCCTGGTGGAGGGCCGCATAAAGGAGCTGCGGCAGGATCTCATGGCGGACAAGGAAGCGCAAAAGGCTGCTCTGCGTGTTCGGCTCTCCTTTCGCGAGAGCTTCCTGCAGGCCACGGGGTCGGATGTCCGGCTGGATTCCAAGATAGATGAAGAGTACGCCTTGAGAGAAGGCTATATGTAGTTCTTGTTCTTGAAGTATATGTAAAGGAACAGTATCGATACCACCATGAGGCCTATTGCGAAGGGGTATCCGCCCAGCCAGCTGATCTCTGGCATGAAGCGGAAGTTCATGCCGTATATCCCAGTTATGAGTGTCGGCACGAGGATGAACGAGCCGTACACCGTCAGCTTCCTCATGATCTCGTTGAGGTTGTTCGATACAGAGGTCAGGTATATGTCCACGGTGCTCGTTATGATATCCCTGAAGGTCTCCTCCATGTCGATCAGCTGCACAACGTCGTTGTACACTTCGCGGAACCTGTGGGCTTGCCGCTTGTCGAGATGGCTGAGGTATCCCTTCTCTATTGCCGTTATTACCTCCCTGTTGGCTATGAGCGCCTTGTGGTAGAATATCAGCGTCTTTTTGATGGAGAAGAGCTTGTTCAGCACCGACTTGTCAGGGTTTTTCAGCACCCTCTCTTCCACCAGTTCAGCATCATCCTCAATCTCTCCTGATACGCGGAAGAAGTCATTGGATATCTCATCCAGTATCTTGTATATGAGCATGGTCGGGTTCTCGAGGATCTTTAGCTTGATGGACTCTGCCAGGGCGCGCAGCCTGTCCACGGCAGCTATCTTCTTTGGCTTGAGGGTGATTGTCGTCGAACCTATGACGAAGAACGAGACCGGCACCAGCCTCTGCCTCTTGTCTGCAAGGTTGGGCGCGGCATAGACGACCTGGGAATACTCCTCGGAGTCGAAATATTCGGGCCTTGCGAACTTCTCCAGAAGTTCCGATAGGTCCTGGGTTAGTATGCCTGTGATGTGGGATAGCTGTTCGAGCTCGTGCTTGGTGGGATCGACGCAGTCTATCCAGAGATGTCCTTCTTTCTTGTGGTCCTCAAGGGTGCCTTCACTTATCTTGCCGTTCACTACCCTTGTAATTATTAACATAGCTGGTGACTGGACATTTCAGTATTTAAACTTTTAGCGTCACTTGGGGATATAAACCCATACAAATCTCCCATTTTTACAGGAAATATCTTCTATAGGACAATAATATTTATATATTAGTAGATAAATTTCTATACTAGTATAATAAACCACTTTTTGGTCGTCGGACGGTGAGCATGTGAATCAGAGCAATCTCCTTAATTGGCTACATTCTGAAGGTTTGCTTGCGACAGCCGAATCCAATGCTCAAGCTATGAAAAACGTGTTCACAGAAGTCCTCGGCATAAATGAAGAAAAACCTCTCCTAATCAGCGACTTCGGTCTACCCAGCAGGCGCGCGGCACCAGTGCTCACCGGCGCATTCATCATCGCCGCGCGCCGTGCTGGCCTAGAGCTCAACATGGTCATGCAGAAGCCGAAGTTCAAGGGCGAAAAAGCCGAAGAAGACATAGTCAACATGATTCAGGGCCTCGAAGGCCAGGGCGTCCTCATCAAGGCCCTCTCAGGAAGGCTCGGCTACAGGGAATCGACCAACCAGAGCATAAGGCACTACCTGAGGAAAGCTGGACACAGGTTCATCTCCACACAAGGGCTCGCCTACCTGCACAACTCCCAGATAGACTGGCTCTTCTCATCAATAAATGTTGACTACCCCCTCATGCGTAAGCTGGGATCGGTCATCAAGCAGCTGCTTGACGACGCGCATGAGGTTCACATCACCTCACCTGGAGGCACAGACCTCTATCTCAGCATCAGCGGCAAGAAGGCGATAGCCAACGTCGCTGATTACCTCACGGCAGGCAGGGGCGGGAACCTGCCAGCCGGCGAGGTCTACTTACCACCTGTCAAAGGGAAGGCCGAAGGCGTCCTGGTGGTTGACGGCTCGCTCAGGACAACCGATAACACTTACATTTTCTCCAGGCCAACAGTCCTTACCATTGAAGCAGGCCAGATAGTGGACATCCAAGGAGAGGGAGCCCGCGCGATGGAGCTCACCCTCGAC
The DNA here is from genome assembly GCA_964587045.1 of uncultured Methanosarcinales archaeon. Lineage (GTDB taxonomy): Archaea > Nanobdellota > Nanobdellia > Woesearchaeales > CAZPJY01 > CAZPJY01. The sequence goes on from CAZPJY010000003.1 coordinate 15,385, forward strand.
ACTGCCGAGCTACATTCTCCCAACCCTCAAAACACCAGGTTGGTATCTGAGCTGGGCATAGGCATCAACCCAAACGCCCGCGTTGTCGGCCCGACCATAATAAACGAAAAAGCGTTAGGCACCGCGCACATTGCGATAGGCTCAAACGACTGGTTCGGTGGCGATATCAAGGCAAACCTACACCTCGACCAGGTGTTCTGCAAGCCAAAGATCGAGCTCGATGGAAAATGCATATCACTCGAGGAGGCATCCCTAGCCTCCTCCCAACTAGTAAGCATACCATGAGGATTGAAAAAAAGCAGCTGGAAATAGAAAGCCTGCCCGACGGTTCGCCGGTCATATTATCATATCTACAAATCCAGGGGAAGCCATCAAAAAAGAAAGCTGCCATAATAGCCACGCAGCACGGCGACGAGTTCTTCTCAATCGCAATCATCAACTCATTCATAACCAGCCTCACGAGTTTTGATGGCGAGCTTTTGATATTCCCTGTCGCAAACCCGCTGGCCTTCAACATACGACGAAGGAGGAACATGATTGACAGGCAGGACATGAACCGCATGTGGCCCGGCAAGAAGGATGGGACCCTAACCCAGCAGCTTTGCTACCACATCTTCAGGACGATAAAGGACTGCGACTGCGTCCTCGACCTGCACAACGGCAACGAGCACACCCTCGTCGCTCCCCAAGCCAGGATGAGCGAAAAGCAGCAGCAAAAAGAGAGGGACCTCGCAAAAAACCTGGGAGTCAGCTTCGTCGTGCCCAGCGGGCTGAAAGGGCAAAACACCCTCATCCACACCCTGAACAAGCACGGCATCCCCGGAGTCACGATCGAGATCGGCGAGGGCCAGCGCATTGACACAACCTTCATTAAGAAAGGTGTGCATATCATCAGGAATTTCCTGGCATACAACAGGATGCTACCCAAGGCAGTTGGCCAAAAAAAAACCCTGTTCTTCAAGCAGGACGGATACGAGTACATGAGAGCTGAAGAAGGAGGTCTTTTCATACCAAACCTTGAAGCGCTGGGCAAGAAGACACAACTGCTGGGCGAGCTCACCAGCTTCGCCGACTACACGACCAAGCAGATTAAGCTCGAGTCGCCAAAGTACATACTTTCTCTTTTCGTATCAGGTGTTATATCAGAAGGCCACATCATCGCAAGAATCAGCAAAGACTAAGCCACCTTCTCGAGATAGTCCACAATAAGCTTAGGTATGTCGATCCCTGTCGCGGCGACCAGCCCCTGGAACTGCGGCGCCCGGTTCACCTCAATAACATAAGGCTTGCCTTCAGAGAGGACTATATCCACGCCGGCGATCTCGATTCCCATCACCTTGGCAGCCTTCACAGCCAGGCTCTCGACCTCCTTGGTCGGCCTGAAGGCTTCGATTCCCCCTCCGAGGGCCACGTTGGAACGCCACTCCCCTTCCTTGGCTTTCCTCATGCCCGAGGCAACGACCTTGCCGCCAATGACAAAGACCCGGATGTCCGATCCTCCAGCCTCGATGAATTCCTGGATCAGGCTTTTAGGCCTCAGGGTAGACTTGAAATCTTCTTCACGGCTGACGTCCCTGCCCTTCGAACCGAGGATGGGCTTGACAACAGGCTTCTCGAGATCGATGGCCTTCAGCAGCGACTTGCACCTGATGAAGTAGCTCTTTGGGTGCGGCACCTTTGCGCGGGAGAGCATCGCGAGGGTGAAGACCTTATCATAATCCCGCGAGACGTGGACCGGAGCGTCCACGACCTTGACTCCCAACGTCTCGAGGATGTTGAGGAACCTCCTGCCGTCGTCCTTGACCACTGACGTGAATCCTCCCCTTACCAGGAGTACGTCGGGCAGCGTGTACTCGGAGTCTTTATAGAAGAGCTTGACCTCCTTTCCCAGCTCGTAAGAGACGTTCCTGGGGTCGATGAAGGCGCATTCCATCCCCCTCTCTGATATCTCCTCGAGTATTCTCTTGTTCTCCCAGCTCTGGGAAACCGCAGCAACATCGATGCGCATCGTACCACCGGAATCCTGCTCATATTTAATCCTTTTCTAATAAGCTTTTTATAGTCCCGGAGTTTCGCAACCTTGCATGCGATTGCGCACCCTCCATCTTAAAAATATAAGGAGCTACGACGAGGTAGAGATAGCTTTCCCGAATGGGTCAGTCCTCCTCAGCGGAGACATCGGCGCGGGCAAGTCGACCATACTACTGGCAGTCGAGTTCGCGCTCTTCGGCCTGATGAAAGGGTCCCTCTCAGGTGCCGCGCTGCTGCGCCATGGCGAAAAGGACGGGAGCGTCCGCCTTTCCTTCGATCTCGACGGCAAACAGGTCGTTATCAAGAGGAGTCTCAAGAGGGACGCGCGGGGAGTGCGCCAGGACAAGGGCTCAATATCCATCAGCGGTTCGAGCACCGAATGCACGCCGGTGGAGCTGCGCGCGCGCGTCGTGGAGATGCTCGGCTACCCTCCCCAATCGCTCTCAAAGGACAAGGCCCTGATCTACAGGTACACGGTATACACTCCACAAGAGGAGATGAAGCAGATACTGACCGCCAACGCGGACGAGCGCCTCGACATCCTGAGATCTGTGTTCGGAATCGACAAGTACCGGCGGGCCAGGCAAAACGTCGTTCCCATCAGCAGGTCCATCCGCTCGATGGTCGACCAGATGGAAGGCAGGCTCACAAGCTTCGAGCAGACCAAGAAAGAGTTTGCAGAAAACAAAGAGAAGGTACAGGAGATCAAGTCCAGGCTGGACAGGCTCGCGCCGAGGCTTGAGGAGCAGCGCTCCAAGGCCAAGGCAGCAGAGCGGGAGATGCAGCGCAGCCAGGAAGCCATGACCAGGATTGAAAAGACCATCGCAATAGGCGAGGCGCTGCGGGAACGCATAGTCCACCACAAGGAGGAGGAGGTCGAGGTGTCCCGTGAAATCGCCGAGCTCGACGCAGCACACGACACCCTGCTGGTCCCGACCTTCAAGGAATTCGGCATCAGGCCAACACACCTCGGGCTCGATGAAGTGAGGAAGCTGCTCAACGAGCGCAGGGCCGAGGCCTCCAATTTGATAAAGGAGAGGTCAGCGCTCCACGAGAGATACAGGTCGCTTTCTAAGGAGTACGAGACCCTCAGGTCGGTTCCTGACCACAGCGTCCGCATAGAGATCCTCACAGCTAAGGTGAACAAGAGGGCCGAGCTGGCCGAACGCAGGAAGTACGCACAGGAAAAAATCATCGCGGCCGAGAGGAGAATCTCAGAGGTCAGGACCGTCATCGAGCAGTCAACTCAAATCGCCGAGACCATAGGATCCCTCGATGTATGCCCACTGTGCAAGCAGAAGGTGGACGCGGAGCACAAGCATACCATAAGGACTGACGAAAGGGAGAAGGTCCGAACAGCCAAATCATCTCTGGAAAGCGCTGAGGCAGATGTGTCGGTTGCAAAAAAGAAGCTTGAATCGGCCGAAGCAGAGCTCAATGAGACTGACCAGTACGCACTTGAGCTGGCCAGGCTTACCTCGCAGAGGAACGATTCCCTCTCGAGGCTTAAGGAGGTCACCATACTTCTGGCTGAGACCAAGTCCAGGCTGGAGAGCCTCCCAGAATCTGAAGAGGTGAAGCTTCGGAAACTCGAGGAACTCGCAGAGAGGCTGCGCGAGTTCGAGGAGGCCAAGGATGCTTTCGTGCGAGCCGCGGAAAGGCTCAGGCAGAACGAGATCTCAGCTGCCCAGAGGAGGGAGCAACTGAAACGCATAGGCTCCCAGCTCAGAGAAGCTGTCGAGCAGGAGAAGGGACTTTTGGCCACCCTCACCGACGCCGACACTGTGAAGGGAAGGCTCTCCTCGTCAAAACAGCAGGTTGAGAGGGAGAGGGAAGCCCTGCGCAGGCTCGAGCTGGAGGAGGCCGAGCTGAAGGCTTCCCTGCGCGCCGCGACTGAGCGGGCGGGCAGCCTCGCCGATGCGTTCAAGGAGCTAAGGGAGATCAAGAGTAAGCAGGCCAGGCTGAAGCGCCTGCGCGCCTGGCTAAACGACCACTTCTCGAGGCTGATGGAGGTCATCGAGAGGCATGTGATGGCCCAGCTCCACCGCGAGTTCGACGCATTGTTCAGGAACTGGTTCGACCTCCTACTCGAGGACGAATCCCTCAGCGCGAGGCTGGGGACCGACTTCGCTCCTTTGCTCGAGCAGAACGGATACGACACAGACATAACCAACCTGTCGGGAGGTGAGCGCACCTCCCTCGCCCTGGCCTACCGGCTCGCTCTCAACAAGGTCATCAACGACTACATCTCGACTATCCACACGCGCGACCTCATAATCCTTGACGAGCCGACCGACGGCTTCTCGACAGAGCAGCTCGACAGGGTAAGGGAAGTGCTGGAGGATCTGAGGATAAGCCAGGTGATTCTGGTGTCGCATGAGCCGAAAATGGAGAGCTTCGTAGAAAATATTATAAGGATAAATAAATCTGAACACTTGAGTAGGGTGATGTGATGCAGTACGAGACTTTCCTTGAGCTGATGGAAGATTTCTTCCCGAACAGAGCAGAGGAGATACTGGACCAGGAGTACAGGAAGTTCGGCATCGACGATATCGAAACTGCTGATGAGAATCAGAAGTTCCAGCTGGTCAACGAGATAATCTCCAAGTACGGCAAGTTCAGCAGCCAGAGGAACAGACTTCTCTACGACAGCATGCTCGAGGTCCTGTCGCTCAAGCCCAAGATCAACATCGAGACTGCCAAGGTCACCGACGTCGGCCCGACGGAGAACATCGTCCTCAACGAGCTCAAGCAGTACGGCAAGAAGCTCAACAACTTCTACGAGGACTACGAGCTGGTGCTCAACATTTACTGGCAAAAAGGTCTCGAGATGATATTCAAGGGCGAGGAGGAATATGAAGTTCTGGCGACGGTGAGCAGGGAGCTGCGCGCTCTGAGGCAGCAGCTCTTCGACCACTACACAGACATGCTTGAGAGCCTCCACCTCTCCCAGATCAACAAGCTGGCCAGGATGAGGAGATCTGAGGTGTTCCATCTCACCGGCGAGAGCATGATCAACTTCACGCCCAACCTGAACAACCAGCAAAAGCAGCTGCTAAACATCCTGCACGAGTTCTGGAACAAGATCCAGCTGACGCTGAGCGAACTGCGCGACCTCTTCCTCGACGCGATGGACGAGGACATCAAGCTCAAGCGACGCAGCTACGACGACCAGGAACTGGTCTCGTTCACCCAGGATGAGATCAAGATGATCTGGAACAAGCTGATTAATGAGTACGACAACCTCCAGCTGAAGATCGCCTCAGACCCGGCGATCGAGGAGGTCAACAGGCAGCTGGCTAGTATCGAAGACCGCCGAGCTCAATAGGCTTGTCCGGCTTCTCATCCACTATATCTTTTACAAGCCTGTACACATACAGCAGGGAACCTGCCCAGAAGATGTAGCGGAAGCCCTGGAAGAGGAAGTGCCAGAAAAGCACGCTGCCCCCACAATCGCTCGCGCACGACGCGTACCCTATCAGGTTGTCGACGACTGCCGAGCCTACCAGCCCGAAGAAGAAGAGTGTTACGACCATCATCATGAAATGGTACCTGAGGGAATCCATCAGCATCATTGTGGCTGAGCATGTATAAAATTCTTGCCAAAAAGTATATTAATGCGGCCGCTGTTCCTTGAGGCAGCACTCGGGGCCGTAGTGTAGCTTGGTCCATCATTCCAGGTCGGGGTTTCGTTGAGGTCAGCCCTCCCTTATGGGCTGCGACGATGAGACGGAAACCTGGCGACCGGGGTTCGAATCCCCGCGGCCCCATCAAGTATTCTGGGTGGTACCGCCCTGAAAGTGATAGAAAACTATTTAAATGAGTGAACCTCTGGATTTCTCGGTGGTGGAATGAGGTATCACGCAATAGTAGTTGTTTTAATTTTTCTCCTGTCAGCTGCTGCTGTACAGGGCATCCTGATAGTGGACACAGAGCCGCTGAACGCCAACATTTTCCTCAACCAGTCCGCCACTTACAACGTAACCATCACTAACACTGACCGCAGCAACCCAAACATCTTCTCAATCTACACCCAAGACCCCCACTGGGTCTTGACGGCGAGCCCTAAGCTCACAAGTGTCGGGCCTGACAGCTCAGCAAGCACAGTAATCACGCTGAAGCCACTCGAAAGCCTGCCCAGCCGTTTGCAGGGAATCGAGCTTAGGGTCAAGTCGCACACCACGGACCAGCTGGTCTTACGGAGAATCCTCATCAACATCAAGCCTGACTCGCCCCCGCCTCCACAGGAGTACCTGCCGTCGCTCAAGGCGGTCGCAGAAGTCGACAACAACGGACAGGTCACGCCTGGTGGGGACCTGGTCCTGAGGCTTCACCTGACCAACAGGAACCCGAGAGTATATGAAACCATGCGGATACAAATCCTGGGCAAGCTGATGAGCGAGGATGTGACCATATCCCTCGCGGGACTGGAGGAGCGCACCAAGATCTTCACTAAGCATATCGGCCAGTTCGACCCTCCTCAAAAGGACGAGCTCACAGTGATTGTGAGTGCCGAAAACGAGACCCTTGCAACAATAGAGGACATCCCTGTCGAGATTGTCGAATACAGCCCGTTCTTCAACAAGGATAGATCCACAGACGCCAAGTTCCTCAAGACCACCAGCGAGATAATGCTCACGAACATCGGGAATGTGGTCCGCGAAGAGCAGATTAAGGTCAAGACGTCCTGGCTCAAGAACATCTTCACATCAGCAGAGCCAGAATCCAGCACCCTGATCGAAAGCGGTGACAGGTACCTGTCGTGGAAGATTCGCCTGAGGCCTGATGAGAGCGCGACCATAACTATCACGACCAACTACAGGAGCGTCTTTGCCTTCGTTGTCACAATTGTCGTCATCCTGGTGCTCTACCTGCTCCTGCGGAGCCCGGTAGTGATAAGGAAGGAAGCCATCAAGATAGGACGTGAGGAAGGCGGCATATCAGAGCTCAAAATCCTGATTTACGTTAAGAACCGCACCCAAGGAAGGGTCAAGGCGGTCAGAATTCTTGACAAGGTACCATCGCTGGTCGACGTAATCGAAGACTCCTACTTAGGCTCCATCCAGCCGTCCCAGATCATCGTGAACGAGAAGCGCGGCACCAAGCTCGCCTGGGAGCTAGACCAGCTGGACGGGTTTGAGGAGAGGATTATCTCCTACCGCATCAAGTCCAAGCTTTCCATAATCGGCGGATTCAGACTGCCGGCAGGTCAGGTGCAGTTCAGGTGGATGTCCATGAACAAGAGGACGGTCAGATCAAATTCCCTGCACGTTCTGGCGTAAACTATTTAAAGAGCTTGAGATACCTCCAGCATTAGCCCCACGTAGCTCAATTGGCTAGAGCGTTCGGCTGTAGATTCTCGCTGACGTACCCTGCGGGTAAGGATGACTGCGAGACAGCTGAAACCGAAAGGTTCCTGGTTCAAGTCCGGGCGTGGGGACCTTTTTTGTATGATACTATATTATTGAGGGTAATCAAGCTCAAATCACCGCAATCTTTATAAACCCCTACGAAATCCCCCTGACAGATGCGGGTCAGGACTTTCTATTATAATAAGCGTGTATGACACGTCCGGGATATAGAAAGACCGCTGTCAGCTGCCCTGGTAGTGTAGTTCGGCCTATCATGAAGCCCTGTCGAGGCTTCGACCCGGGTTCGAATCCCGGCCAGGGCGTATATGGGCCGGTAGCTCAGCCTGGTAGAGCACTCGGCTTTTAACCGAGTGGTCGCGGGTTCGAACCAGGGCGCTGGCGAAATGCTGGCCCTTGAGAAAGTCCCGTCCGGCCCATTCATGATATCGAGGGGAAATCCATGAGACGAAAAATAAAAGTCGCAAGCCACGTGCTCATGCCCAAGCACGAGAAGCTGAGCGAGAAGGCGAAAAACGATCTTCTTAATACATACAACATCACTGAAACGGAGCTGCCGGAAATACTGATTACGGACCCAGCCATTATAAACATGAAGCCTTCTGTCGGCGATGTGATAAGGATTACCCGCAACAGCCCAACAGCAGGGACCACCTACTTCTACAGGTGCGTCAAGGAAAACAAAGGTGTCAAATATGAATAGAAACGCGCGCGTTCTCCTCGGAAACTACTTCAGGCAGCAGAGCATCGTGTCCTCAGACATCGAGTCCTTCAACAACTTCGTCGAGAACGAGCTCCAGAAGATCATCGATGAGAACAGGGAGATAGAGCCCACCATCATCCCGCAGAACATCGACGAGTTCAAGATCAGGCTCGACAAGATCTGGGTCACCAAGCCCGAGATAACCGAAGCCGACGGCTCCAAGAGGAGCATATTCCCCGTCGAGGCTAGACTCCGTAAGATATCTTACTCAGCGCCTATCTTCATCGAAGCCAGCTCCCACATCAACGGAATCCAGAGGGAGAGCTTCACCACGCAGATAGGGAACCTACCAATAATGCTCAAGAGCAACTTCTGCCATCTCTCAAAACTATCGCGGGAGGAGCTGATCAAGCAGGGTGAGGACCCAGACGACCTGGGAGGGTATTTCATCATCAACGGAACTGAGAAAGTGCTGATCAACATCGAAGACCTGGCGTCAAACAAGCTGATGGTCGTCAAGGAGACTTCAGGCGTGTCACAGTATTCTGGCAAGCTCTTCTCCGAGAGGGGATCCTTCAAGATACCGCACACCGTTGAAAAGATGAAGGACGGCATCTACTACCTCTCATTCACCAGGGTCAAGAGGGTCCCGATAATCTACGTGATAAAGGCGCTCGGGCTGACCAAGGATGAGGAGATCATGAAGTTCGTATCCGACAAGGAACAGTATGACGGCGTGCTGATCAACCTGTTCGAGTTCGCGAACGTTAAGACCGAGGATGACGCCCTCGACCTCCTGGCAAAGAAGATAGGCATCGCACAGGCCAAGGAGATAAGGATCGAGAGGATGAAGGAGATCCTGGACAAGTACCTGCTGCCGCATCTCGGCATAACACCTCAGGACAGGATCTACAAGGCGTACAACCTGTGCAAGATATTCAAGAATTTCATACTCGTGTCCGACGGCAGGGCGCCCCAGGACGACAAAGACCATTACATGAACAAGAGGCTGAAGCTCTCAGGCGACCTATTATCCGACCTCTTCAGGGTGAACCTCAAGGTGCTGATAGGAGATCTGCTCTACAACTTCCAAAGGATTGTGAAGAGGGGAAAATTCCCGTCTATAAAGGTCATCATCAGGGACCAGCTGCTGACGAGCAGGATATACAGCTCGATGGCCACAGGCTCCTGGGTTGGCGGCAGGAAGGGCATCAGCCAGAGGATCCAGAGGCTGAATTTCCTGGAGACGGTCTCCCACCTCCAGCGCGTCGTCTCGCCGCTGTCGGCTTCGCAGGAGAACTTCGAGGCGAGGGAGCTGCATCCCACCCATCTCGGAAGGCTCTGCCCTATCGAGACTCCGGAAGGGACCAACATAGGACTCAGGAAGAACCTGTCAATGTTGGCTGACGTTTCGCTTGAGAGCGACGAGGAATCAGCGATGAGAAGCCTGAAAGGAATAGGCCTCAAGCCGGTGCTGTAGGTGATTATGATGGACGAAGTGTACCTAAACGGCAAATTTGTCGGAAGCGTTGAAGACGGAAGGGAGCTCAAGGAGAAATTCATCGCCGAGCGGAGGAAGGGCAAGATTGAGAGCAATCTCAGCATCTACCTAAACGAGAACTCAGGCCAGATCTTCATCGAAGGCTCCAAGGGCAGGGTGAGGCGACCAGTCATCGTCGTGAAGAACGGACAGTCCACACTCACCGAGCGGCATGTCAACCAGCTCGAGAAGGGAGAGACCACCTGGGCTGACATCGTCAGGGAGGGCGTGATAGAATACATCGACGCAGCAGAGGAGGAGAACTCGCTCATAGCCTTCTTCGAAAAAGACCTCACCAAGGACCATACACACTTGGAGATAACGCCGCTCGCGATGCTCGGCGTCTGCACAGCTCTGGTACCTTATGGAAACTACAACCAGTCCACACGCCTCAACGCAGGCTCAAAGAACCAAAAGCAGGCGCTGGGGTTCTACGCTGCCAACTTCGAAGTGAGGATGGACATGGATGTAAACATCCTCCACAGCCCTCAAAAGCCCATCGTCACAACCCAAATGTACGACCTGGCAAACTACAACCAGCACCCGGCAGGCCAGAACCTGGTTGTCGCCGTCATGAGCTACAAGGGCTACAACATGGAGGACGCCATCGTGATAAACAAGGCCTCGATCGAGAGGGGGCTTGGTAGGAGCACCTACTACAGGCCGTCGATAGCAGAGGAGTTGAGGTACTCTGGCGGGCTGACCGACGAGGTCTGCATCCCAGACAAGGACGTCAAGGGCTACAAGTCCGAGCGCGACTACAGGTACCTTGAAGAAGACGGCATAATCTACGTCGGCGCAAAGGTAGAGGAAGGGGATGTGATAATCGGCAAGACGTCACCCCCTAGATTCCTGTCCAGCCTCGACGAATACAACCTGACATCTAGCAACAGGCGTGAGTCGTCAGTCGCGCTGCTGCACGGCGAGCAGGGCGTTATTGATTTCGTTCTGCTAACCGAGAACGTTGAGGGTAACAAGCTGGTCCAGGTGAGGATACGCGACCAGCGTATCCCTGAGATCGGGGATAAGTTCACCTCGAGGCACGGCCAGAAGGGAGTCGTTGGGCTGATAGTCCCGCAGTCTGATATGCCTTTCACCACATCCGGTGTCATACCCGACCTCGTATTCTCCCCACACGGCATCCCATCACGGATGACCGTCGCCCACCTGATAGAGCTGATCGGCGGTAAGGTCGGAGCCTTGGCTGGGCGTTACATCGACGGGACCACTTTCGATTCTGAGCCCGAAATGGCGCTTCGGGAAGAGCTGCTATCGCTCGGCTTCCGGGAGGACGGCAGGGAGACCATGTACGACGGCGTGACAGGCGAGATATACGAGGCTAAGATATTCGTCGGGAGCATGTACTATCTCAAGCTCAAGCATATGGTTGCAAACAAGATCCACTCGAGAGGACGCGGTCCGATCCAGCTGCTGACAAGGCAGCCGACCGAAGGCCGCGCCAAGGAAGGAGGGCTCCGCCTCGGTGAGATGGAGAAGGACACCTTCGTCGCGCACGGCGCAAGCCTGCTGCTCAAGGAGCGTTTCGACTCCGACAAGACCATAGTTCCTGTATGCGAGACATGCGGCACCATCGCTGTCCATGACGAGTTCAAGAACAGGTCGTACTGCCCGAGCTGCGGCGACAACACAGACATCTCATACATTGAGATGGCTTACGCATTCAAACTGATAATGGACGAATTCAAATCGCTTGGCGTGCTGCCGACGATGCAGCTGCGCAACAAGTTTTAGGAGGAAGCACGATGGAAGAAGACATGAGACGGATCGTGCACAAGCAGGTCGACACCCTGGTTTTCGGAATACTGTCACCAAAACACATCAAGAAGATGGCAGCGGCCAAGATTGTGACGCCCGAGCTTTACGACAAGGAGGGCTACCCGGTCGACGGTGGACTCATGGATATCAGGCTCGGCGTGATAGATCCAGGACTGAGATGCAAGACCTGCGGGAGCAAACTCAAGGAATGCCCAGGACACTTCGGCTACATAGAGCTGGCAAGACCGGTATTCCACGTCAAGCTCATCGCAATCATCCTAGACCTGCTAAGGATGACATGCAATGACTGCGGCAGGGTGCTGCTACCGCAGAACAAGATCGGACGCATAAAGAACATGCTCGACAAGCTCCCAACAGGAAATGATATAACCGCGCGGCGTAAAGCCGTAAAGGAGCTGATGGGTAAGCTCAAGAGCGCAAGCAAGTGCCCTCACTGCAACTTCAAGCAGATTAAGATAATGCTCGACAAGCCCACAACCCTCATGGAGGGAGAGAAGAGGCTGTCCCCAATCGAGGTACGGGCGAGGCTGGAGAAGATCAGCGATGACGACCTGGAGTTGATAGGCTTCTCGCCGAAGCATTTCAGGCCCGAGTGGGCAGTGCTCACCATACTCGCAATTCCGCCGGTTACCATGAGGCCGTCGATCACCCTCGAATCGGGCGAGAGGAGCGAAGACGACCTGACCCACAAGCTCGGCGACATCGTGAGAATCAACCAGAGGCTGTTCGAGAACATCAACGCCGGTGCGCCGGAGATCATCATCGAGGACCTTTGGGACCTTCTCCAGTACCACGTTACAACCTTCTTCGACAACGACATCGCCCAGCTCCCTCCGGCGAGGCACAGGAGCGGCCAGCCCCTCAAGACCCTGACCGCCAGGATCAAGTCCAAGGAGGGAAGGATCAGGCACAACCTGGCAGGCAAGAGGACCAACTTCTCCGCAAGGACCGTCATCTCTCCCGACCCAATGCTGAACCTCAACGAGGTCGGCGTGCCTATGGTCGTGGCCATGAAGCTAACCGTTCCAGAGCAGGTGACTCCCTGGAACCTTGAGTACTTAAGGGAGTTCGTCAAGAAGGGCCCCAAGGAATACCCGGGCGCCAACTACATCGTGAGGCCTGACGGCAAGAAGAAGAAGATAGCGGATGACACGTGGGAGCAGTGCATCGAAGAGCTTGAGCCGGGCTATACGGTAGAGAGGCATCTCCTCGACGGTGACATTGCGATTTTCAACAGGCAACCTTCACTCCACAGGATGAGCATGATGTGCCACAAGGTCAAGGTCCTGCCTTATAAGACTTTCAGGCTGAACCCTGCCGTATGCGCGCCTTACAACGCGGACTTCGACGGGGACGAGATGAACCTGCACATTCCCCAGACCGAGGAGGCGCGAGCCGAGGCCGAGATCCTGATGGAGGTCCAGACACAGCTCATCTCGCCTCGCTACGGCCTGTCCATTATCTCATGCAACGAGGACGCCATCAGTGGCAACTACGTCCTCACCAAGGAAGTCCACGTGCCGAGGCACATAGCCCTGGACCTGCTGGTCAAGGCCGGATTCAAGGACTTCTCCAGGCTGCCAAGGAAGGAAACCATCAGCGGCAAGGAGATCTTCTCGATGGCCCTCCCCGAGGACTTCGAGTTCGAAGGCTACTCCAAGGCGTGCAAGGACAACGTCGACCACAAGAAGCTCAAGACCGACTCCTACATCCTGATCAAGAAGGGCATGCTCCTCAACGGGGTCGTTGACAAGAGCGTGCTGGGATCCGGCTCAGGACTGCTCATCAGGACCATACACAAGAAGTACGGATCCGAAAAGACCCTCGAGGTGCTCAACAAGATATACCGGCTTGGGTTAGGGACCCTCCTGCTTAAGGGGTTCTCGACCTCGACATCAGACCTCGACATACCCAACGAGGCGACCAACAAGGTCAAGGCGATCGTCGAGCAGGCTTACAACGAAGTGGAGGACCTGATAAACCAGTACGAGACCCGCACGCTCGAGGCTTTCCCCGGGATGAGCCTGGACGAGACCTTAGAGAGGAAGATACTCGAGGTGCTGAACAAGGCCAGAAACGATGCGGGCAATGTCGTCATGGCCAATGTCGACCTCAATTCCAACACGCTCAAGATCGTCCAGAGCGGGGCAAAGGGGAGCTCCATCCACATCGCGCAGATGACAGCCATCGTCGGACAGCAGGCGATGAGGGGAAAGAGAATCCAGAAAGGCTACTATGAAAGGACGCTGTCGCACTTCAGGAAGGGAGACCTGCGCCCAGCTGCGCACGGTTTCATCAGGAACTCATTCCGGCAAGGCCTCTCCCCATCTGAGTTCTTCTTCATGGGCATGACCGGACGTGACAGCTTGATGGACACCGCGCTCCGCACTCCCAAGAGCGGTTACCTCTACAGGCGCCTGGCCAACGCTATGCAGGACCTCAAAGTCGAGTATGACAGCACTGTGAGGGATGCAGCAGGAAAGATTGTTCAGTTCCAGTACGGAGAGGATTCAATCGACGTATCCCGCTCGGAGAACGGCAGGGTCAACGTTCAAAACATTATCGATTCCGTGACAGGTGGTTCAAGATGAGCGACCCATACAAAGAATTCAAAGACGTACTCCCTCTGAGCATCATCGATGAGATAAAAGCGAAGCTTCCCGACAAGGCTGCGCCGACCAAGATCAAGAAGATTCTTGAGATGGCTGCCGAGGAGTACCAGAAAGCCAAGGTAGACCCGGGGGAATGTGTGGGCCTCGTTGCCGCGGAATCCATCGGCGAGCCGGGCACCCAGATGACTCTGAACACCTTCCACCTGGCGGGTGTCGCTGAGATGAACATCACCATGGGCCTGCCCAGAATCATCGAGATCCTGGACGGGAGGCAGAACGCCTCGACTCCCATGATGGAGATCTACCTCAAACCGCCCTACAACAAGGGGAAAGACATAAGGAAGATCGCACAGAAGGTCAAGGAGACAACACTGGGAGAAGTCATCAGCGAGTTCGAGATCAACATCGCGGAGACGACCATCACAGTCAGGGTCGACAAGGACAAGATGTCCATGATGGACACAAGGCTGTCCACGGTCCAGAAGCTACTGGACAAGAGCCTCAAAGGCTTCACAATAAAGGAGAAGGAAGGGGACATAATCCTCAAGGCCAAGGGAAAGGACTTCAACCTCAACGAGCTCTTCAAGTCAAAGGAGAAGATTAAAGGCATCTACCTCAAGGGTGTGAAGTCGATCAAGCAGGTCCTGCCTGTAAAACGCGGCGAGGAGTTCGTGATAATCACTTCAGGCAAGAACCTCGCAGACGTCCTGGGCCTGGACTTCGTCGATTCGGAGAGAACTTTCACAAACGACATCTTCGAGATCGAGAGGAACCTGGGGATAGAGGCCGCGAGGCAGGCGATAATCAACGAGGTCCAGAAGGTCATCGATGGCCAGGGCCTCAACGTGAACATCAGGCACCTGATGCTCGTCGCTGACACGATGTGTGCCAGCGGGACTATCAAGGGCATAACGAGATACGGAGTGGTGAGCCAGAAGTCCAGCGTGCTGGCAAGGGCATCTTTCGAGACGCCAATTCGACACATCATCAAGGCCGCCCTCATCGGCGAGGAGGACAAGCTCAACTCCGTCGTTGAGAACGTGATGATCAACCAACCGGTCCCGGTTGGAACAGGCCTGCCCGGGCTCGTGACCAAGGTAAGATAAAATGGCAAAGAAGAAAGTTGTAGTCAATCCAGCAATCGCAGAGATCAAGGATAACATCAAGAAAGGCAAGCTAATATTCGGCAGCGAGACCACACTCAAGCAGATGCGGACCGGCAACCTCACCAAGGTGTACCTTTCATCCAACGCCTCAGCGGAGCTCAAGGGCGACCTTGAGCATTACTCTCCGCTCGCAAACGTAGAGATTGTACAGCTAGACATCCCAAACGACGAGCTCGGGGTGGTCTGCAAGAAGCCGTTCTCAATTGCTGTGATAGGACTTCTTAAAGGTTAGGTAAATTGACCAAGATAAAATACGACATAAGCCTCATCGAGTTCATAAGGCTCTTCGACCAGATAACCCGGACCAACGTGAAGGACTGCTTCGAGGACCAAAACGGGCTTCTAATTTTTGTAGTCGAGCTGGGAGAGATTGGGAAAGCAGTCGGCAAGAAGGGCTCAAACGTCAAAATTGTGGAGAATAGGCTCAACAGAAAGATTAAAATAGTAGAATTCAATCCCCAAAAGCTGTCCTTCATCGCGAATTATATCTATCCTTTGAAGGCCGTTCACATAACTGAGGAGGACGGAATCGTGACCATAAAGGGTCCTGATGTCCAGACCAAAGGCCTTCTCATAGGGCGCAACGCCCAAAACCTGCGCAACCTGGAGAGGGTCGTCCGCAGGTACTTCGAAGTCAAAGAAATCAAGGTTGTATAATGGCGAAGAAATCCAAAGGCATCAATGCTGGCAAGAAGCTCAAGACTAGGAGGCACAAATTCAGGTGGGCCGACAAGTGGTTCACCAAGCAGATTCTCGACCTCAAGAAGAAGTCTGATCCCCTGAGGGGAGCTTCGCAGGCGCGGGCCATAGTCCTGGAGAAGATCCAGCTCGAGGCGAAGCAGCCCAACTCAGCCATGCGGAAGTGCGTGAGGGTACAGCTCATAAAGAATGGCAAACAGATCACCGCATTCTGCCCCGGAGACGGCGCCAACAAGCTCATCGATGAGCACGACGAGGTCATAATCGAATGCATCGGTGGCAAGATGGGACGCGCCAAAGGGGACATCCCGGGAGTGCGCTGGCAGGTCATCAAAGTGAACAGCCAGTCGCTCGTCGCGCTCAGGAAGGGCAAGCTGGAGAAGGCTAGAAAATGATTAAGGCGTTCAACAGATGGAGCACCGAAGGCATCTCAGTCGCGGATACAGGCCTGGCAAGGTACATAAATCTGTCCCCTGTGATAGTCCCGAAGACAGGCGCGAGGTTCGCCGGCCAGAGGTTCCACAAGTCCAAGCTCTTCATCGTTGAGAGGCTTATCAACAAGATCATGAACACCGGCCACAGGGCCAAGAAGCACAAGATAACCTCCGGGCACCAGACAGGGAAGGCAAACCAGGCGTACGAAATCGTTGAGAAATCCTTCGACATCATAGAGAAGGTGTCCAAGAAGAACCCAATCGATGTCTTCGTCAAGGCCATCGAGAACGCCGCACCCAGGGAGGAGATAATCACCATCGAGTATGGAGGGGCCAGGTACCCAAAAGCGGTCGAGTGCTCTCCCCAACGCAGGATTGACATGGTGCTCAAGCTATTCACCCAAGGGGTCTACCAGAAGTCATTCAACAGCAGGAAGAGCGCGGCGCAAGCCTTGGCCGACGAGATCCTCAATGCCTACAACATGAATCCTGCATCGAACGCGCTTTCCAAGAAGCTGGAGCTCGAGAGGCAGGCCGACGCGTCCCGATAGTTCTATCATAACTTTAATATAGTCGCAGCACCTAGTGTTGCTCCATGAAGCACGATGACGAGCTGCCGTTCAGTGAGGCCCAAGACGGGCTCAAATCACTGCAGTCGAGGGTGAGAAGCCTAGAGCAGTCAATGGCTGAGGAGAGCAAGGCCGCGAGGAAAAACGATTTCACACTGCAGACCAACGAGCAGCAACTGTTCTCGCAGATGGAGGACATACGATCAGGCATAAGGAACATCAACAACAGTATCCTGCAGTTCAAGCACGACCTCAAGCTCGCCATCTTCACCCTGAGGCGCACCGCGCCGTCCGAGGCGGTAAGTTCAATCCAGGACAGAATCGACAGCATCAAGTTCGAGCAGTTCCTCAGATCCGACCAGGCAGAGCGGATCATCCGTGACGTGATGAGAAAATAATTTATACCTGGTTCTCCTGCGCTTATCCATGGGCATGTCGACAGTGGTGGCTTTCACACTCATCTTCATCGGAATGATGGTCCTGTTCAGCGGCGCTATCATCACATACCAAAACGCAGTCTCGACACAGACTACGGCCATGCGGGATGAGGTTGACCTTCAGTATTCCAAGACACACGCCAGGCTCAACATCACGTCTGAGGGAGGTGTCAGGTGGGAGTACCTCTTTGTTACGGTCGAAAACAGCGGCAGCGTCGCCATGGAGGCTGTCGACCTTTATGTCAACGGTGAGCTGGTCCAGAGGAACGACTCCAACAGGACCGTGGCTGCGGTGCTCGAGCTCGGCTCTGCAGACCTGTTCGATCCAGGAGAGGTATGGAACATCACTTATTACGGCAACTTCTCAGTGGGTTCGCACATCGTGAAAGTTATAGGGAGTTATGGTCCTTCAGACTCCTCGAGCGTGGCGCTCGGGTACGAGCCTGGAATCGAGACCCTCAGCATCACCTCGGGGGTGTGGAGCCCCGCGAGCCCAGGACCTGCTCTCAACGCGTCCGAGCTCTTCGCAATCAACAACGATGGCGACACAGCACTCCTGTTGGATGCCCTTGGCGAAGACAACATCGGACTTTCCGTCGAGAACCCCTCAGACTTCCCGCAGAACGTGACCAAGGTGCACATAATAGTGGACTACGACGCCCCCGGACTGGACGGTTTCACCTTCAGGGTCGAGGGGCGCGACGGCACCTATGACGGCGTGCTATTCTGTTTCGGAGTTTACAACGCCAGCACCGGCGAGGAGACGGTCACCCTGGACTGCGACGACCAGCACGAGTTTTCCGGAGAGGACCTCGAAAACCTTTACGTCAACGCCATCAACAACGACGCGGCCTTCAACGTGAGCATCGACTGGATCAGGATCGAGACAGACTATTCGTATTAAGGAAAAGATTTTAAAACTTCAGGAGAAGTTTTGGATTTTATGCCCAAGGCGATAATCTTCGACTGCTGGAACACACTCTTCACGCATGACGTCAATTTCGAGTGTTTCGCGCAGCGGATAGGCCAAAGCTTCTCAGACTACAGGTTCCTAAAAAAATTCGAGAAGCACTTCATGCTAAAGAAGCACGACTTCCTCGAAGAACCGGTGAGGAGCCTCCTTTACGAGCTGGGAGTAGACCCATCCCCGCAGGTGGTGCGGGATCTCGTACGGGACCTCAATACCTGCTTGGCAAGCCAGCGTCCCTTCCCCGAGACCCTGGAAGTGCTTGCCAGGCTCAAGGAAAAACACAAGCTGGGCCTCATCACCAACACTTTCTCAGCAAGCTTTGATCCCCTCAAGATCAACTTCAGGCTTGAGGATATCTTCGACGCAATCCTACGGTCCGACGAGACCTGCCTGCTAAAGCCTGACCTCAACATGTTCTCCCTGATGGCCCGCAAGCTCAAGGTGAAGAAGAGCGAGATGCTGATGGTAGGCGACTCCCTCAAGGACGACGTGATGGGAGCGCAGGCCGCTGGACTTAAGGCCGTTCTCATCGACAGGAGGAACAAGCACCCCGACTTCCAGCCGAGGATAACCAGCCTTGTCCAGATATTCGAGCACATTTAAATACATGTCTCCATTCTCCCGAACCATGGACATAATGCACGTCGAAGGCCGGTACAAGGGGGAAGTCAAGCTCCCCCGGGCCGTGATCGCTAAGCTCCCCAACAGAATCGCGCTGCTGACTACCGTGCAGCACATGGGCAGCCTTGATGCCATCAAGCAGCAGCTCGAGGAGTCCGGGAGGCAGGTCGTCCTGCCTGAGCTGGAGCACTGTAAATATCCAGGCCAGGTCCTGGGGTGCGCAATCGGCAAGCTAAGGGGCGACTTCGACGTCATCCTGTACGTCGGGGACGGCCGGTTCCACCCAAAAGCCCTAGCGCTCGAAAACGATTCTGACGTGATGGTATTCGACCCTTCGTCGCTCTCGCTGGACAAGGTCAGCAGCGAGGACGTATTCGACATCAAGAGGAAGGTGAAGGGGGCGTATATCAGATTCCTCAGCGCAAAGAAGGTCGGCGTCCTGGTCACGACCAAGCCCGGCCAGCACGTGAGCGGGGCAGCCGAGAGGCTGAAGAAGATGTATCCCGACAAGAGGTTCTACACCCTCATCTCCGATGAGATCAGGCTGGACTCACTCGAGGATTTCCCCTTCATAGACATCTTCGTCAACACCGCATGCCCGAGACTCGCTTATGACGACTCCTCCCCAAAGCCCATAATCGACCTGAGGGAGCTAGAGAAGCAGGATTATGGCGAGCACAAAGCCCACGATTAGGCCGACGAACAGGCCCGCCAAGAACTCCTTGAGTCCGTAGTGTATCTGCTGGGTCTGGTTCATTTTGGCAGCTGCGGCTTATTGGGTCCGGATTCTTTCAGCTCAATCCTGCCAAAAGACCACAGCACTGCAGCGGCACCGTAGAATATGGGCAGCAGGAGGAACTCGTTCACCCGTATCGCAAAGGCGATGTTTTGGTAGAACAGCGGCCTGACGGCGAACCAAATGGTGAAGTACAGCCCGATCCCGGCGCAGGCGCCTGCGAGGAACAGGAGCACAAGCCCTATCATTTCGTGTCGCATGAGGTTGCTCATCTTCTCTTACCCCCCTTCTTAGTCAGTTCCTTTCTTAGCAGCTTTATCTCATCCAGCTCCTCTGCAGAGATCTGCTTGAGCAGCTGAATCTCCTTGACCTGCTCGCTGATGACGATCCGAAGCTCCTCTTTTACGTCCTCGTTCGTCGCGGCTATGATCATCAGGAATATCAGGCTCAGCCACAGGAAGATGGCGTGGACCATGTCCCATGTAAGGCTCATCTCATTTGAGTACATGATGTTGATAAAGTAGAATCCCAAGAAGCCGACGATGAAGCCTACAGGGAGGAGGACCCACTCGAACAAGTTAGCGTCGCGAATCTTACCAAACATCCCCAAACCACCTCTTTTAACTCAAACAGGACCCGGCAGGTATAAAAGGTTTTCGTTAGGTTACTACCCTTACACCTTCCATGACTCCCAGGTCTGGCTTCTTGGCTGCTAATCCTGTGAGGAGGTCATAGATTGAGCGTTCGACCTCGTAATTTACGATCTCTACTGAGGTGTTCAGCTGACGCTCCAGGTAGGCGACCGCCTCAGGCGTGTTTCCCAGCTCGTCAACAAGCCCCGCCTCGTAGGCCTGGTAGCCTGTCATGAAGAGTCCGTCAGCGATCGCTTCGACCCTCTCCCTCGACATGTTCCTGTTCTGAGCCACCTCGTCGACGAAGAAGGAGTGTATCAGGTCGATTTGCTGCTGGAACAGCTCCCGCTCCTCGTCCGTGATGTTTCTGAAAGGGCTGCCGAAGTCCTTGTAGGCCGCTGACACAAACCTCTGGTACGTCACGTTGTATCGCTCAAGCAGACCTGAGAATTCCAGGTAGGAGCCAATCACGCCGATGCTTCCGGTGATTGACATCCGGTTTGCGATGATGTGGTCGGTGGCCGAAGCAACCCAGTATCCGCCGCTCGCGCCTACCTCCTGGATGAGCGCTACAGTTGGGATGTCAAGGCTCTTGATGGCCTGGCCTATCTCGTCGCTAGCCACCGGGCTTCCACCCGGCGAATTGATGCGAAAGAGCACGGCCTTTATCTCAGGGTTGGCCTTCACCTCATCTATGAGCGAGAGGACTTCGGTGGAAGTCGTCCCGCCACTCCCGTAGCCTGACGAGAGGACCGTGATCGGGCCAGCGATATCGATAGCAGCCACGTTGCCAGTCCCGATGTCCTCGCCTGTGAAGTACCATGCGGCGACAGCGCTCGCCAGCCATATCAGCACGATTATGATAATCATCTTCTTCCACACGTCCCAAGTGGCGTCCTTTTGTATCATACCCACCCCTTGAAGTAGTCCTGGACCACCCGCGTATTGCTCAGACGGTCCGACAGCCGGCGTTTGGTGTAGAACATCATGATAGGATCCACGATCCACAAGATCGCGAAGGGCAGGAAGGGCAAAACCGCCATGTTGCGCAGGACTGCCTGCCAGAAGGTAGGCGCCGGGTCGACGCGGATGTTGAGTAGCATCTTGCCGACAGTGCGTTGGGTCTTCCACTCGAGCAGCGTGAAGTACAGCAGCATCAGTATGCCCATGGCAAACAGGGCGCTGTAGACAGGGTCGCCGAAGGACTGCGCTTCCGTGTATATGGACGAAAAGCTTGAGCCCGCAGGGAAAATCTTTGAGAAGAACGCCCGGAAGGGCCCAAGCACGATGATGTTGATTACGAGCAGGTCAATCGCGAAAGCTGCCACACGCCTGATAAGCTGAGCGTCATCTGTGTCGACCTTGCCCCTGATTGACCTAAGGCTCTTTGCCATGCAAATATGGAAGGTGGGGTGCTATATAATATTACCCAAAGTCTTATAAATCCAATGCCATTCTCACAGAGGATATGCCGCCTTTCAAGAAGCCAATGGACCCAGAGGAGGAAATCAGGAGAGTCAAGCTTCCGAGAGGGAACCAGACCTTCGCTCTTCTCGAACAGCGACTGGGCGCGAGCAGGGTGAGGGCGCGCTGCCTCGACGGCAAGACGCGCGTCTGCCGCATCCCCGGCAGGCTGAAGCGCAGGCTCTGGCTGAGGGAAGGCGACATAATCCTAGTCGAACCCTGGGAAGAGCTGGGGGACGAGAAGGGCGATGTCATCTTCAAGTACCGCAAGAATCAGGTGGAATGGCTCAAGAAGCAGGGGCACCTCGAGCAGCTCGACGACTTCGACGAATTCTAACCACTCCGGAATGAAAAACTTTAAATATTATGCTTTTAGAGGACAGACCATGAGGGGGTATTTCGTATCTTTCATCCTGATCATACTAAACGTAGCCCTGCTCATCGGCATGCTGGGCTTCCTGCCTGATGTCATTTTCTTCAAGGAGGCAATCCTGATCATTCTCATATTCATAGCTTCATTCATCTCCCTAACGCGGCACAACCCTGTTTACGACTCACTGCTGTGGGCGCTCACCCTCTTCAACTCGCTTTATGTCTTCGTCAGCGCGGAGAGGTGGCTCAGCGTCCTTCTGGTGCTTGTGAACATGGCAGGCTTCGTTTTCGCACTCTCGCGCTTCCCCAAGAGGAGGAGGCGTAGGCAGCTCATCAGCAAGCGCGAGCTCATCGAGAGGGAGCTCGAGGACCTAAGGGCAACCTACGATCTTCCCAAGAAGGGGCCCAAGCCTTTCGTCGGCAATGTAACATCCAAGAAGTTCCACGACAGGAGAAGCCCCTACGCAAAGAGGATCAAGCAAAACAACCGCGTCCTTTTCGACTCCCGTGAGGAGGCCATAGCCGAAGGCTACGAGGAAGTGCCCTGGAAGTGAAGTTATTTATACTAGCTCCGCATTGCCGGTACCCTATGGATCTCAAAAGCGCTTTCTCGACAGCAAAGGCGATCGGCTCGCAGAACGAAGCCCGCAACGTCATGGTCTTCCGCATCATAATATTTGTTATAATAGCAGCGATCCTCATTTATTTCTCCATCCGGGGCTAGGAGTTGTACCTCTCCACTATCTCCCTAACCCTCTCGGCGAAATGCGGGACGTCATCAGCTGGCGGCAGCGGCTCAATCTGCTCGGGGTTCTCCCTTATGGGCAAGAAGGCCTCCTCTGCGGCCCTGCCGAACACTATCATAGTTTCCTTCTCCTTCTTTTCGTCATAGAAGAAATCTGAGATCCACGCCTGCCCCTTATAGACCTGGAGATGCTTCTCAGCCTCCTCATAGAAAGCCTTTATCAGGCGGGTCTCGGTGTCAACGTCAAGCAACTGGGTGCCTCCCAGCTTGTATATCTTGCGGTAGAAGGCCTTGTCGATATCGATGGCCATCTTGAAAAGACCTCTTGTGTGGTCGTCCCCGGAAATTGGGGAGTGCCTGTGGTCGTAGACATACTCCTTGATGTCCGGGTCGTACCTGCCAGTGTTTATCTGGCACCGCTTGAAGGGCCGCTTGAAGAGGTAAGACACTGTGCCTATCTCAAGGCCCCAGTCGGGATGTATGGGTATGAAGGGTGCGAGTTTTGCCGACATGCCGAACTCGCCTGACAGGAGGTAGTTATAGCCTCCAATGTATTCCAGGAACTCGTGGATTAGGTTGTTGCTGCCGAACACCTTGTCCAGCGCGCTTATGAGCGGACGGACCGAAAGCCTCAGGACGCGCCCGTACATCTCGTACCTGCCCTCTTCGTTTCGGGCCACCCTGTGGTAGTACGCCTTGACGAAATCGTAGCTCAAGCCGGTCAGAGGGAGTATCAGGCTCTGGAGGAAGCGCTCGTCGTAGGTCTTGATGTCCGCGTCATGCAGGATGTACTGGAGGCTCGGATCCTTCTGCAGTTGGGTGTAGTAGTAGAGAAGGGATGTCCACACGTTCAGTCCCTTGCCTGCATTGATGTTGATGCCTTCCTTCTTCATATCTTCCTGAAGCTCGAGCATCTCGGGAGCAGAGTTCCATATTATCGTGTACGCATCCCCACAGCTGTCTTTTACTTGCCGGAAGTCGGACTCCTCCGATGCCTGATCGAGGCCTCCGACGAGGTAGTCCAGGTATGGGGCTTTCTTGTCGATTGGGCATATGCCATCCACGAACGTCGGGCTGACCGCGTCTTCAAGGGTGAATGGCACGAAGCCGAGCACTTTCTTGTTCTTGGACCTCAGCCTTTCTGTAGCATCGCCCCTGATCTTGGTAAGGTCGACAATTATGGTGTTCGTGTTAAAAGGCATCGGTCTCACATCTAGCTTGGAAATACTACGAAATACACCCCCTCACTCACTGGGTTGTAGGCATATTTAAAAATATTTCGCTAAATGTCCAAAAAGACATTTCTGATTCCCTTATCGACGACGAATCTGGTCGAGCTCTCACCGACAGAAAGGCTGTACTCCCCTGGCAGGAGATGTGCGTAGACCACTCCCTGCTCATCAGTGAGGGTCTCGCAGAAGTGGCCCTGCCCATCCCACCGAACCAGCTCGTCAGGGAGGGGGGTGCCGTCGTGGGTCAGGACTATGCTGACGTTCACCAGCTCGCCTGATGTGAACGGTGCGCAATGCGGGCCGCACCCGGCGAGCAGCAGCAACAGCGGTATGAGCCATCTCATAATGCAAAGAGCAGGGCATCATGTATATTAACGTTTCCGCAAGGCTTAAAAAAAAGCTACTAGTTCTCGGCACATGCCGCCGCAGGGGATGCACGCGCTGATGTCGCACATGACATACAGCAAGAGGGACACGAAGAATCTGGTATACTCAATCATGCCTGACCTGGTCTGGCTCTACACCGACTTTGACGAGCACGTCTGCCATTCCAGGCGCACAATCCGGCAGGTCCAGAGGTTCGTCGGAGAGAACCCGTCTGACGGGTCCAGGTACATCCCGCTGTACATCAAGCACCACATTGTGGCAGACAGGCTGTGCGACTCTCGACACGGCGTACTCACGGCGTACGCGCAGGAAATGCTCCAGCTCGCACGCAATAGTGGCCTGTTCAAGAGGACGGGCCTCTTCTTCAACGAAAAGAAGCAGTTCTCGTTCGCCCAGCTGCTGGACGACCTGGCCATGGACCAAGCCATATTCGAGCGGTACGGCACCTCACACCTCGACGCACTCAACTATTCGGCGAGGCACATTGACCGCAGCTACGCGTACAGGCTCCTCACAAACTCCTTCATCCCGCGCTCGCACAAGAAGAGGAGGATATTAAGTGAGAAGACATCGTCCCTCATTGAGGAGATATCGAAGACAGACTTCCACTTCCTGACCGACACTGAGAGCATTCTCGCGACGGTCAAGAAGAAGGTGAACCACAATAAGAAAAGGGCGATGAACTCCTTTGCAAGCAGGTTCTTCATACCATTATTAGAGGAGAAGAAACCCATTCTCGAGGGGATAATCAAGGAACAAAAGGAGATGTACCTCGGCAGAATCGACGACCTGCTCAGGCTCATCTACGACAGGACCAACAGCTTCATGTCCGAGGTGCCTGACCACACCATCGGCGAGCTCTTTGGCTGAGGGCATCAATCCATATTGAGAGTATCAATCAACATCGTACTGAGCTTCTCTACCGCTGCCTTTGCCCTCCTCCTGTAGTACCACCCGCCGATGCTGAAGAGCTGTCCGAACTTAATGCTGCGCTTCACTGCCAGACTGGCCTTGCGGGCCTCCCAATAATCCTTGAAGTCGTATTTGAGTATGTCGTCGATCGCGGCCTTCCTCGCATCCCAGTCCGGCACATTCTGCTCCATCTCAACCACATCAGAAGCGAGGCTCACAGGCATGGAATACTCACCGAAGGTGTCGTCAATAGTCCAGTAGACCTTGACCGCCTTGGTGGAATCAAGCCTCTCAAGCAATCTGTCCAATTCGATAGCAACCACCCCGTGCTGGTATAGGAACTCCTTATATAAAAAACATTCCACCGGACAGGCCTTCACAAAATTTATTAAGAGCTGGAGATTCGATGCCCTTATGAGGATAAAGCAGCCGACAGGGATTCCGGCCATCGATTTGGCCCTGGACACCCTGGATAAGAAAAAGCAGGCCTTCATCTTCGTGAACTCCAAGAGGTCAGCCGAAAGAACCGCAGAGGACGTGGCCAAGAGCGCGGGGATGGAGGGCGATGAGCTCAAGGCGCTCGCAGACCAGGTCAAAGGCGTGCTCCCCAAGCCCACCAAGCAGTGCGCCAGGCTCGCATTCTGCCTTGAGAGGGGCGTCGCGTTCCACCACGCGGGCCTGGTCGGAAAGCAGAGGGAGCTGATAGAAGATGGTTTCCGCAGAGGAGTCATCAAGATCATCGCGTGCACCCCCACCCTCGCAGCCGGGGTCGACCTGCCCGCGTTCCGCACCATCCTCAGGGATGTCAAGAGGTACGGCAGCCCGTGGGGACTGTCCTGGATCCCTGTGCTCGAGTACATGCAGCAGGCCGGCAGGGCCGGAAGGCCGTCCTTCGACGACTTCGGCGAGGCATTGGTTGTCGCGGCAAACGATGCCGACCGAAAGGAGATAATCAAGCGTTACCTGTCGGGCGAGCCTGAAGAGATATTCTCTAAGCTCGCCGTGGAGCCTGTCCTGAGGACGTACGTGCTCTCACTGATAGTCGCAGGCTACATCACCGACGAGAAGGGCATGTTCGGATTCTTCGAGAGGACCTTTTGGGCGCACCAGTACAAGGACATGGAGAAGCTCAAGAGCAAGCTGCAGAAGGTGGTGCAGCAGCTTAAGGAATGGGAGTTCCTCACACCTTCAGACGATTTCGTGAGCGCCGACGACCTGGGCAAGGAGGATGCCGGGCTCAAGGCGACGCTCATCGGAAGGAGGGTGGCTGAGCTCTACTTAGACCCCCTGACCGCCTACAGCCTGATGCAGGGCCTGCGTCTCGCCTCTTCCGCAGAGGTCAAGGCCGTCACCTTCCTCAACCTCGTGGCCTCGGCTTTGGAGATGCGGCCCTACCCAAGGATCAAGGCCGCGGAGTGGGAGGACATGCAGGAGAAGCTTGCGGCCTACTCCCCCTACCTCGTTGTAAAAGAGCCCTCCCTCTACGCAGCCGAGTACGAGGACTTCCTCTCCTCCTTCAAGCTGACCCTGATGCTGATGGACTGGGTGGAGGAAAAGGACGAGGAGTACCTGCTCGAGGGGTACAGCATCAGGCCGGGCGAGCTGCGAGTCAAGCTCGACCTGGCGGACTGGCTCCTCTACGCGTGCGAGGAGCTCTCGAATATCATGCAGTTCCGCGCTGTCAGGTCGCACGTGTCCAAGACCAGGTTCAGGGCAAGGTACGGCGTCAAGGAGGAGCTGTTTGCTCTGCTGAAGCTCAAGAACGTCGGGCGCGTCAGGGCCAGACGCCTCTACAACTCGCGCATCCGCGACCTCAGCGACGTGAAGCGGGCTGATGCCCACGTCCTCTCACAAATCGTCGGGCCTGCGGTCGCAAAGGACATCAAGAAGCAGGTCGGCCAAGAGGTCGAAGTGGTGCCAGAACGCAAGAGGAAAGGGCAGGTTTCGCTCAAGGATTTCTAGTCAGTCTCAGGGAACAGCGTGCTGACCGAGTCGTCCGTGTGTATGGAGAATATCGCGTTGGCAAAGAGCTTCGACACGCTTATCTGCTCGAACCACTTGTTCTTCTTGTTGAATTCCTTGCCTTGGTAGACGGTGTTGAGTCCCACTATCTTCACGCCGAGCTTCCCGAACCTCTCCTCTGCCGGAGGGGAGAACAGGGGGTGGGAGCAGAATATCTGGATGGACGCCGGCTTGTGGTCCTTCATCCTCTTTATCGCCGCCTCCACGGTCCCGCCGGAGTCGACGATGTCGTCGAGTATCACTACATGCTTTCCGGTCACGTCGCCCACCAGTCCGAAGCTCTCAGCCTCGCCGGCCCTGGGGCGTATCTTGTTGATTATGGCAAAGCTCGCGCCGATCATGTTCGCAAACCTGATGGTCCTCCTCGCAGCCCCGGCATCAGGCGCGACGGCCACGTAGTCTTTCCTCGCGTCCCTGATCTCCTTGAAGTGCTCAGCCAGCCTCCCGATGCCCGTCAGGTTGTCTACCTTGACGTTCTTTGGGTAGAAAAAGCCCTGTATCTGCGAAGAGTGGAAGTCCAGGGTGAGGACGCGGTCAGCGCCGCTCTTGTCGATGAGGTCGGCAAGCAGCCTGGCGGATATGGGGCTCCGCCCTTGCGTCTTCCTGTCCTGCCTGCCGTACGCGAAGTAGGGGATCACGTTGGTTATCCTCGAGGCGCTCGCAAGCTTCAGGGTCTGGTTGATCAGGTAGAGCCTGTGCAGGTTGTCATGCACGTTGTATGACTTGTCGTAAGGGGCGTGCATGTAGTGTATGACGAAGACGTCCTTTCCGCGCACGTTTTCCTTTATCGTAAAGAACATCTCGCCGTCGCGGAATCGCTTCTCGTCGTACTCTAAGGCCTTCAGGGTCTTGGACTCGTTGGATATCTTCGCCCTCGAGCTCCGGTAAAGCTCGTTGAGGTAATGAATGATGCGCTCGGCAAAGTAGTCGCCGTTGACAGTGAGTATCCTCAGTTCGTGCTCCATCGAACCACCCTTAGAACTGGGATGGGCAGGCCGTTTATAAAATTTTGCCAATGTATATATATTCATCCCTCATTTCGGCATGCCGAATGGAACCCTTAGTCGTTGGCATCGATCCCGGCACCACTCTCGGCTACGCAGTGCTCGACACCTACGGCAACCTCATCGCCATCAGGTCGGGGAGGACTTACTCCCTTCCGATACTGCTAAAGGAGCTGACCTCTCTGGGCGACGTCGCGATGGTGGCCACAGACAAGGCCAACCCGCCGACCCTGTGCCGCAAGGTCTCAGCCAAGCTTGGAGCAGCCCTGTCCTGGCCCAGGAAGGACCTCGCCGTGGCCGAGAAGAAGTCGCTTACCAAGAGGTACTCGTACGCCAACAGCCACGAGATGGACTCCCTCGCCGCAGCACTTTACGCTCTGAAGGGCGTCAGGCCCAAGATGAGGCGGATAGAGAGCTATGTCAGGCGGTCCAAGGACCCGGCGCTCGAGGCTCCCCTAAAAAAGCTGATGATACGCCAGGGTTCGCTTAGCTTGGCTGATGCTGTCGACATCCTGACAACGCCTTCCGCTCCGCCCACAGTCAGCAGGGAGAGGAAAAAGGAGGGCAGGGACAGGAAGCTTGACAGGCTCAGGGAGCTGCTCACCCAAAAGGATCGGGAGATAGCAATCCTCAGGAGGAAGGGCAAGGGCCGCGTCATAAGGGTGGAGGAGTTGAGGGACCCCCGAACCTCAAGCGACGAGCTGGTCCACCTCAAGGAGCGGCGTATCAGGTCCCTGGACCAGCAGGCCAGGCTGCTGCGCGAGGTCATCAGGGCCAAGGACGGCGAGATCAGGCTGCTTAACAGGATGCTGTCGCTCGCAGGCTCAAACCTGCTGGTCAGGCGGGTCAGGTCGCTTGGCAAAGCTGAGCTTGGGGATGTCAAGCAGCAGGAGATAATCATGATCGAGGACCCCTCGTCTTTCAGCGCGTCAGCGGTGCAGCTACTTGCCGATAAGCATGCGATGCTCATATCACCCAAGAGGTTCCCTGCGCAGGTGTCTAGGCAGGTGTCAACCATCCGCATGAAGCCAGTCCTGGCAAGCCAGCATTATGCCGTTGTGGACAGTAAAGAATTCGACAGCGCAAGGAGCGGGCTGGACATAAGCGAGGTAGTGGAGAGCTACAGGTCAGACCGCTAGCCAGCCGTGGTAGAACACCACGCTGATGGTGTCGCCGACCTGCCCGCTGACTTTTCCGCCCAGCCTCTCGCTCTGGAAGGTCTCGGGGTCCATCACCTCAGGGTGAGGCTTCAGACGGGTGAGCTGAGCCTCCTTCACTTCTAGCCGGGCCCATTCCGGCGCCTTCTTGGACCAGCGCTTCCCGGTGGCCAGGTCGACCCCTGAGAAGGTCTCTCCGAGCGATGTTATCCGGATCGCCTTGCCGTCGCACGCGATCACATCCCCTGGTGACAGGCCCGGAAGCCTGACCTTTACCGATATCCTCTTCAGGGCCTTGCTGGTCTGGTGGTCGCGCGAATACAGGTGGTCTGAGACCGACATGGTGCCACCGAACTCTGAGACGAGCTTCCTGGCAAGCTTGACCGCAAAACCTGACCTGGTGAGCTTCACGTCCACTCCGCCTCTGACCTCCTTGAAGTCGGTCGCATGCACGCCCTCAGCCTTACCGACTTCGGAGTTCACCCGATCGATCGCTTCATCTGACGGGTTCCTGAGCTGCAGGGTGGCCTCGAAATACCTGGTTCCTGCCTTGGAGCACGCGGGACACGTCCTGACCTCGTAGGAGAAGCCGTCGACCGTCTCCTTGATGCCGGGCTTGAGCCTCAGCCCAGCTGGGAAGCGAACCTTCAGCAGCCTCTCTGCCACGCCGGGTTTGCGCCAGACGTTCTTGACCAGAACCTTGCCGCACGTGCAGAATACGACGGGCTTTTGCGCCTTCCGAGACCTCTTTGGCCTGCAGTCTGGGCAGAACTCTTCTTTTCCTATCTCCTTTCCGCACCCCGGGCAGAATCCCATACGGGGGGGAGAGGCTGAGGAGTATTAAAAGCTTGGGGAAAATATAAATATGTCCCTGCCTTTGCGTCACCGCATGGCAGACCACAAACTCAAGCTTTTCGCACAAGCGGTCGCAGACCACCTGAAAGGGACGGTGAACGAGCGAAGCGATCATCTCATGGAGATCCACAAGAAAGGCCTGATCGGCAGCAAGATAATGGGATTCGCCTTCTGGCTTCAGGATCCCACAGGCGTGAGGTACCTGGCTTACAGGCCCAGCGCAGGTCAGAAGGTGAGCCAATCCCTCAAATCGGTGATGCATAAGGTCCGTGACGGCTATTCCGTGTACATCATCGAGGAAATTTGAACCGCAAATCTTATAAGAGACGCATAAATCCTTCTCTCCTATGCTCAAGAAATCGCCCTATGAGGGCAAGACCACATGGCAGAAGGTGTGGTACTTCATCTGGGATGATGACAGCATCTGGAGCTGGATTGTAAATATCATCATCGCATTCGTCCTCATCAAGTTCATCGTCTACCCAGGCCTCGGCCTCATGTTAGGGACCACGCATCCGATAGTGGCTGTGGTCTCAGGCAGCATGGAGCACCACGGCTCGTTCGACGACTGGTGGGTCTCACAGGCAGCGTGCGGCAGGACGCCGTGCAGGCAGGCCGACTGGTACATCAACAATAACATAACCGAGGCCGACTTCCAGGAGTTCCCCTTCAAAAACGGCTTCAACACGGGCGATATAATGATACTGCGCAGCTCTGACGAGGTGTCTGTGGGCGACGTCATAGTGTTCCAGTCCAACCGCCCGGACCCCATAATACACAGGGTGATACGCATCTGGGATGTCGACGGGGAGATGCACTTCCAGACCAAGGGCGACGCCAACATAGCCAGCTCGCTCGCGATAGGCGAGTATGACATACCTGATGACCGGGTGATCGGCAAGGCCTGGATCAGGGTGCCGCTGCTCGGGTGGATTAAGATAGGTTTCGTCAATCTGATACAACTGTTCACTGGGTGATCCGAATGTTTTGTCCAAAATGCGGGGCGATACTGCTCCCGAAAACAAAAGACGGCAAGAAGGTTCTCGCGTGCTCCTGCGGCTACACTGACAGGAAGGGTGAGATGAACACGACCATGCAGGAGAAGGTCCAAAAGAAGGAGGAGATAGAGGTCGTCGACAAGGAGGTCGAGACCAACCCCATCGCTGAGGTGGAGTGCCCCAAATGCGGCCACGGCAGGGCCTTCTACTGGTTCGTGCAGACGCGCGCGGCCGACGAGCCTGCGACGCGCTTCAACAAGTGCGAGAAGTGCAAGCACATCTGGAGGGACTACAGCTAGATGGGGCCTGGCACCTTCACCCTACTGGTAAGGCCGAAGAGCCCTAAGACGCGGCTGGTCGGATGGGATGACGAGCGCAAAGCGTACAGGCTCAACGTCAGAGCGCAGCCTGAGGGGGGCAAGGCGAATGCTGAGATCATCAAGTTCTTTTCAAGGGAGTTCGGCCTTGACGCAAGAATCATATCAGGCGCAACGTCGCACCGGAAGGTGGTGCGGCTAAGCAAGGTTTAATATAAACTTCTTTTCGGGAGCAGTTCAAGGTCTATCGAAGATTTTTCTCGGACTGAGCAAGGATATAGTATTTCCTGCGGAGCACTTTAAGGACGGTTCCGGGCAACTGCTATCTCAGCTTGAGGTCCAGGCAGTTTGATGCGCAACCAAGGCCATTCATCCCATATCTTGCCCACTACCATCCTGATATGCTTGAGGAGGCCCTCGACCGCTACTCCTGCTACGGGGGGAACGAGAACAGGGAGGCGATCCTCGAACAGCTTAGGGAGAAATACACCTGATTTTAGCTGAAGGAAGAGTTTGAGGAAAAGAACCTAAAACCCTATTCGTCTGAGTCGCTGGTCTTGGATTCCTCGGAGTCCTTGATCGCGTCCTCAATGCAGGTCAGGAGGATCGCGCTTTCCAGCGGTACGTCCTTTGAGTCGTTGACTCTTATGACATACTTGTCAGAGCCCAGCAGTCCGCGTTTCCAGTTGATCTGCTTGTCGATTTGGTAGTCGATGTTGCCCAGGTTGTCCTTTATCGTGTGGTTTCCGAAAACGCTTGAGTTGGTGATCTTCTGGGACCTGCCTATCTCATTTTTGTATTCGTCGTAGAAGTGGAAGATGTAGCCCCACTTGAACAGGTCGTTCCAGCGCTCCTCAGCCAGGTATCCCAGCACGTGGCCATCTCCGTCGTAGACCGTCGCCGAGCGGTTCAGCTTGAAGAGGTACCTTTTATCCTCTTCTTCGAAGGCTACGAGCGTCCCGTCGACAGTCTCGAGGTCGAACCTGTCGCCCCCGAACACCTTGAAATCCTTGCCGCTGACCGTGGCGACGCGCTCGTTGTCCACGATGATGTTGTAGTCCTTGCCGATGTTGAGAACAGCCTCTTCGACTGTGATCTGCCTGGCCGAGAAGAGCTTGTCATAGGCCCCTGTTTTCGCGTCCTCAGGCTGGCTCAGTACTCCGTAGATCGCCGCCCCAAACAGGCCTGCTGCGAGCGTGATGGTTGCTAATGGTTTGAACCGCATTGTATCATCTCCTTTCGTGGCGAGAAATCCCTTATTTTTAAAGGTTTCTTTCTTTAACTACTGATAAGTAGTATTTGAAATTGTCATTTTCCACTGGACAGGCTTAAGCACTAAACATAAAAAGGGCCGGATTATTCCCGGAACTGATGAAAAACATCCTTATCAAGGGCGCCCGCGAGCACAACCTAAAAAACATCACCGTAGAGATACCCCGGAACAAGATGGTGGTGATAACCGGGCTGTCCGGCAGCGGCAAGTCGAGCCTCGCATTCGACACCATATACGCAGAGGGCCAGCGCCGCTACGTCGAGTCGCTCTCTGCCTACGCCCGCCAGTTCCTGGGCCTCATGAACAAGCCTGACGTGGACTCCATAGAAGGCCTGTCGCCCGCGATATCAATCGACCAGAGGACCACTAGCAAGAACCCCCGCTCAACAGTAGGTACCGTAACAGAGATCTACGACTATTTCAGGCTACTCTTCGCCCGCATCGGCGTCCCTCACTGCCCAGAGCACGGCATAAGGATACAGTCACTGACCCCGCAGGCGATCGCAGCCCAGATAAGCACCTCGCTGAAGGGTCAGCTCACCGTTCTCGCGCCGATCATCAGGCAGAAGAAGGGCACCTACGAAAAGCTCGTCGAGGACCTTGGAAAGGACGGCTACGTGCGCGTGAGGATCGACGGCAGCATCCAGCGCACGGATGAAAAGGTGGAGCTAGCCAGGTACGAAAAGCACGACATCGACATCGTCATCGACCGCGTGGCAGCAAACGCCAACGGCCGCCTGGTGGAGGCGATAGAGCACGCGCTCTCGAAAGCCGACGGGCTCGTGACCGTCGTGGACAAGGACGGAAAGGAGCATACCTTCTCGTCCAAGATGGCATGCCCCAAGTGCGGCCTGTCATTCGAGGAGCTGCAGCCCAGGATGTTCTCGTTCAACAGCCCGTTCGGGGCGTGCGAGACCTGCTCAGGCCTGGGCATCAAGATGGATTTCGACCCTGAGCTGATCATCCCAAACGACGAGCTGAGCATCGCCGACGGCGCTGTCGCCCTCTACAGGAACGCGATCGACGGATGGCGCGGCCAGTACCTCGGGGCGGTCGCGAAATACTACGGATTCGACGTCTTCACCCCAATCAGGGACCTGAGCCGGAAGCAGTACGACGCCCTCATGTACGGCTCTGACGAGATGATCAAGTTCAAGATGAAGATGAAGAACGGCGAGGCCAACTGGTCACACACCGGAACGTGGGAAGGGCTGATCCCCCAGTCGGAGCGCCTCTACCACCAGACCGAGTCGGAATACAGGAGGAAGGAGCTCGAGAAGTTCATGAGGATATCGCCATGCCCGGCGTGCGGGGGCAGGAGGCTCAAGCCCAAAGTGCTTGCGGTCAAGGTGCACGGCAAGAACATCGTCGACGTAACCGAGCTTTCCATCAAGGACGCAAAATCCTTCTTCTCCACTCTGAAGCTCACCAAGACCGAGGCAAAGATTGCGCGGCAGATCCTAAAGGAGATACGGGAGCGGCTGGACTTCCTTGACAAGGTCGGCGTCGGCTACCTGACGTTATCCAGGAATTCTGGAACGCTCTCAGGAGGGGAGGCGCAGCGCATAAGGCTAGCGACGCAGATAGGGTCAAACCTCACAGGCGTGCTGTACATACTGGACGAGCCCTCCATCGGACTTCACCAGCGGGACAACCAGAGGCTGATTGACACCCTTCACCGCCTGAGGGACCTGGGCAACACGGTGATAGTGGTCGAGCACGACGAGGAAACCATTCTCAACTCTGATTACGTGATTGACATGGGGCCTGGCGCTGGCCTGCACGGGGGCGAAATCATCGCGCAGGGCACGCCTACGCAGATCAAGCGCAATCCATCATCGCTTACAGGCAGGTACATGGCAGGCAGGATGAAAATCGAGATACCTCCCAAGCGGAGGAGGAGCGATGCGTTCCTTCACGTGAACGGGTGCGAGGAGCACAACCTGAAGAAAATAGACGTCCACGTGCCCCTGGGCACGCTTACCCTCATCACCGGGGTGTCTGGCAGCGGCAAGTCAACGCTCGTCTACGACATCATCTACCGCGGGCTGATGCAGCAGCTGCACGCGTCACGCAAGAGGCCTGGCAAGCACGAGTCCATCTCCTACGACGAGCCCATCGACAAGGTCATCGTGATCGACCAGAGCCCCATCGGCAGGACGCCCCGGAGCAACCCCGCCACCTACACGAAAGTGTTCGACGAGATCAGGCGCATCTTCGCGTCGACCCAGGAATCGAAGAAGCGCGGCTACAAGCCCGGCCGCTTTTCCTTCAACGTGCGGGGCGGCAGGTGCGAGGCGTGCCAGGGCGACGGGGTCATCAAGATCGAGATGAACTTCCTTCCTGACGTGTACATCGAATGCGAGGAGTGCAAGGGCAGGAGGTACAACCGCGAGACCCTGGAGGTCACGTACAAGGGCAGGTCGATTTCGGACGTGCTCGCGATGAGCGTGGAGGAGGCGCTGGAGCTCTTCGAGAACATCCCCTTCATCAGGCGCAAGCTCGAGACCCTCTCGCGCGTGGGGCTCGACTACATCAAGCTGGGGCAGAGCTCGACCACGCTCTCAGGCGGCGAGGCGCAGCGCATCAAGCTGACGAGGGAGCTTTCCAAGAAGGCGACCGGCAGGACGGTCTACCTCCTGGACGAGCCGACGACGGGCCTGCACTTCCACGACATCAAGAAGCTCATCAAGGTGCTCAACGACCTCGTGGAGAAGGGCAACACCGTCATGGTGATAGAGCACAACCTGGACGTCATAAAGTCGGCAGACTGGATAATCGACCTCGGTCCTGAGGGCGGCGATGCCGGCGGGCGGGTGGTGGCCACAGGCACTCCAGAGAAAGTGGTCAGGAACGGCAAGAGCTTCACCGGCCAGTTCCTGAAACCAATTCTAGTGCCTTGGTCGTAGGTTCACCCGTGCCTCAGCTTCAGGTAAAGAATCGACAACGCCAACAACAGTCCCACGCTGTTCATCGCGGCCACGGGTCCGTTTCTGATGATAATCGCGTAGACTATCCAAAGGACTAATCCCACCACATAGACGACGTATCTCCATAGGCTCAGGTCCCTGGTTTTTTTGGTCTTCCAGCTCTTGATGGCCTGGGGGAGAAGCGATATGACCACGAGGATGCCTGCAGCGTATCCTAAAATATCAATCCACATGACCAGGTGAATGGCTTGGCTAACTTAAATACCTTGTGCAAATCGGTGTCTTCCTGGCCTGGGGGAAAAACTTTTAGGATACCTGTTCTTCCACCGCAGCATGAGAATAGAATACAGGCACAACCTGACGCATGAGGAAGCCTACAGGAGAATCAACAACCTCATAATTGATATGCAAAGGGAGCATGCTGATAAGATAAGCAATCCCAAGATGAGCTGGAATCACGAACGCACGAGGATGGACTACAGCATGATGATCATGGGGTTCAGCACAAGAGGGCAGGTCACCTTGAGCGAGGGCAAGATCAGCCTAAAGGGAGAGCTTC
This sequence comes from uncultured Methanosarcinales archaeon, assembly GCA_964587045.1. Classification (GTDB taxonomy): domain Archaea; phylum Nanobdellota; class Nanobdellia; order Woesearchaeales; family CAZPJY01; genus CAZPJY01. The sequence continues at coordinate 51,928 of CAZPJY010000003.1, forward strand.
CACTGATGGCTAAGATGTTCTCCGGAAAGATCGAGGAAATGGTTAGGGAGCAGTTAAAGGACCTGCTTGCCTGACGCAGGCGAGCAATCTTTTTATACTGCCCGTGCGTTCACGCCTTCCATGGCTGTCACCATCACGTATTTTGTTCACGGGACCACCACCGACAACGAAAGGCACCTGGCCACGGGCTGGTCTCCTGGAGAGCTGAGCGAAAAAGGCATCGAGGAATCGAAAAAGCTTGCAGCCCAGGTGTCACACCTGCGCTTCGACGCAGTCTTCTGCTCTGACCTGAAGCGCGCTGTCGATTCCGCCAGGCTCGCGTTCGAAGGCTATCCGATTTTAGAGGACAAGCGTTTACGCGAGTGCGATTACGGCGACCTCACCGGGCATCCAGCAGGAGAGTTCAAGCCGAACATGGACAAATACGTCGACGAACCTTTCCCGAACGGGGAGAGCTATCACGACGTCGAGGCGAGAATCGCTGATTTTCTGGGATTTCTCGGAAAGGAATATCCCGGCAAGCACATCGCAGTCTTCGCCCACCAGGCACCCCAGCTGGCGCTTGAAGTGCTGCTGAAAGGGAGGACGTGGGAGCAGGCCATCGACGAGGACTGGAGGAAAAGGAAGGCCTGGCAGCCAGGCTGGACATATGTTCTCAGGTAAATCTACGCGCAAGGATCAGCGGCACCGACCTTCCACGGTCCTGAGGTCCTTGCTTTCCATGGTAATCTTCCCCGAGCTCACGTCCACGGAATACTGCCTCCTCACCAGGGCGATCTGGTCGCACAGGCCCCAGTCCCCGATGAAGCCGACAACGTGGTAGATGACATAACGTATTGAGTCCCCGTCCTCGTAGAGGTAGTGGTCCAGGATGGGATTCTGGCTGCCTGCGCCAGGATGCTCAACATACCACAGGTACTCAATCAGCTCCTTTGCGTTCTCGTCAGTTATGGGCCTTTGGCTGAAGGTGCCCAGTCCCTCCTCCTTTTGGAACTTGTCGTACCCCGACTTGTCCAGATAACTGCATTTGTGGACCCTGCTCAGCAGGACGTCAGAGGGATTTTTGGCATACACCCTCGTGAACTCGAAGTACTTGTCGGTCTCGCGCTCTCCTGTCAGGTTGCGGTAGTACGCGCTGTTCCTGCTCGACGCTTCGGACCATGCGAGCGCCTGGGTCCTGTTGTCTGTGCAGAGCTCGATCCATTCTAATCCCCGTTCCTTTGGGGGCTTGATGCTGATCGTGTTCTCGTAGTATATGTTTCCTTGGAGGGTTCCCTCATTGTAGAAGCCAGGTATGTATGACGTCCCGTTGTATGCCGCGTTGAGGATTTCCGCGTCTGTGAATTCGGGATCAGGAGGCCGCACGATTGAACGGTCTTGGGCAGGCTCTGTCTCCTCGCCGGTGCCGGGCGGCGGTTCCACCTCTTCCATGTAATGTAAGGGGCCCATTTCATCTTCATCTGGTTTTGTCTCTTCGGCGTACTGCTGCTGGGCGCATCCACTGATCATCCCAAGTAGGAGGATGCTGAACAGGAGGATATGTTCAATTCGCATGTTCATATGCGTGCCGTTCAGAATATTTAAAGATACCCTTTCCACAATTAATCTCAGACGGCTCGCTCTCCATCGCCGACGGCGAAGGAAAAATTACCTATGATTTGCGAAGCACCACCTGTCAGGAGAAGGAAGGGTTTGGAGTGTATGGAAGCCTTGGGAAAAGGGTCTATTTTCTAATCTTAATTAAAACCGCACAAATAATTATGGCGACTATTGAAACCCCAAACATGATCCAGTCATATAGAAGAGCCTGTCGAGTATAAACAATTTTGACGACATTGATCATGCTCATTAAACCGATCCCAATCCAGAATGCGATGCTCCATTCTAGAACTCTTTTTGATTTATTTAACATTCTTCTTTCCTCTTTTCAACAAAATCATGTTTAAAATCAGGCCAATTACAGCAACTCCTGTTATTAGATAGTTATAAAGTAATATATCACTTTGAGCACCACCCTTTAGATTCATAATCATGTTGATTATACTATAAACTCCTCCACCAATCCAAAAACCTATGCCATATTTGTTTAAGTCGCTCATACATGATATGTAGTGGACCGAATATATAAACTGTCTCCTTTTTGTAATAGTAAAGAAACTTCAAACCCCCAAAGATTTTTAGCAGATTTTATATTGAGTTTAATCGATGTTATAATACCCGAAGGGCTGAAATTTAGTGCAATGTTCCCGAAGGAAAATTTTAGAGTTTGGAATTCTGGCCATTATCTTTATATATTTAAATGATTTTTTTAATTATTAGATGAAACCTCATAAAATCCTTTATAAAAATCAGGAAGATGTTTGGAATAAAGCAGAAGCTAATTTACAGAACTTACTATCAATTTGTGATACTGTAAAAGAAGCTTACGTGTGGGCTTCTCTTGCTGAAGGGAAATTTGGCGTTTATGAAGAACCATATCGAGGTCAAATTGGTTCAGATATAGACTTAGTTATTGTAATGAAAGAACCAATGCATCTTCCAAAAGATTGGAAATTTACTAAAGTCGAAAAATCATGGTTTGATTTATATCATTTAGGATATTTTGAATACGAAGGACATAAACACCAAATTGACGGTTTAATTGTTATTCCATCTAAACATGATATGAGTAAAATGAAAAAAACATTAGAAGGAAGATCAAGAAAAATATTTTAGGCCGGAATTCTAAATTGAAACTAATCACTGTTATATGTTTTTTCTGCAAGAAAAAATCAAATCTAAGAGTTGACAGTATGACGCAGGACACTTTTACGTTAATTTCGCTAAAACTTCTTTTAATGTATCTTCTGGGGGCTTTTTGGTATCTATAATAATAGCATTTTCAGGAATGTTAGAGTCAATATCTTCTTTTTCATCTTCTATATTTTTGCTCTTAACATTTCTATATTCAATATCACGTTTTTTCATTTCATTAAGATCTAGATTGAATTGGAACCATAATGATTCGAAGTTATTATTTGAAATAAATTCTTGGTACTTCTCAATAACTTCCTTATATCTGAATTGACCTTCGATGAAAATGTAGTCGTAATGATCAATTTCTAATAATTTTAGTATTACAATTTTTATAAATTCAACTGAATTTGTATGAGCTATTAGATCTTTTCCCTTATATTTGAACTGCATTTGCTTTCTAAAATCATCTTCAGAAAAATATGCGCAATCTTTTTTATATTCAACTTTTAAAATTTTAAGAAGCTTCTTTGTTACTGTAGTCTTACCAACTGCAGGAGCACCTCTGATGAAGATGATTTTAACCATAAAGATATTATAAAGCCCGCTAGTTAAATAGTTTTCTAAAGTAAAAGTGTCCGAGTAATATTGCACATATCCCTTGTTAAATTGAGTACTTGTATTCGATTCAATCGCTGTTAGTCTCCTTTTGCGAAGCAAAAGTTCGACGAACGTCGTGTGGAGAAAGTTAAAACGCAGCACTACTGAATTAAATTATTCCAATAGCCAGCAACTTCATTAACCGGATCAGTCATCCATTCACTTACTGCTGGACAGCTTTTTGCAGCGTGGTAAGCATCGTCATATGCCTTATACGCTTCTCCAATTGCTATATTCAGTAATTTCACTTGTCCTTCGCTTAATGGAAAAGAATTGATAGTAAAACGTCTGTCATGTATATTTTTACTCAGCACTTTTTTTTGCTCTTCTTCTAGAGGAAGTGAAGCTATCAATCCTTTCAATATATTAACTTCTTCTGAAAGTCTTTTTTCAAGCGATGCTGCCATGCTTCTTGGTAAAAAAAAGGGATATATAAAAGTTACTATTCTGAAGAAGCGACAACATACAATCGGCGAAAATATGACGGGCTGCATTTTTATTGACACTAATCGCTGTTAGTCTCCTTTTGCGAAGCAAAAGTTCGACGAACGTCGTGTGGAGAAAGTTAAAACGCAGCACTACTGAATTAAATTATTCCAATAGCCAGCAACTTCATTAACCGGATCAGTCATCCATTCACTTACTGCTGGACAGCTTTTTGCAGCGTGGTAAGCATCGTCATATGCCTTATACGCTTCTCCAATTGCTATATTCAGTAATTTCACTTGTCCTTCGCTTAATGGAAAAGAATTGATAGTAAAACGTCTGTCATGTATATTTTTACTCAGCACTTTTTTTTGCTCTTCTTCTAGAGGAAGTGAAGCTATCAATCCTTTCAATATATTAACTTCTTCTGAAAGTCTTTTTTCAAGCGATGCTGCCATGCTTCTTGGTAAAAAAAAGGGATATATAAAAGTTACTATTCTGAAGAAGCGACAACATACAATCGGCGAAAATATGACGGGCTGCATTTTTATTGACACTAATTCCTGTTAAATTGAGCACTTGTATTCGATTTAACTGTTCATATCGGCAATTGGCCCTAAACCAACAGATTACCCAACCTCCCTTATGGAATAGATTTGAATATCTCGAGAATTTCCCAGAAAATAAATAAGAACCTCCTCGGAAAAAAATATTGAATACTACTTTGTAACGGTCGAGAGCTCCTGTGCTTCCACAACGAATAAATAGCCTAAGATAATCCCAAGAATCCCATGCACGAGAACCTCCCCCACAGCCCCGGCTGCTACCTCTTCAAGGACGCCCACGGAAACATCATCTACATCGGCAAGGCCAAGGACCTAAAAAAGAGGGTCGCAAGCTACTTCCAGAAGCGCGGCCACGACGCCAAGACCGGCATCCTCGTCGAGCACATCCGCGACGTCGACTTCATCGCGACCGACAACGAAAAGGAGGCGCTGATTCTCGAACGAACATTGATCCGCAAGCACATGCCCCGCTACAACATCGACCTCAAAGACTCCAAGAACTACGCCTTCCTCCAGCTAACGGACGAGGACTTCCCCAGGCTGCTCCTCGCAAGGAAGAGGGACGGCGCAGGCCACTTCTACGGCCCCTTCGTCTCGGCAGAGGAGCGCGACCACGTGCGCCAGGTGCTCAACCGGACCTTCAGGATACGGACGTGCAGGCGCATGCCCAGGCGCGCGTGCCTGCGCTACCACATCGGGCTCTGCTCTGCGCCCTGCGTAGGCAAGATATCGGAGGCTGACTACGCCCGCGACATCAGGAACGCCTCCATGGTGCTGAAAGGCAGGACGAAAGAGCTGCTGGACAAGCTGAGGGCAGAGATGGAGATACACTCCGAAGCGCAGAGGTTCGAGTACGCCATGCGGCTGCGCGACCAGATCTTCGCCCTCGAGCACCTGGAGGAGCGGCAGAAGATGGACCGCGCGCGAAGCTACGACGAGGACGTCATCAGTTACATAGTAAAGGACGGGACCGTCCACCTCGCCGTGTTCAAGATTTACAAGGGTACGCTCTCGGCAAAGGAGGAGTACACCTTCGCAGAGAACCCCGACTTCCTCGAGGAGTTCGCGACAGGCTACTACGAGGAAAAGGTCCCCAAGGAGATCATCGTGCCGAGGAGACTGAGCGACGCGCTTGCCGAGTGGCTTTCAGACAAGAGGGGCGGCAAGGTCAGGATCACCGTCCCCAAGCAGGGCACGAAAAAGGACCTGCTCTCCCTTGCTGAAAAGAACATCGAGCTAGCGCTCTTCGCAGACGAGATCTCGCTTGAAGACCTGCAGAAGAGGCTGAAGCTGCAGGAGCGGCCCTCGATCATCGACTGCTTCGACATCTCGCACCTCTCAGGCACCTCGACTGTCGGATCGATGGTGCAGTTTCGGAACGCCAAGCCGTACAAGTCCAACTACCGGCGCTTCAGGATACGGACTGTGAGGGGCATCGACGACCCGAGGTCAATCGCAGAGGTGGTCCGCAGGAGGTATTCCCGCGTGATCGCAGAGCAGGACGACCTGCCCAACCTGATAGTCGTCGACGGCGGCAGGGGCCAGCTCAACGCCGCGCTGAAAGAGCTCGAACTATTGCACCTAAGGATTCCGACAGTCGGGCTCGCCAAGCGATTCGAGGAGGTGCACGTGCCGGGCATGTCCAACCCGATAAGGCTCGAGCGCAAGTCGCACGCCCTGAAGCTGCTGCAGAGGGTCAGGGACGAGGCGCACCGCTTCGCAATAACCTACCAGAAGCTGCTGCGGGGAAAGAGGGCGCTAGAGTGACCTCTTCTCCTTCCTGACGAATATCTCGATGTCCCGCAGCACGCGGAGAATCGCCCTCCTGAACGCGTGCTTGGAAGTGCCGCCGTCCTCGTTCCTGGCAAAGACCTTCAGGCCAATCTGGAACACGATGGAAAGCGCCTTTCTGGCGCTGGTGGAGTCAGGCCTTATCACGATCTCGATCTTCTTGCCGAAAAAGTTGTCCTTCTCATCCACCCACAGGTAATAGAACTCCATGGGCGTGCCGCGGTTCCTGATGCCGGACTTGACAGCAGAATGCGAGCCTATCACCCCGTTGTCCTTGAGGATTATCCGGATCTTGTGCGTGACGAAGCGCACGATGGCCCCGCGGTCCAGCTCGTGGACCATCTCCTCGAACTCTTGGGTCATGCTACCCCGAGGGAGGCCAAAATAGATAAACCTTTTGCAAATTGCGACAGCCTAGGCTTTTTTCTCTATTTCAGAAAGGATGTCCTTGACGAACTCGTCTTGGGAAACGACGTTGACCTTGCGCTCACCGCGTTTCCTTACGGCAACCGAGCCGCTCTTTTCCTCCTTGTCACCTATCACGACCATGTAGGGGATCTTATCCTCGACGAACTTCATCACCTTGTTGTTCATGGTCGCTGAGTCGAAGTCGGTCTCGACCCTCACGCCCAGCCCGACCAGCTTCTCGACCAGCTTCTCGCAGGACGCGGTGTTCCTGTCCGTGAAGTTCACGACCTTTACCTGTACCGGCGAGAGCCACAGGGGCAGCTTGCCTTGGGTCTTCTCGAGCAAATAAGCAATGGTCCTCTCGATGCATCCTATCGAGGAGCGGTGGATCACCATGGGCGTGTGGTCCTTTCCGTCCTCACCCATGTAGGTGAGCTGGAAGCGTCCGGGAAGAGCGAAATCGAGCTGTATGGTAATCAGCGTGTCCTCCTTGCCGTAGATATTCTTGTACTGGATGTCGAGCTTGGGCCCGTAGAAGGCGGCCTCGTCAGGGGCCTCGGCGTAGTTGACCTTGATCTTGTCAAGTATCTTCTTCATGGTCGCCTGGGATTCGTTCCACGCTTTGGGGTTGTCGATGTATTTATCCTTGTTCTTAGGGTCCCATTTCGAGAAACGGTACCATACCTGGTCTATCTTGAATACCTTCATGATGCGCTCGACCTGGTGCAGGACCCGTTCGAATTCGCCCTCAAGCTGGTCAAAGGCGCAGATGATGTGTGCGTCCGCCAGCGTGAACTGCCTGATCCTAGTCAAGCCCATCAGTTCGCCCCTCTGCTCGTTCCTGAACAGGTTCGCCATCTCAGCGTACCTCTTCGGCAGCTCCTTGTAGCTTCTGGTCCTGCTCTTGAATATCATGAAGTGGAACGGACATGTCATGGGACGCAGCGCGAAAGTCTCGTTGCCGACCTTCAAAACGAACATGGACTCCCTGTAGTGGTCCCAGTGCCCCGATATCTTGTACAGGTCGTTCTTTGCAAGGACAGGCGTTGAGGTGTACTCGTACCCCTGCTTTAGCTCCTCATCGGTGATGTACCTCTCGATTATCCTCCTCAGGGTTGCGCCCTTGGGAGTGAACAGCGGAAGTCCTGAACCTATGTCTTTTTGGAAGATGTAGAGGTCGAGCTCCTGGCCTATTTCCTGGTGGCTTTTCATTTCCATGGCACCCGTCTTAAGCCTGGAATTATTTAAATATTTGTATTATCGGTGGTTTTAAATATCCCGATACAGACAATTCAAAGCATGGACGCTGAATCCCTCTATCTGCGGCTCGAGAAGGATTTCATCCGGCAAGGGATGAGCGACGACTGGTCGGCTCAAACTGACCAGGTCAAAGACCTCCTCTCCGAAAACTTCCGAACCAGGTATATGGGGCTTGTGTGCGACTTTGCCGAGAGGGTCAGCAAGGTGTACACAGCGGTCTTTCCCGAACAGGAAATTATGGACACGATACTTGACAGCAACGGACGCGACGCGATGCTCTTCCTTCACCATCCAGCAGTTTGGAACATATCAAGCGGTCCATGGCTGCAGATGGCCCGCGACCGCCTGACGCGACTGAGGGGTCGGGGAATCTCCCTGTACTGCCTGCACGCCCCCCTTGACCATTTCAGCCGGTATTCGACCAGCTTTTGCCTTGCGCAAGCGCTAGGCGCAACAGACATCATAAAGCTCGGCGACTTCGGCGTCACAGGCACCACTGGCTGCAGAACCGTTGATGAGCTCCGAAGCAAGCTGGGGGATGCAGTCGGCCACCGGACCAGCCTGCATGCCTACGGGCCAGAACGCATCAAGCGTCTCGCCCTAGTCGCAGGCGGGGCAAATGACCCTGAAACCATGGAAAGCATCCCGAAGGAAAGCGTCCTGGTCACGGGCATCACGGTCGAGAACGACTACTCAGCCAGAGCCCACGAAATCGCGCGGGAGAGGAGGATCAGCTTACTGGGCGCAACGCACTACTCGACCGAAAAGTTCGCCTGCATTGAGATGTGCAATTACTTTGCCAAGCTCGGCCTCCCCTCCGAGTTCGTACCGGGGAAGCCCTGCCTACAAGACCTTTAACCAAAATGTTTAAGTATTTGCTGAATACAAAAAGCACAGGGGTGGATCGACATGGAAGGAAAAAAATTCGACTGGTTCTCCTTTACAACAACCGATTTGGTCATCATCGCGATTATTGCTGCCGTTTTCGGCGTGATTGGGGTTTACAATCAGCTCATCACCAATCTCTTGATAATCCCTTTCGGGTTCTACGGCGGCATGATAGTGGGAGGGCTTTTCCAGACTCCGGGCATAATGGCTTATGCCATCATGAAAAAGAAAGGCGCATCCTTTGTGACCCAAAACCTCTTCGGCATCGCGCAGCTGCTATTCGGAAACCCCTTCGGATTCCTCCTCCTGCTTTTTACCTTCTCCCAAAGCCTGGGCCAGGAACTCACCTTCTTTTGCTCCAAATACAAACGGGCAGGTGATTGGAAGATGTGGGCTTTAGCCGGTGCTGTGAGCTGGATCTTTGCACAAGTCCCAAACTACGCACTATACGGCTTCGGGGACATGGCATGGTGGAGCTGGCTCATCCCGCTCATCGTCGTGGGAATACCCAGTTCAATCCTTTTCCCGACTCTCCTTACGAAAGCCGTGCTAAAGATTGTCCCTGCGCGCTTCATCAGCAAATAAACCTTGTTGAAGAGATTGGAACCGGCCATCAATGTACAGGGACTCTCATTTGGGTATTCGGAGGAGGCCATACTGAAAGGCATATCCCTTCAGGTGGAGCCGCACGAGTTCGTATTGGTGCTTGGACCTAGCGGGTGCGGCAAGAGCACCCTCGCCATGTGCCTGAACGGACTCATCCCAAACCTCATCAAGGGAGAGTTCTTTGGAAGCGTGCGCATCAACGGCAGGGACATCTCCCAGCACTTCGACAAGACAATCGGCACCCAGGTAGGCATCCTCTTCCAGGACCCGGACTCGCAGATTTCCAACCTACGCGTACGCGACGAGATTGCCTTCGGCTGCGAAAACCTCCTGCTGCCAGCATCGAAAACCGCCGAAAGAGTGGAAAGCTACGCAGGAATGCTCGGGCTCTCCGGACTCCAGGAATCCCTGTGCCGCGAGCTCTCCTACGGGCAGCGGCAGAGGGTAGCGCTGGCCTCAATCCTGGCAATGGAACCCCACACCCTAATCCTGGACGAGCCACTCTCCAACCTGGACTGCCAGGGCACCAAGGAATTCATAAGCTTTCTCGGGAGACTGAAGGCCGAAGGGAAATCGACGGTCGTGCTGATCGAGCACAAGATTGACGAAATCCTGCACCTGCTCGACAGGGTGGTCGTCATCGACGAGGGCAAGGTCCTTCTCGACGGCACACCCGATGCGGTGTTCTGCGAGCACTCGCGGCTCCTACTCGAGGAGAAGGGCGTGTGGATTCCGCAGCTTGCAGAATTCCTGCTGCACACAGATGACCTCCCAGTGCTGCCGCCGCGCATCGGCCCCGTGTACGAGGCGTTGAGAGCAAGGTACACCTTCACTTCCCAACCTGTTCCGAAAAAGGAAATCAAAGAGAGCCTGATCAGCCTGAAAGGCGTGACAGCAGGGTACGTCAAGGGCCGCGACATCCTGCGAGGCATAAGCCTCAGCTTCGGGAGGGGGGAGGCTATCGCTGTCGTCGGGCCAAACGGCTCAGGCAAGACGACCCTTGGAAAGCTTCTGGTGGGCCTCCTAAAGCCGTCAGGCGGAAAGCTGGTAATGGGATGCTCGGCTGGTTACATGTTCCAAAACAGCGACGCCCAGTTCCTCAAGTTCAGAGTGAGCGAGGAGTTGGATGACGCACTTGGAGGCCAGTCATCCCCTGAGCTGGTTGAGGAAACCCTTTCCCGCCACGGTCTGGCCAGGCTAGGGAATAGCAACCCCTTGGATCTGAGCCTCGGAGAAAAAAAGAGGCTTGTGCTAGCCACCTTCGATCCAAGTCCCGTCGACCTGCTCATCCTCGATGAGCCGACCATGGGGCTGGACTTCAGGGGGATGAGCCAGCTGATGGAGCTCCTGGAAAGGAAAAAAGGACAAGGAACCACCATGATAGTCATCACCCATGAGATGCGCTTCCTCACGAACTTTGTGGACAGGACAATAGTGATCGACGACGGCCTGGTAGTCGCCGACCTTTCCCCTCAGGAGCTGTTCTCATCGCCGGAACTACTGGCGCGTCTCTCGCTTAGTGAGCCTCCGGTCGTGGCGCTCGCACGCAGGCTCGGACTAGAACCGGTCCCTCTCACGCCAAAGGACCTAGCAGGATGCATGAGGCTACGATGAATGATATACTGATCTCATACCACAGGAGGGATTCATTCTTCCACGGGCTAGACCCTATCTCAAAGCTAGTTTGGGCTGTGTGCATTGTCACAATTTCGCTCCTGATCACGCAGAGCGTACCGCAGCTGGCCCTCGCGCTATTGGTCATCATCCTCGCACGTGTTGGCGCGCGGATACCCTTCAGCACGCTGTCCTTCTTCATCCGGGTGTTTCTCCTCTTCTCTGTCGGATTTTTCGTCCTTCAGCTCTTCGTGACCGAAGGGAATACCCTTCTGTTCAACTTGATGGGACTGCCTATCACTCTCGAGGCGCTCAACCACGCAACCAACATCGCCGCCAGGATGTGGGTCTTCATCGGAGTCACAGTCATCTTCATCGACAGCACTGATCCCCAGGACTTTGCGGTCTCCCTGACCCAGAAGCTGAAGCTGCACTATATTGGCGCGTTCCTAATCTTCTTCGTCCTGAACTTCATGAACCTCTTCCAAAAAGACTATGAGGAAATGCGCAGCGCATACATCCTGAGGAAAGGACGCAAATTGGGTGGCTTTTTACAACGCCTGAAGGAACAGCAGCACTATATCTCCTTCCTCATTTACAAGGGCCTGAGAACTGGCTTGAACCTTTCGCTTTCACTCGAGAGCCGGGCCTTCCGGGCTTACAAGGGACGGACTTTTGCCAGGAAAATCATTATACCACTGAGAGGGAAGGTCCTCGCCGCGGCCTCGGTCGTAGCGGTAGCCGCAACCATCGCCTACCCGCTCTTCACTGGATGACAGCACCACAAAGGTTATAAGTACAGTCAGGATACACCCCCTTATGGGAGTGGAAAAAGCGTATCTGGTTGTGCTCATTGTCCTATTTTTAGGAATTGCCGGCTGCGCCCCTCAGGCAATCGAAACCCCTCCTGCACAGCAGGTCCAAAATGACGCTTTGCCGATGACAGTCAGGTTCGCCCACTCAACCGACGCCTTCTACAACGTCCAGGCTGAGTACCCGCAGTTCCCGAACGCCGACGCAGCCTTCAACGCAGAGGTCTCAAGCTTCGTCGAGGACGCGATAACATCGTTCAAGAGCGACGCCAAGGCCAACTACGAGGCCAGGGTCGCGACATCCAACGGCACCCTGCCCGCGACGCCCACGGCCCCGTTCGACTTCGTGGCGACGTGGGAACCTGTCCAGCTGAACGACATGTACCTCAGCTTCTCAGTCAGCGTCTACTACTTCACTGGCGGGGCGCACGGCGCAAACGAGGTGCGCACCTACAACTACGACATGCAGGGGCAGCACCAGATAAGCATCCAGGACTTCCTGGGCTCCCAGGACGCCTTCAGCACCTTGGCCAACCTAAGCGCGCAGAAGGTAGCGTCCATGATGGAGTCCAACGGCGCGACGGTCGAGGGTTTCCTGCAGGAGATGATCGACTCAGGCACCGCGCCCACGGCAGACAACTACAAGGAGTTCACCTTCAACTACAACACACTGACCATCCACTTCCAGCAGTACCAGGTCGCGCCAGGATACTTTGGACCTGTAACAATCACGTTGAGTAAAAACGAGCTGGAAAGCGCGGGGATATATTCTGAGTACTTTTCCTAGCTTTCGCTTATTATTATATCGGCCGTTATCCTGCCCGAATCATAGATGGTAGGCAGGCCGCTTCCAGGGTGCGTACCGCCACCCACCAGATAGAGTCCTTCCGAGAGCTTGTTGTGTGGCCTGAAATAGAGCATCTGCGTCAGCGTGTGCGCCAGGTTGAAGGTCGCGCCTAGGAAGACGTTGTACTTTTTCTCCCAGTCTTCCGGGGTTATCATCATTTCCGTCACGATGTGCTTTTCGACATCGAACCCCACTCTCTCAGAAATCTTGCTTATCACCTTGTCCCTGAATTTTTTCTTAATGCTGCCCCACCTTATGCCTGACTTGTTGTTTGGCACAGGCACGAGGATGTAGATGCCGGACATGCCCTCAGGCGCAAGCGTCGGGTCTGTTGCAGATGCGTTCCGCACGTAGAAGGATATGTCCTCATTCATCCTCTTTTCCATGAAGATGGAATCCACGAAGTTCTTATAGTCGTTGGAGAAGAATATGGTATGGTGCTCCAGGTCGACCTCCCTGTCGATTCCGAGGTAGAGCATGAATGTTGAGCATGAGAATTTCTTGGCAGACAAGTCTTTTTTCTTTAGCAGCTTCTTCATCGCGTATCCTACGTCTGCGTTGACTATTATCTTGTCAGCTTTTACCACTTTTCCGCTCTTCAGAGTGATGGCTCCCCTCCCAACATCTTTGACCTCGGTATTGAGATGAATCCTGCCGCCTTTCTTTCGCACTACCCCAGCCATTGCCTCGGATATCTCAGAGAGCCCTCCCTTTACATGCTGTATCCCGAAGTTGTGCTCTATGTAGGGGATTATCATGAATGCTGCCGGGCAGTGCCAAGGGGACATGCCGAGGTACTTGGACTGGAAGGTGAATGCCATCTTGAGGTCTTCGTCATCGAAGTACTTGCCCAGCTCGGTGTGCATTGAGTTTGGAAACGAAAGTTTAGGGATGAATCTCATCAGATGGCTGTTGAACAGCATGTAGAATCTGCTGTAATTCTTCTGAAGGCAGGGGTACGCAACATCAAACCTCGCTTTCTCCCTAATCAGGAGCTTGTCGAAACCCTTCTCCTCGCCTGGGAAGATTGATTTTATCTCACCCCTCATCTTCTTATGGTCACGGCTCATCCTTAGTGACTTCTCCCTGAACACGAGGTGGTACATGGGGTCGAGGTCGTAGAAGGTAAGATAA
>CAZPJY010000003.1:65682-76365 GCA_964587045.1 uncultured Methanosarcinales archaeon
TCCTCGCCAACCCTCCTGAACATATCGTCAAGTACCGGCTTCAGCATGAGGAATGTTGGGCCTATGTCAAACTTGAAGCCTTTGGAAGAAAGGTAAGAGTTCCTGCCGCCCACGCGTGCCTCCTTTTCGTAGATGTCGACAATATAACCCTCATTTGCTAGAATCATACCTGCGGTGAGACCTCCCGGTCCGGCTCCCACGATTGCGACCTTCTTCATCTGGCATCCTCGATGAGATTTACGAGGAAGTCAGTGTCCCTGACCATCCCGTAATAGGTATAAAAACCTGGCTTGTTTTTCAATTTTTCTATGATTCGGGCCTTGATCATCCTGATATCCTCTTCCTTGGGTTCAAAATCATTCAGGTGATCCGCTGAGAATTCGGACAGGTCCACTGTCCTGGTCGGAACGAAATGCCGTCTCCTCATCTCTGCCTTTAGTTGGAAATGCCGCTCCTTGAGGTAGGACAGCTTGTCCTTGAAGAACCTGATGTGCCCCTTGCCAAGCGCGTACTTCTCCGGCAGGCCATCTACCGAAGGGTGCCTCCTGACGTGGCCCAGCAGCATGAGTATCTCGTTATACTCTGCGAGGAGGTGCTGGTCAGCGAGTGACTTTGGGTCTATTAGGTTGATCCTTACCATGCGCCATGGTACCCGCGCAGGGGATTTAAGGTTTTTGCTTAACCCTGAAGGATTCGCCCTGATCCGCCTGGACCTCTTGGAAGCTTTGGAAGAACTCCTTTTCGTGCCCTTCCATCCGAATTCGCGACACCTGCACCCACCCCTGACAATGCGCCCGAAGGAGCTGCAGGCATCAAACAATAAATTTTTATACGACGCTGCATTCTGCCCAAGCTATGCAGCCAGTGATTTCCACATCCAGCCTGTCCAAGAGCTACGGCGAAAAGAAAGCTGTCGACGGACTCACCATCGAGATCCCTCCAGGGCAGCTGTTCGGACTTCTCGGACCCAACGGCAGCGGCAAGACCACTATCATCAAGATGCTCACCGGCCAGACCAAGCCGTCGTCAGGCAGCGCCTTGGTCATGGGAAAAGACGCGGTCAAGGACCCGATAGGAGTGCGCGAGCTCATCGGCGTCATCCCAGAGCAGGAGAACCCGCCCAGCTTCCTGACCGCAGAGGAGTACCTCCAGTTCGTGGGCAAGGTGCGCGGGCTAAAAGACGCGGACAGGCGTGCGAGCAGGTGGTTTAAGCTCCTCGACTTCGCAGGGGAGAGGCAGATGCTGTGCAAGGACCTCTCGAGGGGCACGCGCCAGAAGCTCATGTTCGCCCAGGCCTTCCTTCACGAGCCCAAGCTCGCCTTCATCGACGAGCCGCTGATCAACCTGGACCCCATCAGTCAGGAGACCGTGAAGGGCTTCCTCAAAATGGAGGTCAAGAAGGGCACGACCATCTTCTTCTCCACGCACGTACTGGAAATCGCGCAGGAGATATGCACCCACATCGGCATAATAGACAAGGGACGGCTGGTGCACACCGGAAAAGTGACCAAGGGCCTGACCAAGGTGTTTTTGGAGAAGGTGCGGCATGCGTGAGCTCTACGCTGCCATGATGAGGGAGGAGTGGAGGATCCACTCGAGCCTCTTCCCCGGCTCCCTCTTCGTGCTCTTCCCCGTCATGATCTTCATCTTCTCAGTCGCCGGCGCCCTGCTGCTGCCTTACGTGCTGGCAGTCATCCCAGCCGCGTGGGTTATCCTCGTGGCCCACTATGCGTTCGCGTTCTTCGGCCTCAACGTCGGGGTGTTCGGCCTGCACGGGCGCGAGATCATGAACCGCAGGTTCGGCGCGGCCTCGCTCATAGCCTACGCGTCCAGGACCCTTCCGGTCTCAGACAAGGGCATCTTTGCGACGTTCATCGCAAAGGACGTGACGTACTACTTCCTGCTGTTCATACTGCCGGCAGCACTCGGTCTTACAGTCGTCGCCGGTTGGCTGGGAGTGCTCGCCATGCTGACTCTCACGCTCGCGTTCCTGATGGGCCTCTCATTCATGTTCTTCATCTCGACCGTCCACGCGAGATCCAAGGCGCTCTTCATAGTCATCGCAGCCGCGATCCTCATCGTGCTCGCCGCCAGGCCTGGGATGATGGTCTCCTTCCTGCCTGCGCGCGTGTTCGCTGCGCCATCCGTCCTGCTGCTTGCGAAGTCGCTTGCGTGGATAGTCGTCCCGTCAGGCATCGCACTCCTCATTCCAGCGCTCGAATACACAGCGACAGCCCGCCACTACCAAAACTCGCTAAGGGACGAACCCCTGGCAAGGCAGCTGGTCAGGAGGGACTTCATCGACCTGTGGAGGAGCAAGGGAGGGGTGGCGCGCATCCTGTTCTCGCTGCTCGTGCCGCTCGCGCTGATATGGATGTTCATCGACTGGTTCGTGGTCTTCGTGCCGCTCATCAGCTTCATGGCCATGTTCGCCATCTTCCTGGGCCTGTTCTCCACTTCAATATTCACTTGGATCACGATGTACGACACGCCCTCAGACTACCTGTTCCTGCCGGTCCCGATCTCTGAGGTGGTGAAGGCCAAGATGAAGACCACCCTGCTCATCAACATCATCAGCGTCGCCATATTCATCCTGGCGGCCATCTTCAGGGACGGGGCGTTCTTCCCGGCTCTGCTCAGCTTCGCAGGCGTGTTCCTGTTCGTCCTCGCAGCCACTGTCTACCTGACAGGCCTCACGCCCAACGTCATGTTCTTCAACGTCAAGGTGTTCCTCGCCTACCTGGCGGTCGTGGTTCCGGCCTGCATCGTCGTCTTGGTGCTTTCCGTGTTCCCTTACACCTACCTGTTCTACGCGCCCGTGCTAATCGCAGGGGCATACATCCTGTACAGGAAGACATTGAAGCGCTGGGACACCCGCGACATCCTGAGCTTCTAGAAAAGATTACCATAACCAGTTGAGCTTCTTGAGTCGGAATTTCGACATCAGTTCAGGGTCGCGATCGATCTCATCCAGAGTCGGGAAATCGAACTCCCTGCCGACCTCATACTCATCTAGGAGGCCGCGTCCGTGTAGAAAGGATATCATGGTCTGGTCTACGACGCAAGGGGTCCTTTGCGCCATCACCGCGATTTTCGGCTCGCTCTTCTCGAACCTCGTTGCCCATCTGATGCCGGGATCGCCTTTGTAGGTGCATCCCGTGAATCCTACACCAGGCTGCCCTTCAGTGCTATGCACGACAATGTCTCCCCTGGATTTCTCATGCAGCCTTCTCAGGTTATGAGTGTAATGGTTGCAGTACCAGCAAGCGAAGACGCCGTCAGGGTACATCATACCCATCCCGTTCTCGATGGTCTTATCAATCCTGGCTGGTAGGTTGTAGCGAAGGTTCGCGAGGTAGTACAACATATCAACAGGTACCTCATACACCTTGCCATGGCACTCGATGATGTCCCTTTGGGACCTGCTGGTGATCTTCGGTTTTTTCGCCTCTGGTATCTCATCTCCGTCCATGCTGGTGATGAATTCAAGCGATTTCTTTCCTCCCATCTTGTTGCTTCCTGACCGCACCAGCAACCTATATTATTTATTAGTTTCCAAAAGATTTAATAATTCGATTGTCCTCATTCCCTATCATGGTATTATTTTTCAGGAAGCCAAAGGAATCTCCGCTGGAATCCAAGATAATGGTCTTGGCGGAGAAGGTGGACACGCTCAAGGAATCTGACCCAGAGATGGCGTACCTCTACCTGAAGCAGGCGACCCGGCTTTACCATAAGCATTTCCTATATCTTCCGAGTAGGGATAATGACAGGCGCTTCAACGAGATATTTCTCTCATTTATAGAAACCTACATCTGAGCACAGGACACTTGCACGCAACCTTTAAATGCCGAGCCCGATTCTCCTAACCTATGGAACGGTTCAAGCTAGAGGCCAGATTCCAGCCCAAGGGTTCGCAGCCCCAGGCCATCAGGAAGCTGGTGGAAGGGCTCAAGAGGGGTGACAGGTGCCAGACCCTGCTGGGGGTCACGGGATCAGGAAAAACATATTCTGTCAGCTGCGTCATCGCACAGGTCCAGAAGCCGACGCTCGTCCTGGCGCACAACAAGACGCTTGCAGCGCAGCTCTACAACGAGTTCAAGGAGTTCTTCCCCAGCAACCGCGTGGAGTACTTCGTGTCGTACTACGACTACTACCAGCCTGAGAGCTACATCCCGCAGAAGGACCAGTACATAGAAAAGGACGTGCAGATCAATCCCAAGATCGAGATGATGAGGCTGTCGGCGACGGCGTCGCTGCTCACCAGGAAGGATGTGATCATAGTCGCTTCGGTCTCAGCCATATACGGGCTGGGCAGCCCTGAAAGCTACAAGAACCAGGGCTTCGAGGTCGAGGTGGGAAAGGAAATCGGCAGGGACCGGCTGCTGGGCATGCTCGTGACCAGCCAGTACGAGAGGAACGACACGGAGCTGATGCCGGGACGCTTCAGGGTCAAGGGGGACGTGATAGACATCGTGCCGGGATACTACAACCAAATCATCAGGGTGGAGCTCTTCGGCGACGCAATCGAGCGTATCAGGGAGGTTGACAAGGTGACGGGGAAAGTCCGTGAGGAGCTCACGTACTACTACGTGCTGCCCGCGAGACACTATGTGATACCGGAGGAGGAGCAGAGGCGTGCCATAGACGAGATTAAGGAGGAGCTTGAGGAGCAGCTGCCCAGGCTCGACATGATTGAGGCGCACAGGCTCAAGCAGCGCACCCTCTACGACATTGAGATGATCGAGGAGACAGGAAGCTGCAAGGGGATCGAGAACTACTCGAGGTTCTTCGACGGGCGAAAGCCAGGCGAGCCGCCCTACTGCCTGCTGGACTACTTCCCCGACGACTTCCTGCTCATAATAGACGAGTCGCACCAGACCATACCCCAGCTCAACGGCATGTACAACGGCGACCGCTCGAGGAAGAAGAACCTGATAGAATACGGCTTCCGCCTTCCGTCGGCCCTGGACAACAGGCCGCTGAAGTTCGAGGAGTTTGAGAGGTTCATGCGGCACGTCATCTTCGTATCGGCTACGCCGGCAGACTATGAGATTGAGCATTCGTCCCAGGTAGTGGAGCAGATCGTTCGGCCCACAGGCCTTGTTGACCCGGAGGTCGAGGTCAGGGGGACCGAGGGGCAGATCGAGGACGTGATGCGGGAAATCAAGTCGACGGTCGCGCGCGGCGACCGCGTTCTCGTGACGACGCTTACCAAGAAGCTGGCTGAGGAGCTTACAGAATACCTGGCTGGGCACGACGTAAAGACGAGGTACCTGCACTCTGAGATCGACACCCTGGAGCGCACCGAGATCATCAGGCAGCTGCGCCTCGGCAAGTTCGACGTGCTGGTCGGCATCAACCTGTTGCGCGAGGGACTGGACATACCTGAGGTCGGGTTCATCGGCATCCTGGATGCTGACAAGGAGGGGTTCCTGCGCGACACCCGCAGCTTGATCCAGACCATAGGGCGGGCTGCGAGGAACGTCAACTCGAGAGTGGTGCTCTACGCTGATGTGATGACCGACTCTATCAAAAAAGCCCTGTCCGAGACCGAGAGGCGCAGGGAGATGCAGCTTGGGTACAATAGGGAGCACGGCATCACGCCACAGACCATCATCAAGCCGATCAAGGAGAAGGAAATAGACCTAAAGGACGCAAAGCACATACCCAAGAGGGACATCCCCAACCTCGTCATAGAGCTGGAGGCTGAGATGCGCGCGGCAGCCGATGACCTCGACTTTGAGAAGGCCATCTCCCTCAGGGAGAGGATACGCCGCATGAAGGAGCGCGTCAGCCAATGAACAAATTTTAAGGTTGATTTCCCTGAGTATTATCGTAAGGTTTTTATTGGGGCGGGTCCACGTCAGGTATTAAAACAGAGAGTGAGGTGCATTTCATGAAGAAAGTGGGACTATTACTGATGGTTTTCATTCTGGCGGCATCCGCGATAGCTGTCCAACCGAATGAGACCGGACATCCAGAAGCGGTGCTCTTCAGCGAGGGGCACAGCAACCTGACCGGCGGATCTGACACTGAAACAAACGAGTCGGGACCTTCCTTGGGAGTGGTAGGCAACGCTTCAGGCAACCCAAACTTGGGAGTAGTCAGCAACGCTTCGGACAACCCAAGCGGAGAGGCGATCCAGCCCATCCTGGCTGTCCAGGAGCAGAACAAGGGACAGGACTCCCAGGTGATGCAGGAGATCAAGGCTCGGACCGGAGACTACACTGCTGAGAACGGAAAGCAAATCCGGATTGAGGAACAGGTCAACAACCGCGTCAAGCTGGAATCCAGCGGTGTCACTGCGGAATCCTCGCTGGAGATGCTCCAGGAACAGTCGCAGAACAAGACCAAGCTGCAGGTCATGCTCAGCAACGGCAACAAGGCTGATGTCAAGATCATGCCCGACACCGCGTCAGAGAAGGCTATCGAGCGCCTTCAGATGAAGGTGTGCACCGACTGCAAAATCGAGCTCAAAGAGGTCAGCGACGGGGAACAGGTGCGCGCAGCGTACGAGGTCCAGGCCCAGAAGGAGGCAAAGATCCTGGGCCTGTTCAAGACCAAGATGCATGTAGAGGCGCAGGTCGACGCAGAGACCGGGCAGGTCATCGAGACCAAGAAGCCTTGGTGGGCGTTCCTAGCGAGCGAGTGAGGATTTTTCTGGGCGGACTTTACGCCCCATATTTTATATAGGAGATGTCCATCCCGCAGTGCATGAAGCCAGATTACAGGCGAAGCATTGTAAACCTGATGACTTCCATAGGCAGGGCACGCGGTGGTAAGGGATTCCCCTACAAGCAGCTGAGCATCCTTCCGGCAGGAAGGCTGCAAGGCGCAAGGAACATCGTCCTCCTAATCATCGACGGGCTGGGCTACAACTACCTCATGCCTAAGGGAGGCAGCTTCATCAGATCCGGACTAATTGGCAGCATCACCTCCGTGTTCCCTCCTACCACGTCCGCCTCGATAACTTCGTTCATGACCGCAGTCGCCCCTCAGCAGCACGCTGTGACCGGCTGGTTCGTGCAGCTCAAGGAGGTAGGAGTCGCGACGACCTTCCTACCATTCCATGCGAGGATGGGGAGCTCAGCGTACTCCGAGCACGGCGTCACCTTCGACATGCTGCTCGACACCAAGGGGTTCTCGGAGAGGATCAAGACCCAGACGTTCCACGTGACGCACAGTAAGATTGTCGATTCAGACTACAACCGCTCCATCGCCAGAAGGGCTAAGCGCCTTGGCTATGCCACACTTGATGGTTTCTTCCGCCAGGTAAAGAAGGCAATCGGCGCGAACACCAAAAAGAAGTTCATATACGCCTACTGGCCTACACTCGACAGCCTGGCGCACAAGAACGGGATCAAAAGCAAGGCCGCCGCAGACCATTTCCGTGAGCTCGACAGGAAGATGGAATCATTCGTCAGAAGCCTGAAGAACACGACTGTGATAATAACCGCTGACCACGGCTTCATAGACACGACAAAGAGCAGGGTCATCAACCTCGACAGGCATCCGAAGCTCAAGGAATGCCTGAGCATGCCGCTGTCAGGCGAGGCGAGGCTCGCGTACTGCTACGTCCACCCAAGCAAGGCCAAGCAGTTCGAATCGTATGTTAAGAGAAATCTCAAGCACGCCTGCGACCTCGTCACCTCCGAGCAACTGGTGAGGAGAGGGTACTACGGCCTGGGCAGGCCTAACCCAAAGCTGCACGACCGCATCGGCGACTACGTCCTGGTCATGAAGGAAAACTACATAATAAAGGACAGGCTCGTGCACCACGAGTTCGAATACCACACGGGCAACCACGGAGGGGTAAGTGCTGATGAGATGCTCGTGCCCCTCATCGTGTTCGAGGTGTAACTCACTCTAGCGCCTTGCGCACGTCTGGCAGCGCTTTTACAAGCCCATCACCGGACACGTACACCTTCCTCTCCGACAGGTACGTGAACCAGTAATCCTCCCACTCCCAGGAGGCGTACGCCTTGAGGTGCTTGAGCGCGGCCCACACATCCTTCTTTAGTCCTGCAGCATAGATGATGTGCCCCTGGCTTTGGAAAAAGGGGTGGAACCTGTTGATGATGATGCATCCCATGTACAGGTAAGCGGACGCGGCGGCGCTCGCGCTTATGAACCCGTCTTCGATGTGTGGCAAGTGCTTGACCTTCTCCTCGACGATCTCGAGTCCTGACCTCCTGAGCAGGCTGTCGACCCGCTCATAGCCTTCGATGACGTCGTCGTCTGTCGGGCCTGGTGGCGGATCGTAGTACTTGTCAGCCGGCCCGGTGATCCTTCCATTCATTATTATGCCTACAAGGGTTAGCTCAGTCATGCGGCAAAGGAGGACATGCAATCCATAAATCAGTTTTTGGCAGGATTCATGGCCGGGTGTTGCACATTCCTGTATATCATCTGAACGAAAATGATCTGCAAAGGGCCAAGAATCCCTATGATTGCTAGGGGGTACGAGGCTTCGATGCCGAACAGCAGTATGGTTACGGCTACGGCGAGCCCGCCGTTTTTGAACGTGCCGAAAAGTGTGAACAAGGCGCTGTTTGCGTGCTTGCGGGTGAAGGCCCACACGACGGTGGTCAGGCCGAAGTACCAGATTATTCCGAACAGGAGGAGGCCGGGCAGGCTTTCGTAGCGGGCGAACATGAGGTCGCGGTTGATGCCCAGGATTATGTAGAAAGAGATGCCGAAGCAGAGGTTAATCACAGACCTGGTAACTTTTTTGGGTATCGGGTACCTGTGCTCCAGTTGGTGGATTAGCTGAGACAGGGCAAACGGAAGGATGACAACCTGCAGGAGGACCTTGAGGATCTCCCACGATGACACTGTCGAGCCGAAGAGGAAGTAGGCCATGAGGGGGATGAAAACCATGCCGAAGATGTATCCCGAGAATTCGGTGATGAAGGCGAGCTCGATATCCCCTCCGAG
This sequence comes from uncultured Methanosarcinales archaeon, assembly GCA_964587045.1. GTDB lineage: Archaea > Nanobdellota > Nanobdellia > Woesearchaeales > CAZPJY01 > CAZPJY01. The sequence goes on from CAZPJY010000003.1 coordinate 74,623, forward strand.
GAGGTAGGTCAGGGAGATTATGCCGATGGCCGGAGGCATCATCGCCAGTATGAACAGGGCGTTTCTGTACGGCTCCTCGATCATCAGCATGATCAGGCCGAACAGGATGGCGGTCAGGGCGAGGTAATTGATCGCTAGCAGCACTGCCGACTCCCTCAGGTCGTCCCTCCTAATGTGGTGGAACGAGATGTCCTTCAGCGAGAAGGTCATCATGACTATGAGCAGCGGCACGATGAGCGGCTTGAGGAAAGGCGCCAGCTGCGGCATTACCAATGCTAGCAGTATGAAGAAAGCGAAAACGTACCTCGAATCGTCCAGCATTCAAAGTACAAACCAAAAGCCCCTATTTATCTTTTTTGCTAGAACAGGGGCACTCCCATCTGGTTGAGCAGGAAGTCGTAGAGGATGAATACGAAGATTATGAGGAAGACGAAGAAGACGATCTTCCACTTGAGCCGCTGCTTCCTTATCTTGTCATCGACCCCCTCTGTTGTGAGGTCGAACAACGTATCGCCGACGTAAAGGGAAAAGTACGTCCCGAACGCCGAGAGCACGATGATTATCCAGTAGGGAAAGGGGTTTGAGAGGATGTGGTAGAACAGGTGGAGGATGAAGGTCTTCTGGTAGATTTGGGGCATCACGAAGAAGTTGTAGAGGTTGAGGGATATCGCGATGACCCACACGCCGACCTCAGAGTAGATCATCCTGACCTTGAGGATGAGCCTCATCGGGAAGTCCAGTATGATGCCCGCATCTGCTATAGGCGTGCATAGCACGAAGAACGACCAGGTAAGACCGGCTATCAGCAAACCGCTGCCTGCCCCGAACTTGTACATCACGAAGAACAGGTAAGCAAGCAGCAGGAGGATTGCCAACAAGAACCTGTGCATGCGGTTCAGCCTGAAATTCCTCAGATAATCCTTCAAATTCGCCATATGCCAAATTTAATTGGGGGTGATGTATATAAAAATTTGTATCACAAGTGTTAAATATCCCCACACCATCCGAACTTGGAATGAAGGCAGTGATTTTCGACATGGACGGCGTGGTGCAGGATACAGAGAGCATCCACCAGAATGCCGAATTTGAGGTGCTGAATAGGCACGGCGCCATCCCAGACCCCTCTGACTGGAACGATTTCCACGGCAGGAAGGCAATCGAGATCTTCGAGATGATCATTGAACGGTACCATCTGACGGGCGTAACTGCAGAGCAGCTCATGCAGGAGAAGCGCGAGATTTACTTCATGAAGGCCAAGGATGAGGCGAGGCTCATGCCCGGCTTCTCTGAGCTACTAAAATTTTTGAGTCCCAACTACCGGTTGGGACTCGTCACGTCCTCTGTGAAGGAGACCCAGGAGTTCGCGTTCGAGCTCTTCAAGCTGGACGGCCTGTTCGAGACCGTCGTGAACGCCGACATGGTGAGCAAGAGCAAGCCCGATCCCGAGCCTTACTCGTTCGCGATAGGGAAGATGGGGCTGGAGCCTTCAGAATGCGCCGTGATCGAGGACGCTGAGAACGGTCTGATGTCTGCCAAGGCAGCTGGCGCCCACACCATCGGGCTCACTTCCACTATGCCCGCAGGGATGCTCAAGCACGCGGACTTAATCTGCACCTCCCACGCTGAAATCAAGGCGCTGTTCGAGAAGGGATGGCCTTTCTGACCGCCAGGCTTAAATATTTTGGCATTTCCTTCCGGGATCATGGAAAACCTTGAGGATTACCTGCGCACCCTAATCCCTGG
>CAZPJY010000004.1:0-65563 GCA_964587045.1 uncultured Methanosarcinales archaeon
AGTATGAGAGAAAAATTGGTAATGAAGGGTGTCGGAAAGGAGTTCAGGATAGGATCCAAAACAAAACACAGCACTCTCTCGACATTAATCTCGTTGATTTCAGGAAAGGAGTATCTCAAGAAACATACCGTTTTGAAAAACATCTCGTTTTCGCTTTCTCCTGGCGAGACACTGTCCATTATCGGAAAGAATGGCTCCGGAAAAAGCACAATCCTCAGGCTAATAGCAGGTATATACAGACCGGACAAGGGGAATGTGACAGTCGTCGGTAAAGCGATATATCTTTTCAGCCTGTTCATAGGTATGAATGGCAGACTAAGCATGAAGGACAACATCTTCCTATGCTGCGCTTTACAGGGCCTGAATTTCAGGCAGATATCGAGACGGTTTAATTCTATCGTGGACTTCTCAGGCCTGCATGAGTTCCTGGATACCAAACTGTACCAATTCTCCTCGGGGATGGCCCAGCGTCTGGCATTCTCTATAGCAATCCATTGCAATCCAGATGTTCTTCTCCTGGATGAAATTTTGCACTATACTGATGAGCAGTTCGCAGGCAAAGTGCAAAAAGCTCTTAATAAGTTTGCCGGGAATGGTGGTAGCATCATTATAGTAACACATGACATGGAATTCGTTAAAAGTAAAACAGACCGTGTAATCTGGATTGACAACGGACTGGTTAAGAATGAAGGAAACCCAAAGGATGTTGTCAGCAATTACCAGAATAGTTATAAAGTCCCGTCATAGGCATCAAGAGCGTCGTATAAACCCTGATTCAAAAGGCTATTGTCTTTCTTTATCTTAGAATAAATCTTAGGGCACAGGCTTTTCACCAGAATGCCGACCTTTCCAATCATCGAGTCAAAGAACAGCAATAACTTGAGCGAATCCCTCCAATCCACAAAGGGAAAAAGGTGTTTTATGAAAAAAAGCCTCTTCTCTAGCTCAACTGTCTTTTCTCTGATTGTACCAATAGGGACTTTCTTGTGATATCTGTAATACAATCTATAACGCATCAGAGGAAAACTTCCCATTCGTCTTGTGTAGTTGTTCGAAACCTTCATAATCCTTTTACGGCTCCACTCCTTACCTTTTTTCCTTTTTTGCAGATTGATACTATCAGCTTTATTGAGGTTTTTTCTCCATTCATTCATCAAAATCTTATCCTCATCGACATTTTTTGTAAGAATGAAATGAAGAATGATGCACTCAAGTTTCCCAGGTTCAATCCACGCAGAGTTGCATACAAACTTTGGGCACAAGTTGAAAACGATGGGCAACCTCTGGAACTTTAAGACCAGATTGATGATTCCCTGATCACCATAATGGCTAATAAGCCCATATCTTTTCGAGTACTCAATTAGCCTAGGGAATATATCATCACGTATAGCATCCGAATTGATGAGCATGACCCCTGTGTTGAACGCAATCCGTTCCATGTTGAAATCACGCTTTAGCCTTCGGAATACTTTTTTATTGACATTCTCGTCAACGGTCTTCAGATGACCAAACTGCGTAGTTAGCGGTATCTCCCAAAAATCCGGGACCGCAGCCACACCTCGCGCCTTAAGTATCGGCTTCAAAGAGCCCCTGACTATCGTGTCCGCGTCCAAGAACAAAATCTTACGCCACTTCTTGAACTCTTTTGTGAACAGATTGTATTTTGCGCATCTGACTCTCATCTCAGGCCGTATGTTTTCAATTTCCAGCGGCTCACAGTGATGGATGAGTATTCCACGTTCCGTGAACCAAGAAAGGTTACCTTCCGGTATATCATAAGCCAACAGGAGGTAGTCCCCTTTCCAGCCACCATGCTGATAGGCACTGGAGAAAACCTGTTTTGCGTAATCCAGGAACTTCTCATCCGCAAGTGTCACAAGCACATCCCTTCTTCCCATGCTCAAATCCTCCCTGCAGGGATGTAGGTTGACCTTTTCGAGCGCGCAATGCTCTCGAGCAAGTACTCTACGATGCCTACCCTCCAAGCAGTAGCTTCGACAAGCTCGTAGTGGAACGGATTCCATCCCTGGACTATAAGCAGTACGATTAGTTTTGGGTATACCAGGAAGAAGTTCACCAGGTTGACTGAGCTGACATGCTCTTCAGGATACTTCCTGAACCATCCCCTGTTGTTGAAATATAGTTTTGCGGCAGAATAGCCTTGGGACCTTTTCCTTGACCACACCTGTGATAGCTGCTTTGGATGATGATGCACCACCCTGACCTCGGGCAGGTAGCATATCTTGAAATTAGCCTTCTCAAGTCTGATCTTGAGGTCGAAATCTTCGAGGTCTACGAGCGAACCGTTGAAGCCGCCAACAGAGATGAGAACCTGTTTCCTGATAGCAAAGTTCTTTGTGTCAATGAAGTGTATATACTGGCCATCACCCTTCTGCCTCTTCATGAAGGTAACATGCTTTTGGTGGGCAATCTTCTCCCACTTGTTCATCTCAGAGTTAATTTCGCCTCCAACGACAATATCTTCTCCTTTATCAAGAGGCTTGAGCATTTGCGCAATCCATCCTTCCGGCACTTCGCAGTCAGCGTCGGTCATCATGATTATTTCCCCATTCGCTACCCTGACACCCCTGTTCCTCGCAGCACCTCTCGATGGCTTTGGCTCATACACAATTTTGATTCTTTCATCATCGATCCTCCTCACTAAGTCAGCGGTTTGATCAGAGGATGCGTTGTCCACAACAATAATCTCGAGTTGCGGATAGTCCTGGCCGATGACAGCATTCAGGCAGCGTCCAATCACAGAAGCGCCATTTCTTACAGGTATTATTACCGAAACTAATCTCATTGGATTTCCCGACTAATCCTTTTTATGAATGTAGATACGCTGAAATTTAACGCCTGTCTCTCGCAACTCCTCCGACACGACTTTGTATCCAGGGATTTGAGTGTCGCACATATTTTATTAGGGGATATATCCTTTATCAGCATCCCTGTCTCGCCGTCAATCACGGATTCTTTGTATCCTCCCTCACATGGGGCAATGACGGGCTTGCCTGAGGCCATCGCTTCCACCGCGGTCATGCCGAAATCCTCGTCTTTGGCAGTTGTGATGAAACCTTCACACCTGGCATAAAGGCTTACGAGTTTTTCAAAGCTGACATGGTTCAGGAAATTGACGTTTGAAGGGGCAATCCTCTTGATATAGGATGAATATTCCTTAAAATGCCTCGATTCCTCATACGAGCCAACTATTATCAGTTTTTGGTCAGGCATCCTACGGAAGGCCTCCACTTGCATCTCCACTCGCTTGGGCGATACAAGACGGTTCACACTCAGCCAGTAGCCCCTACTCCTCTCATGATGGAATAAATCGGTTTCGACCGGCGGGTGGATAACCTTTGACTTCCTGCCAAGGAACTTTCTAACCCGTTGTCTCGTGTTCTCAGAATTGCACACAATTTTTGTGACATGCTTCACATAATCCTTGTTCAGGCGCCGGTTCCATCTCACCCAGACATCAAATACAGGTCTTGCGATTGGCGGGACGAGATTATTCCGCGTGTATAAATACAGGTCCCAAATCTCCCGAATTGGGGAATGTACGTACCACATATTAGGCTTGTTGTTGACAGCTCCGGACACTGCCCAATCACCGCTAATTATGTAGTAATCGTATTCCTTTTCAAGTTTAAGTGTCCTGAAACGCCAAAGCGCCAGCTGCTGCCTGAAAGGAGCATTAATTGGTATCCATCCGAGAGTCTTGACTTCCTGAGAAAAACCCATCCTCCTGATCTTCTGAGCGTCAGCTACAGTGGAGAAGACATCAGCCCCAAGCTCTCTTCCGAGAGTCAAGCTCACCCTCTCTGCTCCCCCAATATTGTCCAAGTAATTGTGAAAGACGGCTATTGGCATGAAACACCCCCATGCCCCACACTTGAACAGGATATTTATAAATTTCGCTTATTCGCGTAATTTTTATATAACAGGCTCACAACCCTGATGTTCCTATGGGAATATACATGCAAATAAATGATGCCATCAAGAAGGGCACTGGTAAAGACGTCGCCATCCGCGGTTGGGTTTGGCGCGAGCGCGGCTCGAACAAGCTGCGCTTCATCACGGTGCGCGACTCGACGAATGTCATCCAGTGCGTGGTCGTAAAAGACGAGGTTTCGCCCGAAGTGTGGGAGACCGCACAGAAGACGCCCATCGAGACCTCGCTGAAGGTCACGGGCACTCTCCGCGAGGACAAGCGCGCGCCGACTGGCTTCGAGATCGGCGTGAAGGCTATAGAAATCGTGGGCGAGAGTGACACTTATCCCATCACCAAGGACCAGAGTCCAGAGTTCCTGCTGGACAAGAGGCACCTGTGGATCAGGAGCAGGAAGCTCACAGCGGTAATGAAGGTCAGGAGCACAGTCACCGGCGCAATCCACGAGTTCTTCAGGAGCAGGGGATATTACGAGTTCACTCCCCCCATATTCACGCCGAACGCCTGTGAGGGCGGCTCGACCCTGTTTGAGGTGAAGTACTTCAACGAAAAGATTTACCTCACACAGAGCTGGCAGCTGTACGCTGAAGCCGCCATATTCGCGCTCGAGAAGATCTATGACGTCTCACCCACATTCAGGGCAGAGAAATCTAAGACCTCTAGGCACCTCACGGAGTTCTGGATGGCTGAGATGGAGGCCGCATGGATGGACCTCAAGGAGGTCACGGAAGTGGCCAAGGAGGAGATCAGGTTCATCATCAGGAAGGTGCTCGAGAAGAACGAGGCCGAACTTCGGTTCCTTGGACAGGATGTCGAGAAGCTAAAGCTGGTAGCAGAGAAGGACTTCCCGACCATAACCTACACTGAAGCTCTGAAAATCCTCAAGGAGAAGTCCAAGATGGATGTGGAGTGGGGCAAGGACCTGAGAACCGTCGAGGAGGACAAGCTGATGGAGCACTTCGATACGCCTGTCGTCGTGGTTGAGTACCCAAAGGAGGTCATGGCTTTCTACAAGCCCGCAGACCCAAAAGACCCAAAGACCGCGCTCTGCTTCGACATGATCGCGCCTGAGGGCTACGGCGAGATTATCGGCGGCTCACAGAGGGATACGGACCTCAAAGCGCTGATGGATGGCTTAAAGAAGGAGGGTGAGCCTATCGAGAACTACGACTGGTACCTTGACCTGAGGAGGTACGGCTCTGTTCCCCATTCAGGCTACGGGCTGGGAGTGGAGAGGGTTGTGTCGTGGCTTTGCAAGCTTGACAACATCAAGGATGCGATACCGTTCCCCAGGACCATGCTGAGGAAATCCCCATGAGGCTTATGCAAAACCCTTCGAAGGAGGCGCGTATGCATACCGCCGAACACATCCTCTTCAGGGCTCTCCAGCTCCAGGATGAGCAGGTCAAGCTGGACAAGATCAAGCTGGGAGAAGACGAGAGCTCCTTTTACATATCATCTGAAAATCTCGACTGGGAAAAGGTCCTCAAGGCTGAGGAACAGGCAAACAGGATAGTGGACGAGAAGAGGAAAGTGTCTGAAGAGCAGGTCCCGAAAGCCGAAGCGGCGAAGATGAAAGAGCTTCGCATAAAGCTCGAGAGGATAAAGGAAAACACGGTGCGCGTGATAAGGATTGAGGATTACGACCTCTCAGCCTGCTCCGGCGACCACTGCGCAAGCACAGGACTGGTCGGCAACATCTTGGTCACGAGGTTCAACTCGATGGGCGGCGGCAGGTACCAGGTCAGGTACAAGATCGGCGCGCTGAGCGACCTGTACGAGATGGCCGGGGTTGCGAGGCTGGCTTCGGAGGCTCTCGGCACGGAGATGGGGCATGTCACCAAGGCCCTTCGCAACCTAATAAGTGACGAGGAGAACTACAGGAACAGGTACAGGGAGCTCTCAAAGGATGCCATAAAGGAGGTCAACAGGGAAAAGGTAGGCACGGTGGACCTCATACACAGCGTCTATGAAGATCTGGAGCACAAGCAGCTCGTCGAGAGCGCCGGACAGCACGCATCGGACTCAACGGTGGTATGCTTCTTCAACAAGAAGCGGGACCAGGCACAAGTCATTATCAGCACCAAGCATCCAAAACTGCGGGCAGACGAGCTCCTGAAGATAGTCTTCGAGCTAGGCGGCAAAGGCGGCGGCAGGGAGAACTTCGCGATGGGGAGCGTGGGACTAGACCATATTGAGACGGTCCTATCTGAGATCAAGCGCATCATCAGCGAGACTATCCGTTGAGGTATGAGAATATAGGATCCTCCATCTTCACAAGGCTTTCTATGGTGGCCTTGAATCTCTTGACATCATCGCCGAAGTATAATGCCCTGATCTCAGTCCCCTTCTCCGCAACTCCCATCATAATGCTCATGAAGCTGATGGGGTTCATGACTGTGTTGCCCTTCAGGAGCCGTGCCTCGTCTATCTCATACCCTGAAAAAGCCTTGACGACGTGAGCTATGGGCCTCATGTGCAGTCCGTCCTTGTGTGTGACTATGAGGTCTATTGCCGCGTTGGCTTTCTTCATGAGCATTTCAGCTTCGTAATCGTAGTTTTGGTATTCGATAACCTCACCCAGGTTGCTTGCCATCTCGTCTAGGACCTTCTTTACCTTGTGGTGGCCTTTTGGGTTCTTAGCATATAGCTTCAATAGCTCATGCTTGGTGAAAGGCCCTGCGGCCTCCCATTGGCTGGGGCTGCGGGGATCAAAAGCGAACCTGTTTGAAAGTCCCACAAGGTCTATCTCGGGATACTTGTCAGCAATCCCAGCCATTATGTGGTACTCCACCTCCTCAAGGTTGTGGTTCAGAATCACATCCATCTGAGAATAGTCATGCAGTATCACTTCGAGAACGTCACCAATCTTTTGGGTCGGTATAGTCCGCCTGCAGTGTTCACAGTTACTTATCGCTTCAGAGCAGTCGTGCCCCTTGTCAATGAGGCTGGTGAAGACATCGACTAGTTCGGGACTCTCCTGCATCAGTTTTCGAGCGTTTGCCTTGATGCGTTCGTCAGTAATCCTAAGCTTTTTGAATAGCTCTTCCATTGTGATTCCGCCTATAAAACCTTAAATATTTAAGGGTTTCTTACGATCGTGATGATATATATCTTCGATCTTGACAACACACTGCTTGACAGCCGCACAAACGCTCTAGTCTACGCTAAAGTTATCGAGAACCTGGTATCCAAGGGTTACGACCCCTTGATGATCAATGAGGAAGTGAAAATAATAAAGGCCGAGACACTCGGAGAAGGACGGGCATGTGCTTCTGCTCTGTGTGGGAGGCTTGAGTGTCCCAGCCTTTATTTATTTGTGTTGGGTAGTGTAGTGGGGGAGCGTGATAGCGTGACAAAGCTTTTTGACACCTTCCGCGAGATGCGTCGGGAGGTGGGCATCGTCAGCTCTCTTGACAGGAGGACGCTTGGGTTCCTCCTGCAGCGCTATGGCATCAAACCCGGATGGGTTTTTTGTGGGGGCGATAAGACCAGCGTCCAGTTCTGGCATTCCCTGAAGGAAAACCATGGTTTGGAACCCAAAAGCTGCCGGGTTGTCAGCGACGAGGCGCTTGAGGCCCCTCGGCAGCTGGGTTTCCGGACGCTGCGTGTGGAGGCGCCGATCGACTACCGGCACCTCAAACTTATGTAGTGAGGGAGGCTTTTTTTATTTGATGTTTAATGGTAGGGGCCCCATTTATTAATAGGCTGTGAAAGCGTTATTTAGAAGCGCCTTTCATAAGGTTTAAAAACCCTTTTCATAAGTAATTTAAAAGTGCGATGTTTCCCTGACTGTGATGGTACAGTTCATAGCAGCCCCGCAATGGTTCTATGGCACAGATCTGTTACTGGACCTGTTCAGCCTGCTTATCGTGTTCTTTGTAGGCCTTTTGGCGTTTAGGTTCTACCGCTTCTCAAGGAGCCCGAACTACCTCGCACTGAGCGTTTCCTTCTTCCTCATATCCGCCTCATTTCTCGCAAAGATCGCAACCTACATCCCTTATTATTACCATATCTTCAGGACCGTGCAGGTGGGCGCTAATATACTGACATACCAGGTCTCGACCGCCACCGACCTCCTGTACCCTATTGGGTACTTCCTATTCCACCTCCTGATGCTGGTTGGGCTTTACTACCTCTTCGTCACCTTGGAGAAGAGGGAGCTGAGCGCAACCGATCTGATTGTCCTCTATTTGATACTCATGCTCACGTTCCTTGCTAACGCCACTTACTACGTCTTCCACCTGACTGCTCTCATCATGCTCGCGCTCATCAGCTGGAGGTTCAACATCCTGTACAGGCGGACAGGCAACAGGAACACCATCTTCCTAATCATAACATTCGTGATACTCACCTTATCGCAGCTTTGTTTCGTCCTTTCGAATTACACGCTCTATGTGGTGGCTGAGTTCCTGCAAATCGTAGGGTACATTTTCCTGCTTATTGTGTTGGTGCTAACTTATGGCAAAAAAAAGGGGAAGAATAGACATAATTAATGACATGCTCACTTCGATCATGAACAAGGGGGGCAAAATCAAGCCGACCCACCTGATGTACAAGGCAAACCTATCGCATACCCTCATGAAGTCCTACCTAGAGGAGCTAGTCGAAAAAGAGCTGATAAACGAGGTCAAGAACAAGAACTACACCTATTTCATTCTGACCGACAGGGGACATGAGTTCATCGAGAAATTCCGGCAGATGAAGGAGTTCGAGAAGACCTTTGGACTTTGATTTCAACATAATAATTTTAAACATTCTTGTAATACATCCTGGAGGTGAATAAAATGAAAGGAAAGCTTTCAGATTTATTAACGGATGCCGTTCTTGAGACATTGCCCGTCGATATCAGCATCATAGATGAAAACGACAAGGTCATCGCATGGAACAGGCATGAGTACAGGCTTTTCCACCGGCCGATGCAGGCACTGGGCCGTGATGTGAGGGATTGCCATCCCAAGAAGAGCGTGCATCTCGTCGAGCGCATCCTTGAGGATTTCAAGAGCGGCAAGAAAGACATGGCGAGATTCTACATCAACATGAATCTTAATGAGGGCGAATCTCATAAGGTCCTGATCGATTACTTCGCCCTGCGTGGACCCCAAGGCAAGTACCTCGGATGCATGGAGGTGAGCCAGGATGTTTTTGACATCATGAACCTCCACGGCGAGAAGCGGCTTTTTGAGTAGGGATTTTGGCTGAATTTTAAGATAAAGCGGCTTTGCACAAATATTCGAAAATTAATATACTTAGAAGGGGAAGTAATCGTATTTGTAGGTCTCGGTAATCCTGAGGATGTCGAAGTCGCGGATGATGGTAGAAAATTTTTTTCTGATATCAGCAAGTATTGTGTAGAGTTCATCCTCATTTTCGGCCTCTACCTCTATTTCCAAATCCCAGGAGCCAATGAGCTTCAGGAATTGCGTGGCTTTTCTATGCTGGTCTAGGTAGGCTTTCAAAGCGCTCTCTGACTGGTCGTCGAAGTTCTTGGTCCTGAGAATGATCTTGTAATGATTAATACCGACGTTTTGAAGGTTAAGGTAACAGCGGTACTGGACGATGATTCTATCTTTGACGAGTTTTTTGAGGCGGTAGGTGACGACGTCCCTTGTGAGATTTGTTTTTTTGGAGAGATCGACGATGCTAATACGGGCGTCAGTTGAGAGGATTCTGAGGATTTCCCGGTCAGTGTCATCTAATGAGTAGCGTGTGGCAGGCTTGCCGTATGTGAAGGGTGCAGAAGGGGTGTCAGTCAAGTATTTTCTGGCGAAGACGGGAGAGTACTCGGTTAAAAGGACATCCTTCTCGAGGATGAATCGTGCATAGAGCTTCATGAACTTGCTGAGCGATTGTCCGAAATCAAAGTTCGAGGTGGTGAGCAGGGAGACAGCCAAGTCCCACTTGCCGCGGATCTGGGCGACCCATACTGCGGCGTGGTCGTTTATCCAGTAATCGACGATGTTTTTCTCATCTTCGAGGGTGGTGTCCTGGAACTTGAAGTAGATCTTGTATTGTGAGTAGCCGAGCCTGGTGAAATCGATGATGGTGTAGTATTCGAAGATGATTTTGTTCTTATGAAGACGTTTGAGCCGGTATTCGACCGCGGGCTTGCTGAGGCCGACCCTCTTTGCGATCTGGGTGTTGGAGAGCCTTGCATTCTGGTCCAAGAGGGAGAGGATTTTCTTGTCCTTGAGGTCAAGTCTATGGAGCATTTAATTTATAATGTGTTTATATTATAAAAATTTTACTTAAGAATAATAAAATAATGAAGAAAGTATTAATTATATGTTTTGTGTTACTATTGTGGAGGTAAGGAACAAAATCGCAAAAAAGAGGAACAAACAATGAAAACTAAATTACTTGAAGAAGACACATATATTGTGATTGAAAAATTTATCGAATCCATTAAACCTAAATTCAGTCCATCAAGTCATTTTTTAGGGCCTTATCATGCCATCTATTTGGTGGATGAGAAGCAGGCAAGAGCAATTCGACAGACCTATAACTATAATAATCACCGAAATGAAGCGATACAAGTCAAGTGTATCTTGAAAGATAAAGCCCGGTTGGTTTTAGAGCATGAAAAAAAATGTATAGAAACTTATCTTCAAGAATCGCCCTACAAAGATCCAATTCTCATTCCTTCAATGAAAGCAAAAGTGCCCAGAGAAAGAAAGAAGGGAATGTGGGAGATGTGGGCCAAGCTTTTGTTATTTGCACACAGAAATTATGAAATAAAATTACTTAACTTAATGACCACATCGGAAAAAAATAAGCATATTGAATTACGAAAGCAAATATTTGCGGAAAATGAATGGGGGTTGCTAAGAAACTTTCTTAAAAAATATTCCTCACATGAAAAAATGCCTCCCGGTACATATTTTTTTAACCAGAGATCATTTTATGGTGAAAGCCTGGATGAGTTCATAATTAATACAGGAATCCCGAAGCGGCTACTACTTGAGGACAAGAATAACTTTAATATCATTTACGACGCAATCCTAATCGACCAACGCTAAAACAACCTGTTCCAATAAAAAAACTCCACTGCGAGAAGCGGCTTCTAGAGTAGGGATTTTGGCTAAATTTTAAGATAAAGCGAAAAGTATTTATAGTAAAGCATACTTTACGTAAAGTTAACTTGACATTGAAGAAGAACAGGCTGAAGGAGTACCGCCAGAGGATGGGATTCTCCCAGGAGAAGCTTGCCAAGTTAGCGGAGGTATCAAGGCAGACCATAATCTCGATTGAGAGCGGGAAGTACACCCCTTCCCTGCCTCTGGCGCTCAAGTTCGCCAAGATCTTCAAATGCAGGGTCGAAGATTTGTTCGGAGTGTGATGAAAATGATCGGAAAACCTGAATGGTTCACCTACCGCATAGCAGGATGGGGGCTCAGGCCCAAGACCAAGGAAGGATGGGCTTACATTGCGGTCGCAATCCTGCTCTTCTGGGGAGCAAGCATGATGCCAGTTCCGCTGAAGTGGTACGGCATCGGGATACTGGCAGCCATTTTGATAATGGACGCAATCCACATAATGCTCAACATGGGCAGGAAACACGACGAGAGGGAGAGGTACCACCAGCTCCTGATCGAGCGAGCGGCATCCTTCGCAGGAGTTGTCGCTGTAGTCGCCGTGGCGCTTTATCAGATGTTCCTGATCGGGGAACAGCCAGATACGAGCCTCATCATAATACTGGTTGCCATGGCCTTGACGAAGTTCACCGCATGGGCGTATGTCAAGCTGAAGATGTAACTTTTTTATACTTCTTTCCCATCACCATCCCCATGGACATCAAGGTGGGACTCGAAATCCACGGGTACCTCAGGACAGAACAGAAGCTCTTCTGCACCTGTGAGATAGACAGGACCGCGGAGCCAAACACCACGATCTGCCCTGTCTGCACCTCCCAGCCAGGGGCACGGCCGATGCTCCCAAACAAGGAGGCTGTTGACACCATAATCGCAATAGCCCTCATGCTGGGCTGCAGGCTCAACAAGACCCTGATGTTCCAGCGCAAGCACTACTCCTGGCCTGACCTACCTTCAGGCTACCAGCGCACCATGTCAGGCTCCTACTCACTGCCCGTTGGGACGGACGGAGAGTTCCTCGGCATCGGGATTGAGGAGGTCCATCTCGAGGAGGACCCAGCGGCTTGGGACCCAAACACAGGGCTCGTAGACTACAACAGGAGCGGCTACCCGCTGGTCGAGATAGTAACCAAGCCCGACTTCTCCTCGCCAGACCAGCTGAGGGAATGGCTGAAGAGGCTCATCACGACCCTATCATACGTCAAGGCCCTGGATAAGGATGCCGGCATCAAGAGCGACGTCAACGTCTCGATAGCACCTGATTTCAGGAGGGTCGAGATTAAGAACGTCAACTCGTTCAGGTCCATTGTACGGGCAGTCGAGTACGAGGCCCACCGGCAGAAGAGCGAGAAAGTGAAGAAGCAGCACACCCGTGCCTGGGACGACAAGGTCGGCGCCACCGTGTTCATGCGCGACAAGGAGACCGCTGAGGATTACATGTTCATCCCCGAGCCCGATCTCCCTGTAATCCATGTCGATGACAGGTGGAGGAAGACAATAGAGTCCAGCCTTCCTGAGCCGCCCTCGGCAAAGAGGAAGAGATACCTGAAGTTGGGCCTTGACGAGATCCATGCCGAGTCGATCTCCTCAGACCTGGCCCTGGCCGACATCTTCGAGACCGCCGCAGAGGAGGTGGACCCTGTGCTTGCGGCGAAGTGGGTCAAAAGGGAGGTCGTGAGGGTCGCTAACTACAACAAGATCGACAGCGAAGACCTCAATCTGGACAGGGCACAGTTCACCAAGCTGCTTAGTATGGTGGAGGCCAAACGCATCACGGAGAAGGTCGCAAAAGAGTTCCTGGAAAGGCTCGTGAAAAAGTCGTTTGACGTAGAAAAAGAAGTTAAGAAGCTGGGCCTAGAATCGGTGCGGGATGCTGCGCAGATCGAAAGGTGGTGCGAGGAGTCCATCCGGGAGAACCCGAAAGTCGTCGATGATGTCAAGTCAGGCAAGGAGAACGCCGTCAACTTCCTGGTAGGACGGGTGATGCGGAAGAGCAGGGGGACGGCGTCGCCTGAAGAAGTGAAAAAGATTATCAAAGAGATTATTTCATAAAACCTATCATTTCTCAACATTCAGTATTTTGAATGCCTCTGTCATCAGGCGCCTCTCAAAAGTCTCCCTGGTCTCACCCTCAGCCTTGTCGCTGTCGAGAGAGGCGAGGAGCGAACGCGTGGCCTGCTCCTCCTCGATACCTGGAAGCTCCTTTTGCCCGAGGTGCTCCCTAATGAGCTTTGCCTCAAGCTGCTCGACCGACTGCTCGCTCACAGATATCTCCTCAAACTCGGGAGATGTGAGCGCGGTAGTGTTCCTGGCGACGAAATAAGCTCCCCGCTCGTACGCGCGGTCGAAAATGGATTTGAGCTTGAGGTCTGCCGTACTCCCCCCAGCCAGCCTTCCTGCGAGCCGGATAAGCACTATCGCACCGCTGACCTCCTTCCCTTCAAGCAGGGAAGAAAGCTTCCTGTCCACCTCTTCAGGTGTCATGTTTTCGCACCCCATGCTAACCGCGACCACGGGATGGAGCACAATCCTCACCGTTTCGACCTTCCCTTCCTCGTACATGTTGAAGCTGCCGCACTTGAGCTTCTCCATCTCAGCGAAGTTGTTAGGGAAAACCGGTCCTGGGTAGGCGATCGTCCCGTAGCCGGGCTCGTCTGTCTTGAACACGTAGTGCACGTGGCCTCCAGCGTAGTAGTCGAAGCCCTTGGGCAGCAGGGAGAGCGGCGCAGAGTCCATCCCCTCAAGCTCAGCAGGCTTGAACTCAGTGAGCGCGGTGTGGAACATGAAGATCTTGAAGCCCTCCTCAGACTCGAGGCTGCTCCGGTCGAGCTTCTCGTAATAGCCCCTCTCGAGCGTCCCTTTCTTGCCTATCATACCTGTGATTTTCGCTCCGCTCGGGTCCGAGGTAAACCTCAGTCTGAGCACTCCGTCTTCAACCTCGCCGCGGACCACGTTCCTTACCAGGCCAGCCTCCTCAAGCACGTCAATCATGGTCTTGCCCGTCGGCGAGAAGTCGTGGCTCCCTGCGATGATGTAGACCGGAATGCCATTCTTGGCCAGCCCTTTCAGCACCCTCACAACTGCCTTGAGCCTGTCGATCGCCGGAAGGGACGTGTTGAAGAGGTCCCCGGAGATGAGGATGAACTGAGCCTTTCGCTCCAGGG
Organism: uncultured Methanosarcinales archaeon; assembly: GCA_964587045.1. Lineage (GTDB taxonomy): Archaea > Nanobdellota > Nanobdellia > Woesearchaeales > CAZPJY01 > CAZPJY01. Next base: position 14,208 of record CAZPJY010000004.1, read on the forward strand.
CGATCCTGACGGCTTCCTTGAAGGACCTGAGCCCCAGCTCGTTCATACGCGGGTCGCGCCAGCCACCGATGTGGCAGTCAGCCATGTGCGCAAACCTCACTTCTTCACACCCTCAAAGCTCATCGTGTCACGCTGGTAGTCCTCTTTCGTGTACTCCTTGGCCTTCTTGGCGACGCTCTTATTCTGCGTCTCGATCACCAGGTCCTCGAAGAGCGGAACCTTGATGGGCATCGCGAACTTGGCGAAGTTGGACGACACCAAAGCCTCCCCTATGTCCAGCGCGGCGATCGTCCTGGAATCGTCTGAGAGGTCCTGCGGGGATGATTCGATGACTGCCTGGCGCTCAGCCGCCATCTCCAGGCCCAGGATGATCTTGGTGTTCATGTTCGCGAGGATTGCTTTTGGTATGAGGCTGGGGAGCTGGGTAATCGCAACCAGGCCGACCTTGAACTTCCTGCCCTCACGCGCGATGGCGGCGAAGATGTTGCTCCCCCTCTCCAAGACCTCCTTGCCAAGCACCCTCGGAGCCTCCTCGAGCACCACCGATATGACCGGTTTGTCTCCCAGCAGCCCTCCCATCTTGTAGCGCCTGTACCTCCTCATCACCTCGTTGCATATTATCGACCCTATCAGGATCTCGACCGCGCCTGAGAAGCTTGAGGTGTCGACCACCACGACCTTGCAGTCCTCGAGGTCCGAGACTATGTCTGGGACGGTGCTCCCTCCGGCCTTAAGGTCGAAGACGCCATGCGCCGTGAGGCGGTTGTTGGCAAACGTCAGGTCCAGCAGGTGGAGCATCCTCCTTCGCACAACGGCGAGGGTGCCTTCGAAGAAGTCGACCTTGAGTGGCTTCTGCAGGACCAGCGCCTCGATCCACGCGTTGCCGTGCTCTGTGTAGTAAGCGTTGATGGCCTGCTGCTGTGCGTCAGACCAGTCGACCACGCCCTCGAAGTGGTGCGGCCTCAGGGTGGACAGGTTGATCTTGAGCGATCGCGCCCCTGACGGCGGCTCGTTGGGCGTGCAGTACACGACACCGCCGGAGGGGTGGTCCTTGAACCCCTTGCCGTTCCGCCCGTAGTACTCGTCATGCGGATCCAAGACGAGGATCCCTGCGTATCCCCTGCCTATCATGCCCCACACCATCGACTTGGTGAGGTTGCTCTTGCCCCTCCCTGTCGTGGCGGGTATCAGCACGTGATGTGTGAGGACGGCGACGCCGGGCAGCGCGATGTCCACATCGATGGCCTTGGAGCCGCTCCTGAGCTTGCCCAGCCTCAACGGGTCCGAAGGCTCGGTCAGGAACGCCAGGTCCTCCTTTTCGATGGCCCTGACCTTTGAGAAGAATGGGGGAAGCGACTTGGTGATGGACACGGTCTGGCCCAGGGTGATCAGGGGCTTTGCGTAGGCGACAGTGTAGTTCCTCAGCTCGGCATCCATGAAATCGAGGTTTCCCTGCTGCTCCAGCTCCATGCCCGAGATCAGCTCCAGGCTCTGGGATGAGAGCTGGCTGCCGTACCTAACATCGAACACCTGCAGGATTACCCTGCCGCTGTCAGAATCATTGACCAGCAGCTCACCTATCTCGATTCTCTCGCCATCCTTCTGCCTGATGGATATCTTGCCCAGCTCCCCGCTGATAATCTGCCCCTTCAACGCTCCATCCTCCTTATCTGGCTGATCTCGTCGCGGGAGATCGAGCAGCCGTTGAGCTTGACGCCCCACAGCACGCTCTCGAGAAGCACGTTCTGCAGGTCAGGGATGATTTTCTCCTCCTTTGCCATGACATACCTGTTCAGCAGTCCAAGCTCGTACGCTACAGTCACCAGCTCAGCGCTCCTGATGACCCTGATACCCTTTGTGAGCCGTCTGAACCTCTTGAGGGATTCTTGGTCGATCCTCACGTCGCATTTCAGCTTCCTGCTCATCCAGTGCGCGAGCTCGTCAGGGTCCTCCAGCAGTTCCCGGGCCGTACGCTCGTCGATCACAACAGCCTTGGCCTTGAGGAAGACAGCTGTTGCGATTACCTCCATCTCGGCCGGGTGGACCAAGGTCAGGTAGCGGTCCCTGGCCTTGAGGAGGTGATTGCCAAGGGTCAGTATCTCATCAAGGATTGGCTTGACCTTTTCTGCGTTGTAGACCTTGAGCGATCCATCAAGGATGTACGGTATCATCTGGAGGGCCTCGAACTTGTACTTCTTGGTGGTCAGAGGCCTGTCGATCAGCTCTGCCCTGACCCGGGGAGTGATCAGGAACTGCCCGGGGAAGTATTTGTTGAGCGGGTTGATCAGCCAGGTGAGGTTGTTCATCGTGAGGCTGATTAGGGGGCCGGTGTCAAAGACAATGGTCTCGCCCTGGACGTCGTGGACGGTTATGTTCTCCCATTCAGGCCGCACGGTCACCCCTCCTGAAAAGCTTGCGGGCGAACGCGACCCTTGCAGGGGTGTGCTTCCCTGACTCAGTCGAGTCTGCTATGCTGGTCTTGCCGACATAGTTCATGAGCTCCCACTGGGTGACGCCCATCAGCTCAGCAGTCTGGCCCATGGATAGGCCGTGCTCGTACAGCCTGCTGCCCTTCTTGATCTGCGCCTCCTCAAGGACGTGCATGACGTAAGGCCGGAGCTTCTTGTCCCTGTCGGCTATGTGGTCGAGCACCTTCTTCATCGCAGCCCTGTAGCCTGCCACATCCTTGGCCCCGAGGTGGCTCTTGGCCGACCTGAGCTCTGAGAGGAAGGCATCCCTGTCCTTGCCCCGCGTCCTGGTGAAGGATTTTGACAGGGCGTAAACCACCACTGCGAACTTCAGCGAGTCTGCGTCCTGGAAGATGGAAGCGTTGTGGATGGTGTGGTCTGAAAGCTCCGCCAGCCTGAGCACATCCTCGTCCTCTACCGCTTTTAGGACCTCAGAAACCAGGTAATTCAGGTCATCCTCAACCATCCTATGCGAAAACTCTTCAGCCACGAAAACACCCCGTCTGGCTGTCGGCGTCGCGCGTATTTAAACCTTCCGCAAAAGCTTAATAAATAGTGAGGATACCGGAAGGGGCATGGCAGAGAGGAGATTCTCAGACTTGCTTAGGCTGTTGAGGAGCCTGTCTAAGAAGGAGCAGGTCCTAATCGCAGCTGTCAGCCAGCACCTCGAGCCTCCTGACCTCTCAAGGGTCAGAAAGCTCCTCAAACAACGCAAGGTGAAGCTGTTCTACGAGACCCTCGGCATCTCTGACAAGTTTTTCAGCACGCAGGAATATCCCCAGCTGGACCCCCAGGAAGGGCTGGACGATGAGATGAAGAAGTGGGTGCGTCTCATCAACAAGAAAATCCGCGCCGATGTCGAGGAGAAGGCGTTCGCCGCCTTTGCAAAGATAGCCAAGGAGACCATCCCGCTGTTCATAGCCCCTGACATCGTCGGCCTCGACACCATCAAGCAGGCAGCAGCCTTGCAGCTGTTCTCAACAGAGAGGTTCCACATCCTCCTGCTCGGGGACCCTGGCACAGGGAAGACCGACATCATCAGATCGGCAGCTCAGCTCGCGCCTATAAGCGCTTTCGGGCTGGGCTCAGGCGCCACCAAGGCAGGCCTGTCCATGACCTACAAGGGAGGCAAGGCTGAGCCTGGCCTGCTACCCTTGGCAGACCAGGGGCTGTGCGCCATAGACGAGCTCAACCTGATGAAGGAGGCTGACCGCGCCGCGCTCTACAACGCGATGGAGAAGGGTTTCGTCTCCTACCACAAGGCCGGCAAGAACGACACGATGGACGCCCGCATCAGCGTGCTGGCGACAGGGAACCCGAAAGGCGACAGGTTCGTCGGCAGGGTGGTTGATGTCCTCAGGAGCCAGCTGCCCTTCGATTCCGCGCTGCTGACCAGGTTCCACCTGGTATTCCTCGTGCGCAAGCCAGACATCAAGAGGTTCCTCGAGATCACGAAGCGGATCGTCACGTCCGACATCCCGAAGAGGCCGAACGACTCCGCATTCGTCAAGAACTACATCTCCTACGCAAGAGACCTCAATGTGGAGTTCCCCAGCTCGTTCGAAAAGCAGGTGGTGGCATTCGCCAGGTCTCTTAAGGAGCGGGAAAAACAGTTCATAGTCGAGATATCCCCCAGGATTGTCGTCGGCATCATCAAGCTCGCCAAGGCCTCAGCCAGGATGGAGCTGCGAGACAAGGTCACGATACAGGACCTCAACAGCGTATTCAGGATTGTCGAGGAGAGCCTGGTCGTCAAGAAAGATTAATAAATAGTACTTTTATTCTGTGAGCCTTATGCATGAGCTGACCATATCCCAAGGCATAGTCAACGAGGCTAAGAAGCACGGCAACGTCGTATCACTAACAATAGAAGTGGGAGAGCTTGCCGACATCACTGCTGATGAGATCAGATCCTCACTGAGCAGGCTGGTGGATTGGGACGTTCAAATCAAGAAAAATCCGGGGAAAGTCGCCTGCTCATGCGGGTACACAGGAAAGCCGAAAATCGTGGAGCGCGGCCACGGCTACGTGATTTTCGAGTGCCCGAAATGCGGCAAGACCCCTGCAGTGATAGAGGGCAACCAGATAATCCTAGTGGAGCTGGACGTCAAGGAGTGAGTACTCCTCCGAGCCCATGCCGAGCCTCGCAGCAGCCCGAACGTGTTCTAAGCCACCCTTCTTGTTCGCCTTGAGGAAGACGTCAGTACCCACAAGGTCTGCGGCAGCCTTGTCGATGGCGACACCATCCTCCCCCGCGAAGTACCCGGCGTCCTCGGCTATGACTTCTCCCGGGTTCCTCTCGCAGTCGCAGAGCTTGGAGATGTTGACAGCCAATGAGATGTAGTAGTCCTTCTTGAAGGACTTCTGGGCTGCATAAGCGCCTTCGGCCAGTAGGTCGTCGAAGTATGCCACCGCCGGCTTGAGTACGCCCGCAGAGCATGCCATGCAGCAGTCCGAGCACCCATAGCACGTCCCGATCTCGGGCTTGTCGGTCAGCTTGATTGAGTTGAGTGGGCAGGCCTCGACGCATGCCCCGCACTGCGTGCACTCGCCAGTGAGGACCGGCCTGCCCCCGGAGTGGATCGCAGACTTGCTCCTCTTGGTGACAGCTCCCATACCGAGGTTTTTGATCGCGCCTCCGAAACCTGAGCAGGTGTGGCCCTTGAAATGGCTGATGACCAGGACCCCATCCGCATCGGAGAGCTCCTTGCAGACCTCATAGGACATGTGCTCGCCTTCCACGAGCTCGAACTCTTCCCCAGTCCTTATCTCGCCTAGTTGGTCCCAGCCCTTGGCACGCGCTGCGTCTGCGTATGTGTCGGACTGGTGCCTTGGGCTGTGGTACGAGACCGGCGAGTCATAGAGGAAATAATCGAATCCCATGTCAGAGAGCATTTCGGTGAAGGGCTTGACCTGCTCAGGCACGAGCGCTGTGCGGTTGCCGGGCTCGCCGAAGTGCAATTTGACAGCGATTTTGCTGCAGCCTGAGAATCTCTTCTTGATGTCATCCCCCACAGCCCTCATGAATGCTGGGGTCATTTGCTCAGAATGCAACACCTTTGCCATGCGAAGTGAAAAAGCACGGACGTTTTTAATTCTTTTGCCGCAAAGCTTTTATTCACGCCGGCCATCCGGGTTAGCATGCTCAAGGTGCTCGCTTTCGGAAACACCCTTCACCAGGAGGACAAGGTTGCGATAGACATCGCCAGGGAGCTGACCATCCCGGGCGTCGTGTTTTCCGAGTGCCACTCCCTCGACCAGGCACTTCAGGCTGCGAGGGGTGACACCATAATACTAGACGTAGCCAGGGGGATAGACAGAGTTATGCTTATAGATGACCTGGACAGGATAAAAGCTCGGCACCTCTACAGCCTCCACGACTTCGATCTTGGCTACTTCCTCAAGCTGATGCAGAGCATGGGATCTTTGGACAGCGTGAGGATTCTCGCGCTGCCTTACGGACGCGCGTCCCACGAGGTCATCGACGAGGTTGCTCAGGTTCTGCGCTCCCTGGTCGAGTAGAAAATTTTATATAGGCAGCGACCATTGGGTTCAGTGGATGGGGAAGGTTATTCCGAAAGCTGATTTCAACAGGTGGCTTCGCAAGCTTTCTAGGAAATACGAACTGATCGGGCCTGTCAAGTCAGACCTGGTTAGATACTCGAATTTTGAGAGGCTCGAGGACCTGGAGCTGAGCGAGCTGCCCTACTACTCCTTCAAGCGGTACTTCTTCCCGCCCAAAGAGGAGCTCTTCTCATTTTCGAAAGACAGGGTGAAGCTTCCAAAGGTCAAGGCGCAAAGGAGGATCATCATAGGCGCTCCCCTAGCTGACATCAACGCCTTGAGGGTGATGGACAAGATATTCCTCGGCGACTACAAGGACGAAGGGTACGCCGAAAGGAGGAAGAACACGCTGCTGGTGGGATACGCCGACTTCCAGCCTGACGAGTACTGCTTCTCCAGCTCGTTCGACCAGGAGCCCTGCTACGACCTGATGCTCCACGAAAAAGGTGACAGCTTCTACGTCGAGGTCGGCAGCGAAGCGGGACGAAAGCTAGTCCGAGGATTCAAGGAAGGCCAAGCCCCGAAGAAGAAGAAAATGGTCTTCCAAAAGAAGCTCGAGGTAAAGGACATCAAAGCCCACTACGACAGCCCCAAATGGGACAAGGAGGCAGAAAAATGCCTCGGCTGCGCCGGCTGCACCATCATTTGCCCAACCTGCGCGTGCTTCAACGTCTTCGACGACGCCAACTTCGACTTCATATCCGGAACTCGGTTCAAGGAGTGGGAGACGTGTGACGCCAAGAACTTCACGACGGTCGCGGGCAACTTCGCATTCAGGGATGACAGGTCGTCGAGGATGAAGCACAGGATATACCACAAGATGGTCTATTATCATGACTCCTTCGGAGGCTACATGTGCGTCGGCTGCGGCAGGTGCCTGCGCGTATGCCCTGTGGGCATAGACTTCGTCAAGGTATCTAACTCATTCAAGAGGAAAAAATGAGCGGGAAGGAATACGAACCAAGACAGGTAGAGATCCTCAAGGTCGTCGACGAGACGCCTGATACCAAGACATTCAGGCTTAAGACGAGGATCAATCTGCTGCCCGGCCAGTTCGTCGAGGCCAGCGTGCTCGGCATCGGAGAGGCGCCGATATCCAACTGCTCTTACAACGGAGAATTCCTCGAGCTCATGATACGCGATGTCGGGAATGTCACGCACGCGATCCACCAGCTCAAGGCAGGAGACAAGCTGTGGATACGAGGCCCGTACGGGCACGGCTACCCGATGGAGGAGATGAAGCACAAGAACATCCTGGTCGTGGCTGGCGGCACAGGCGCTGCCCCTCCCCGCTCAGTGCTGCAGTATGTTGAGCATCACAGGAGAGACTACGGCGACGTGAGGGCGATCATAGGATTCCGGAGCCCAAAAGACCTCATATTCAAGTACGATTTCGAGAGGTTCTCGCGTCTGTTCGACTTCACAGTGACCGTCGACAAGGGAGACGACACCTGGAATGGAAAGGTCGGGCTGGTGACCCAAATACTCGAAGAGAAGAAGGTGCCTGCCCAGAACACTGCCGTGGTGACGTGCGGACCGCCGATAATGATCAAATTCGTCATACAATCGCTGAAGAAGCTCGGTTTCTACGACAGCCAGATCTACGTGAGCTACGAGAGGCACATGCGCTGCGGGCTTGGGCACTGCGGCCACTGCATCTTCAGCGACAAGTACATATGCAAGGACGGGCCGGTGTTCCGGTACGACCAGGTCAAGGAGTTGCATGACTGATGAAGCCTAAAGTGGGAATATTCGGTGTGACCTCATGCATGGGGTGCATGCTCACCGTGCTTTTCGACGAGCACCTGCTCAAGATAGTCGAGCTGATAGACCTCAGGGCTTGGCACCTGGCGAAGGAGAAGAACGATCCGGGCCCATTCGACATCGTGATATGCGAAGGGACCATTGTCAACAAGGAGGACCTGGAATACGTAAAGAAGCTGAGGGAGAAGGCCGGGTTCCTCATCTCGCTCGGAGCGTGCGCTGTCCATGGCAACATGCCTGCCATGAAGAACTTGATGAGCCGCTACGAGGTCGAGCACTCAGTATATGACAGGAAGATCGACTCACATCCCATCAATCCGGCGCCGCTCTCCAAGCATGTCGATGTCGATTACGAGATTCCCGGCTGCCCTCCTGCCAAGGACGAGATAAGGAGCGTACTAAAGGACCTGCTCCTGGGCAGGAAGCCCCACAGGATCGAGCGGCCCGTGTGCTTCGAGTGCCGCTTAAGGGAGAACAGGTGCCTGCTCAACGACGGAATCCCTTGCATGGGACCACTGACCCAGGCCGGATGCCATGCCCTCTGCCCATCGGTGAACCACCCCTGCACAGGATGCAGGGGGCCAATCGGAGACTCAAACTACGCCTCGGAATTCTCCAAGCTACTGGAGTTAGGCTACGACAAGGATTTCATCATGAAGAAGATGAGCAAGTACGCGGCGCCTGACGTCAAGGAGAAGCTGACGAAAGTCAGGATGGGCGAGTCGGAGCGCGTGAGACGAACTGTGAGGAAGCTCAGATGACAGTAATAAAGCTCAACCACATCTGCAAGGTCGAGGGGCACGCCAAGTTACATCTGAATATCGAGAGGGGCAAGGTAAAGACGTGCGAGCTCGCCGTGACCGAAGGCGCGCGCTTCTTCGAAGGTCTGCTCAAGGGCAAGCACTACTCCGACGCAAAGGAGATCACGTCACGCATATGCGGCATCTGCAGCTGCGGGCACGTGGTAGCGAGCCTGAAGGCGACGGAAGCGGCGTTCGGCCTGGAGGTTAGCAAGCAGACCGACGTGCTGCGCGAGCTCCTCACCATGGGAGAACGCATCAGGAGCCACGCGACCCACATGTACCTGCTCGCGCTTCCCGACTACCTGGGCTACGACTCCGCCATCGCGATGGCTGCAAAGTACAAGACCGAGGTCAGCAGGGCCCTGAAGATTGTGGGCGTTGGCAACAAGATGGTCGAGACCGTCGGCGGGAGGGAGATGCATCCTGTGAGCCCAGTCGTCGGAGGCTTCACCCATGTGATCAACAAGAAGGAGCAGGGCTTCCTCATAGACCAGCTGCACTCCATAAGGAAGGACTGTGAGAAGTCAGCAGAGCTCTTCTTGTCTTTGGACTACCCCAGGTTCGAGCATGATATCGAGAATATCTCGCTCCTGCAGCAGGAGAAGTTCCCGCTGATCCATGGGATCATAATATCCAACAGGGGGGTCTCGTTCGAGCCGCAGGACTACAAAAAGTTCATCGCCGAGCACATCAACCACTACTCGAACGCCAAGTTCGCAACCCGGGACGGCAAGGGATACCGTACCAACGCCCTTGCGAGGGTAAATCTCAACTATGAGCTGCTGGGCAACAAAGAGAAGGAGATGGTCTCCAAATCAAAGTACTCGTTCCCTTCGGTCAACCCCTTCCTGAACAACGCGGCGCAGGGCCTCGAGCTCATGCACTGGACAGACCGGGCCATCGAGATGCTCGAGGGCTTCGAGTTCGGTCCAGAAGAGGTCCTCAAGCCTTCAGTAGGTGAGGGGAGGGGTGTAGGTGTTGTGGAGGTTCCACGTGGCATCCTGATCCACGACTACACCCATGACAAGAAGGGATTCATCAAGCGCGCAAACATCATCACGCCCACCGTCCAGATGCTGCAGGGCATGCAGGACGGCATCACCCTGTACGTCGAGCATCTGCTGAGAGAGAAGAGCATGACCAACGAGAAGCTCGTGCTCGAGATAGAGAAGCTCATACGCGCGCACGACCCGTGCTTTTCGTGCTCATGCCACTTCTTAGAGGTCGACTGGAGCTAGGTTATCGGTGAATTGGCCGATTTCACTGGAACTGCGCTAGCCAGTGCCTGTATCTAACAAAACAGCCACACCCCAGGTCGAGTCTATGTGTAGCCCTTGGTCCAGAACTCGTCCGACATCTCGTTGGTGAGCTTCCGCGCCTCTTCTGGGTCCACCCTTTTCCGGATGATCTCTAAAACCTTGCGGTCCCTAAGCGTCTTTTCCGGGCTCCTGTGCAGGCCGGTGAGCTGCGCCATCTTGGACACAAGCAGGGACTCTGGGCTCAGCACCTTGAGTTTGTACCCTTCGAACTCTACCTCCACAGCTCTGGGGACCAGCACCCTGGACGCGTTGGTGTTGCAGCAGATGTCGAAAGTGGTGCCGTTCTTCTCGACAGTCTTCATTGCCCATCGGTCGCCATCGTTCTCTTCCCTGGTAAGTTTCCATCCCTTGGAAACGAAGTCCTCAGCAATGGGTGCGATGTCAGCAATGGACTTAGTAAATATGTCTATGTCCTCGGAAGCTTCGACGCCTGTCTGCAGAAAACCGGCGAAACCGGCGAATATGACATAGCCGTCAATGCGGGCGAGGTAGCCCATCAATTCTCTCATCTCTTTTGTTATCATATGCAGTGATTAAAGCACCGACTATATAAACCTGAGCATAAAAAATAAAAACAGCCTGTGCATCCCCAGGTGATATGGCCTTCCTGGACGCGACTTTTTTCGGAAACACCGTTCTGAAGTATATTATATTCTTCGGCATCATCATTGGCGCGATAGTTGTTGGGAGAATCATATATTACCTAACGCAGGGCATTGGAAGAAAGCTCACCAAGAAGACGAAGGGCAGCCTTGATGATATCATCCTAGACCTGATTGAGGAGCCATTGGTTTTCCTTATCTTCGTCGGCGGCATGTTCATCGCAAAATCCACTATCTACATGTCCGACCGGTTCACGGTGTTCTATGATAACACCCTCAAGATTCTCGTAATACTGGCTATCGCCTATTTCATAATCAAGCTTATCGACTCGCTCATGGTGCACTACCTGCAGCCGATTACCAGCAAGACCAAGTCGGACCTTGATGATCAACTGATCCCCATAATCAGGAAGCTGGTGAAGTGGACTCTGATCATAATCACAGGCATCATGGTCATCAGCGAGTTCGGCTACGACGTGACCTCAATCATCGCCGGAGTCGGAATCGGCGGACTCGCGTTCGCCCTCGCGGCGCAGGACATGCTCAAGAACTTCTTCGGAGGCCTAACCCTGCTTTCGGACAAGCCGTTCAAGGTCAACCAGAGGGTCAAGATTGGATCATACGACGGGTTCGTCCGCGAGATCGGCATCAGGAGCACCAGGATTGAGACCTTCGAGGGGACCAAGCTGACCCTCCCCAACTCGTACGTGGCAGACAATGTAATCGAAAACGTCTCTGCGGAGAGGGCGAGAAGGGTCAAGATGATGATCGGCCTCACCTACAACACTACCGCTGACCAGCTTGAGAAGGCCAAGAAGATCCTCTCAGAAATCATCCTCAAAAACGACAAGACGGATGACGAGAGCAAGGTAATCTTCGATTCGTTCGGCGACTTCTCGGTAAACATCATGCTAATCTACTGGATCAAGGACCTCAAGCAGATACTGGAGACAAAGGATGAGGTCAACTTAGCCATAAAGCGGCGCTTCGACCAGGAAGGCCTGGATTTCGCGTTCCCGACCCAAACCATATATGTTGCCAAGTAAAAATCAAAAATTTTAAATACCTTCTTTGGATTATCCTCCTAGAAAAAGAGGTGAAAGTCCTTCTTTCACAAGTAATATATAGCGAATCGCAATAGGGGTTTGTCAATGTCCAAGGACATAACGGAGATAAGGTTCCACGGAAGGGGAGGCCAAGGGGCAAAGACGGCAGCCGAGCTGCTGGCAGATGCCGCCCTCGAATCGGGCAAGTACATCCAGAGCTTTCCGGAGTACGGAGCTGAGAGGCAGGGCGCTCCCATGAAGGCGTTCACGCGCATCTCTGACAAGCAGATAGTGATCCACTGCGGTGTTACGAACCCAAACATCGTGGCGGTCGTCGACCCAACGCTTATTTACAGCATCCCGGTCACCGAAGGCCTTGACGAGAACGGGCTGCTCATAGTAAACACCGATCTCCCTGCACAGGATGTCAGAAAAATCTTGGGCTGGAAGGGCAGGCTCATCGTGCTGAACGCCACCAAGATAGCGCTCGACGAGCTCGGAAGGCCTGTTACCAACACGGCCATGCTCGGAGCTCTTCTCAAGGGCAACGAGCTGGTGCCGTTCGACTCCATGAAGGAGATTATGAAGAGCAAGCTCACGGCTAAGATCGGAGGCGATCTGGCTGAGCGGAACATCAAAGCGCTCGAGAGGGCGCATAACGAGGCGCAGGTAGATGGGTGAGGTACCAATGGCCCACAAGGATATCGAATGCAAGCACGAGAAGAGCCAGCACCGCCCGGACATGAAGTACCAAGAGATTCCAATAGGCGGAATCATAGAGGAGGCTGGCAACTCGATATGCTATCCCACAGGGGACTGGCGAACATTCATTCCTGTCCACATACCTGAGAAGTGCACCGATTGCGTCATCTGCTGGTTCAACTGCCCTGACTCTTCCATCGTGCCGAGGGATGGCGACTTCGACAGGTTCCTTTACACCCACTGCAAGGGATGCGGCATCTGCGAGGCAGTATGCCCGACCAAGGCTATCAAGCTACTGACTGAAAAGGAGTTCAAGGAGCAGCTCCCTGAGAAGACCAAATGCTATTCCTGCGGAAAGGAGATAAATGTCAAGGAGTTCAAGGACGATCAGATGTTTGTCATCTACGTGACCGAGGGCGAGAATCTCGCGCTGAAGTTCTTCTGCTGCAGGGAATGCTATGACAAGAAGCATGCGGAGATCCGCGAAGCGAGGAGGGCTGGAAAGTGAGCACCAGACGAGCTTTGACCGGGGCTGAGGCATCAGCAGAGGCGATGAAACAGATCAACCCGGATGTCGTCGCAGCTTACCCAATCACGCCTCAGACTCCCATCATGCACGCGTTCTCCCAGTTCGTCGCCGACGGCTCTGTGGACACGGAGCTGATAACTGTGGAGAGCGAGCATTCCGCAATGAGTGCGTGCGTGGGAGCATCGGCAGCCGGAGGCAGGGCGATGACCGCAACAGCTGCTAACGGACTCGCACTCATGATCGAGATAGTCTACATCGCAGCTTCCAACAGGCTGCCGATAGTGATGAACATTGTCAACAGGGCGCTGTCAGGTCCTATCAACATCCACTGCGACCACTCGGATTCCATGGCATGCCGGGACTCAGGCTGGCTACAGATGTATTCTGAAAACGGGCAGGAAGCATATGAGAACACCATCATGGCCACAAGGATTGCCGAACACCCTGACGTGCTCCTTCCAGTAATGGTCTGCCAGGACGGATTCATAACGAGCCACGCCGTCGAGAACGTCGACGTCCTCGATGACAAGCAGGTGAAAGACTTTGTCGGAGAGCACAAGGGGCATCACCCCCTGCTCGACGTTGACCACCCAGTATCCTCCGGGCCATTGGACCTGTTTGATTACTATTTTGAGCACAAGCAGCAGCAGCTCGACGCAATGGAGCGGTCTGTCAAGGTCATTCACGATGTGTTTGCTGAGTTCGGGAAGGTCACTGGCAAGAAGTACGAGTTCTTCGAGGAGTACTTCACAAAAGACGCCGAGATTATCATTGTTGCCCTGTCTTCAAGCGCAGGGACTATCAAAGCAGTAGTCGACGAGCTCCGCGCTCAAGGCAAGAAGGTGGGACTGGTTAAGCCCAGGGTTTTCCGACCCTTCGTCAACCAGTATATTGTAGACATCCTCAAGAACGCGAAGGCTGTGGCAGTGCTGGACAGGTCTGCATCTTTTGGCGCGACAGGCGGTCCCCTGTTCCTTGAGACGAGAAGCGCGTTCCATGACGAGCCGAAGAAGCCAAAGATAGTGAACTATATCTACGGTCTGGGCGGCCGCGAACTAGACCTAGTCCAGATACATAAGGTGTACGAAGATCTATCAAAGATTGCCCAAACCGGCAAATTCGACCATCTGGTGCAGAGCTTGGGGGTGCGAAGATGACCAACCTAAAGGAGTTCTCCAAGCGGCCTGAGCGCCTAGCACCAGGACATCGGCTCTGCCCGGGATGCGGCCTTTCCATAATCACCAGAGCGATCCTAAAGGCAACCGAGGACCCTGTCGTCGTGACCAACGCGACAGGCTGCCTCGAGGTCTCCACCACAATTTATCCTTTCAGCTCATGGCGCGTCCCATGGATGCACAACGCTTTCGAGAATGCCGCAGCGACCCTTTCAGGCATCGAGAAGGCCTATGTCGCCCTGAAGAAGAAGGGCAAGATCAACCGACCGGTCAAGTTCCTGGCCTTCGGAGGTGACGGTGGCACTTACGACATCGGCCTCCAGTCGCTGTCAGGAATGCTCGAGCGCGGTCATGACACTGTATATGTGTGCGTGGACAACGAGGGCTACATGAACACAGGCATCCAGAGGTCCAGCTCGACGCCTTACGGCGCCTGGACAAAGACCAGCCCTGTCGGGGCAGCTCACCAGGGCAAAGAGCAGTTCAGGAAGGACCTGACCGAGATATGCGCCGCCCACCATATACCTTACATCGCGCAGGCATCAATCCATAACTTTATGGATCTTATAAGGAAGGCTGAGACCGCCTTCAACACGCCAGGGCCTGCCTTCATCAACGTCCTCAGCCCGTGCATACCCGGCTGGAGGACCATGCCCCAGGACACGGTCAGCCTGGCCAAGACTGCAGTCCTGACCAACTTCTGGCCACTCTACGAGGTGGTCAACGACAAATGGGTTCTCAATTTCGATCCCGGCGACAAGAAGCTTCCCATAGAGGAGTGGCTCAAACCCCAGAGGCGCTTCAGGCACCTCTTCCGTGAGGAGAACAAGCACATCATCGGGGAGCTGCAGGCCGAGATAGACCGCAGGTTCGAGCTTCTCAAGCGCAAAGCCGCAATTTCCAAGGATTAGCTTTTTAAATACCCGCTTTCTCACCCGCCCCAGGTGATTATTTTGGGTAAAGGAAGATACAGGATGATACCGATAACGTTCATGATTGCAGCTGTTGCCGCATTCGGATACAAGCAGTTCTCGCCTCCAAGCCTAGAGGACACGGTCAGCGATTTTGGCACCAGGCATGGCTCTTACGTGACCCGGGCGAGCTTCCTAGAGAGCCGTGGGTGGTGGTATGAGAGCAAGAGAGTCACTCCGCAGACCGATGGGACCTGGAAGGTCGAATATTTCAAGGATGACATCAACGACCCATCGCGCGCCTACATCTTCCAAGACGACGGCAGCTACAGCGAGGTGAATTAGATGGGGTTCGGACAGAGAGTGCTTGGAACCCTAATCGGGCTTGCTCTGGCTGCTGGAGGAGCGACCGTGTACAAGAACGTCTCCCCAATGACCTACAAGGTCGAGATTGACCCGCGCATCCACACAGTGAGCGAGAACGTTGTTAAAGGAAAGGCTCCATGGCTGGAATCGAGGGCCTGGCCATGGGATGACAACTTCTTTGAGAGATCCGACAAGGAACTTGTGAAGTACCAGGGAATCAAGGTGGCGATCTATGATGATGACATGGACGGCGCGCCGGACAGGTACAACGCAGACATACCAAAAAGTCTACTGGATAAAATATACAAATGAGGGAATGACAATGACTGAAGAGAAGAAAAACAATCTTGCTAACTACGTCATGACATCGTTTTTCAGCGCACTCGTTGGAGCAGCGCTGGCCAGCGGGTACTTTTACTTGAACCAGAGAAGCGGCTCAGACCTGGAGATCACCATCGAAAATCCGATAGTGCAGATAAAGGACCAGGGCAAGGTAATCAAAGGAAAAGCCCCCCTGAGCGAGAGCAGAAACATCCTCGATTTATTCACCGGGCACAGGGCTGACAAGTGGATCAAGTTCGAGGACGAAGGTTACATAATCTACTGGGATTACAACAACGACGGGAAATACGACAGGTACAAGTCCGTCTACAAGCAGGGGTCCATCGAAGAGAAATTCAAGGAAATCCAGACTGACAGCACCGGACGCTAGCGGACCAGCGTGACAGTCTCCTTGGCTATCTCAAGCTCCTCGTTCGTCGGGATGACGAACACCTTAACTTTCGAGCCCTTGGCAGATATGACTCTGGCGTTGCGCCTGTTGGCATTGGCGTCTAACCTCACTCCCATATGCTTAAACCTTGACAGGACCTTAGCTCTGGTACCCCACTCATTCTCGCCTATGCCTCCAGTGAATACGATGCAGTCCAGGCCTTCAAGAACGGTCGCATAGGCACCGATGAAGAACGCTATCCTGTAGGCGAGCATGTCAAGAGCGAGCTCTGCCCTATCATTTCCCGATTTGGCTGCCTGGACCAGCTCCCGGACATCCGAGCTGATGCCAGAGATGCCCTTGAGGCCTGATTTCTTGTTGAGATAATTGGACAGCTCGTCCGGTTTGAAGTGTTTCTTCTTAATGAGGTATATGGGAATCTCAGGGTCCAGCTCTCCACTTCGAGTGCCCATGATCAGCCCGTCCAGCGGTGTGAATCCCATGGTCGTGTCAACGCTCTTCCCGTCCTTTATCGCCGTGATTGACGAGCCGTTCCCGAGATGGCAGGTGATCATCTCGTGGCTCTTGCGCTTGAGCATCTTGGCCGCCTCGCGGCTGACGTATTTGTGGGAGGTACCATGGAAGCCGTATTTCCTTATCTTGTATTTCTGGTAGAGCTCGAGGGGTATGCCATAAAGGTAGGCCTCCTCCGGGATGGTCTGGTGGAATGCTGTGTCGAAGACGGCCACCTGCGGCACCTTGGGCATCACCTTCATGCACGCTTTGATACCTGCAAGGTTTGGGGGGTTGTGGAGGGGTGCAAGCTCGAAGAGCTCCTTGATGCGCTTGATGACCTCACCGTCGATTAGCGTCGGTCCATGATAGTATTCCCCGCCGTGCACGACTCGGTGGCCAACAGCCTTGATGTCATCGATGTCCTCAAGCACCTTTGATCTTATCAGAAATTCCAGGGCGAAATGAACCGCCTCTGCGTGGTCCTTTATCAGCTCCTTCTCCTCTACCTTCTTGTTGCCGTACGATAACTTCACCGTGCACCGGTCCAGTCCGATGCCATCGACATGCCCCTTGAAGAGGAGAGCCCCTTCCGGCATCTCCAGAAGCTGGTATTTCAAGGAGCTTGATCCTGAGTTCAGGACGAGGACCTTCACCTTCCCACCGCCTGAGCCTGAATCACTGTTATGGCCGTTATCCCGTAAACGTCGTCGACTGAGCACCCTCGGGAGAGGTCGTTGACAGGCCTTCTGATGCCCTGGATTATGGGACCAAGGGAGGTGACCTGGCCGATTCTTTGTGTTATCTTGTAGGCAATGTTGCCAGCGTCCAGGTTGGGGAATATGAAGACGTTTGCCTTCCCCCCAATTGGGGAATCAGGGCATTTCTTCTGGGCCACTTTCTCGACGTATGCTGCATCGAACTGCAGCTCCCCGTCAAGCAGTAGGTCCGGGGCGCGCTCCTTTGCAATCCTGGTCGCCTCGACGACCTTGTCGACCATGGGGTGCTTGGCGCTTCCGTGCGTCGAGAAGGAAAGCATCGCAACCCTGGGTTCGATGCCGAAAAACTTGGCCGATTCAGCGGTTGCGAGAGCGATGTCGGCGAGCTCCTCAGGATTGGGATCAATGACAAACCCGCAATCTGCATAGAACATCAGTCCCTGATCGGATATCTCGAAGAAGAAGCTCGATGCAAGCTTCCTCCCCTCAGCGGTCTTGAGTATCTGAAGCGCAGGCCTAAGCGTGTGGGCTGTGGGATGGGAAGCACCGGATATCAAGCCGTCAGCCTCACCCAGATGGACCATCATGGTCCCCCAATAGATTGGCTCTGCAACCATCTTCCTTGCGTCGTCGATTAGTGCTAGCTTGCCCTTGCGGAGCTCCATGAACTCCTTGGCAAAGCTCTCCACGTCGCCTTTGGCTGGATCCACTATCTGGATGTCACCGAGGTCGAGATTGAGCGAGGCTGCCTTGGCCCTCGTAGTCTCTTCAGGACCCACGAGTATTGGGACAGCTATGCCATCATTCTTCACGCGCAGGGCTGCCTTGAGAATGCGTTCGTCCTCAGTTTCTGGGAATACTATGCGCTTTGGCTCCTTGCGAGCTTTCTCGATTAGATTGGACAGGAAATCCATGATTCATCCCTCCTAAGAATCAAAGGATCTTTGACTCCCTCAGCTTGTTGAGGTACTCCTCAACCGAAATCTTCATCGAGATGAGCTTCCAGTCAAGGTGCTTGATGAGAGAGATGATCCCTTCGAGTATGTCTGTCTGCGTCACCAGTCCGACTAGCTTGCCCTTGTAGTCAGTTATCGGGAATCTCCTGCACTTCTTCTGCCGCATGAGCTCGGCTGTTGGCACGAACTCCGCTTCCGGAGGCAAAGACAGCACGGGTGCTGTCATGACATCCCCGATAGGGGTTTTCTTTGGGTCCCTTCCAGCGACGATGACCTTCTTAATCATGTCTCTCTCAGTTAGTATGCCTATCGGCTTCTTTTTGTCGACGATAACGGCACAGCTGATCTTCTTGGTCGCCATCGCTCTCGCGACTGTGATGACTTTCTCATTCTTGGACACGGCATACACTGTCTTGGACATGATGCTCCCGACGTCTCTTTGGTCTCCTTTCATTTTCGAATCCCAAAATCCACCTTTTCTTCTTCTTGAAATCGTTGTGCGAACATCTGGGGAATGTTCTCCTCGAAGCCGCACTTCGTGCAGTAGAGCCTGCCAATCCTCTGGTTATAGCGCAGGTCGAGCGAATTGCACTGGGGGCACCGCTTCAACGGCATGAAGTCGCCGAACTGCTCAGTGAATCGCGCCTTCCACTTATCATACGAGTCCATCTTAATAATTTTCCCCCATAGGCATCTATACACCCGCGCTTTATAAACTTGTGTAATTATTGCGGGCTCACAACATGATGCCATATCAGTATGCGGGTCCCTCGGTTGTTATTCCAGAATAATAACGAATCTTTTTATAGGCCTACCACAAATAATGTGCTAAAGAGGTGGACTTATTGGAAGATAAGGATAATACATTCATTCTCTGGTTTGATCAACTCAATATCCAAGATATCAAGTATGTTGGAGGGAAGAACGCGTCCCTTGGGGAGATGTACAGGAACCTGTCCTCACTCGGTGTGAATGTCCCCAATGGATTCGCGATCACAGCCAGGGCCTACAGGTATTTCCTGGAGCACAACAAGATACCCGACAAGATCCACGAGATACTGGCAGACCTTGACACCGGCAACATGAACAACCTGTCTGAGAAAGGTTACAAGATAAGGCATATGATCATCAACGCAGAATTCCCCGAAGACCTAAAGGAGGCGATAATCGGAGCGTACAAGGCGTTATGCAACTCCTATCAGACCGAACTCGTGGACGTTGCGGTCAGGAGCTCAGCGACAGCGGAGGATCTCCCCGACGCCTCTTTTGCTGGGCAGCAGGAGACCTATCTCAACATAAGGGGCTCGTACAACATCGTCCATTCAGTAAAGAAATGCTTCGCATCCCTATTCACAAATAGGGCCATATCCTACAGGGTGGACAAGAAATTCGACCACTTCTCAGTCGCGCTGTCTGTCGGGATACAGAAGATGGTGAGATCAGACAAGGCCTGCTCAGGAGTGATGTTCTCCCTCGACACAGAATCTGGGTTCAGGGATGTGGTCCTCATCAATGGCATCTACGGCCTCGGCGAGAACATCGTCCAGGGAGCGGTTAACCCTGACGAGTTCCTGGTCTTCAAGCCTACGTTGAAGAACGGATTCAGGCCGATAATCGAGAAGAAGCTGGGCGGAAAGCGCATCAAGATGGTCTACAGCCAGGAAGGTGTGGAGTCAGTAAAAAACGTGCCGGTCGACATCAATGACAGAAAGAGTTACGTGCTGAACGATGACGAAATCCTCACGCTCGCCAGGTGGGCGATGGTTATCGAAGAACATTACACCAAGGTCAGGGGGAAGGATACCCCCATGGATATGGAGTGGGCGAAGGATGGTGAGCTCAACAAGCTGTTCATAGTGCAGGCCAGACCAGAGACTGTCCACTCTCAGAGGGACGCGACCAAGCTCACTGAATATGTCCTCAAGGGCAAGGGGACAGTTCTGGTCAGAGGCACATCTGTCGGGAACAAGATCGGAAAAGGCAAGGTCGCCATAATCAAGGATGTGCACAATATTAACCAATTCAAGAAGGGAGAGGTCCTCGTGACAGAGATGACCGACCCGGACTGGGAACCTATTATGAAGATTGCCGGCGCGATAGTGACCAACCGCGGAGGGAGGACCAGCCATGCCGCCATCATCTCCCGCGAGCTTGGGATACCCTGCGTTGTGGGCACGCAGACAGGCACCGAGATTCTCAAGAGCGGCCAGGAGGTCACTGTCGACTGCTCGAAGGGCGAGAACGGTCATGTATATGAAGGGCTCATCGATTTCGAGTTGCTCCAGCAGGACCTCTCAGAAATACCCAAACCCAAGACAGCGATCATGATGAATGTGGGCAACCCAGAGCAGGCCTTCCACCATAGCTTCATACCCAACTCTGGGGTGGGACTGGCAAGGGAAGAGTTTGTGATCAATTCGTACATCAAAATCCACCCCTTGGCTCTTATCAAGTTCGACGAGCTCACCAATGAGGAGGTAAGGTCGCAGATTCTTGAGCTGACTTCGGGCTATGAGGACAAGAAGCAGTACTATGTCGACAAGCTCTCCTATGGTATCAGCATCATCGCATCCGCCTTCTATCCAAAGGACGTAATCGTTCGCCTGAGCGATTTCAAGAGCAACGAGTACGCGAATCTGATAGGTGGGAAGCTCTTCGAGCCGACTGAGGACAATCCGATGATCGGGTGGAGGGGCGCATCCAGGTACTATGCTGAAAAGTACAAGGAGGCCTTCGCACTGGAGTGCAAGGCGCTCCAGAAGGTGAGGGATGAGATGGGCCTCACCAATGTCAAGATCATGGTGCCTTTCTGCCGCACGGTGGAGGAGGGCAGGAAGGTCCTGCACGAAATGGAGAAGAACGGACTCAAGCAGGGAGAGAATAACCTTCAGGTCTATGTCATGTGCGAGATCCCCTCCAATGTCATTCTCGCCGACCAGTTCTGCGATATCTTTGACGGATTCTCAATCGGCACAAACGACCTCACCCAGCTCACCCTCGGACTGGATAGGGACTCTGAGCTTGTGTCCCACATCTACGATGAGAGGAACGACGCTGTCAAACGTCTGGTGTCGATGGTCATCAAGACAGCCCGTGAGAGGCACCGTAAGATTGGCATATGCGGCCAGGCACCCAGTGATTTCCCCGAGTTCGCTGAGTTCCTTGTAGAGCAGGGAATAGATTCGATTAGCCTGAATCCTGATACTGTGATAAGGACCACGATGCGGATCGCCGAGAAAGAGCAGCAGTTGGGCCGTTAGAGGTTCATGTCATACTCGTTCTGGATCTTGATTGACTGCCTGTTCAGAGCCTTTTCGATGAAGAGCCTTTTGTTCTCTTCCATATACTTATTGTCAACTCGAGCTTCCTGCTGCTTCACAGGGATAGGCTGCTGCACTTCTTCCTGCTGCCGGGGCTCATCTTTACTTAGAATGGTGGAAGCTTTTTCCTTCGCTGCTGTCTCTGTAGCGCCCATCTTGCGTAGTACGCCCACGAGGCGCTCGAATTCTGGTGACACTGCAGAGAGAGGAATGAGTATACTCGTATATAAACTTTTTCAATCGATATATCCTTTCTTGAAAGTGAAAAGAAGATTGCCCGTTGTGAGGTAAAGAACGATTTTTTCCTCAACAGATATATCTTCTTCAAATTCCTTGAAAAACTCCCTGAGGAAGGGGTTAATCCTATTAAGGGCTATCTTGTTCTTAGTGTCAATCAGCTGCGGGTAGCTAATCGAGCCATCCTGCTCGTTGTAGGTCAGAGCGAACTCTCCTGATTTCAATAATCCTTCCATACCTTCATAGGGCATGGTGAAGCGAACGCCCTCCCTAATCTTTGTGGCCTTGATGCTGCCGTCAAGCTCAATGACTTTCTGAATCAGGGTATCTCGATCCATGAGATGGGGGTTAGCATAACTTATATTTAAACATATATTATTTTACCACTTTATAGTGATTAAATATTGGAAGATTCATGAAGGAACTTCCTTGAAGCTTAGGAACCGAAATACTTGGACTTAAAATGAACTGGGAATACCACTTGAGGAAAGCGGGCGAACTTGACCAAGCACTCAATCACCCATTTATGCAGGGTAGAATGCGGCACCATCATGGACGGTCTCAACGCCCAGTAACCTCCGATGACAGGGACCGCAAAATAACTAAGGGTAGGAAGCTCGTCAAAAAGTTTAAATAGTTACCTTCTCCTTTGCAGAGTAAAAGAGGTTCCTCTGCATGTATGATATTATCACTATGGGTTCTGCTACCGTAGACGTCTTTGCCAAGACCAAATCGGAGCTCATCACCATTGAGACAGGCACCGAGAAAGAACAGCTGATTGCCTACCCCAGCGGCCACAAGATCCTCATCACAGACCTGCAGTTCATGGTGGGAGGAGGCGGAACCAACACCGCGGTGGCTTTCTCAAGGCTTGGCCTCAATACAGGGTACATCGGCAGGCTGGGCAAGGACACGAACGCAAACCTAATCCTCGACCTACTCGAAAAGGAGAAGATAAATTTCCTCGGATCCCAAGACAGCAAATCCAAGACAGGATACTCGATAATACTGGACAGCATAGAAAGGGACAGGACCATACTCACATTCAAGGGGGCAAACAACACCCTGACAGACTTCGACACAAAAAAGATCAAGACCAAGTGGTGCTATTTCTCCTCCATGGTCGGCGACTCCTTCGAGACCCAGAAGAAGATTGCAAAATACGCTTACAAGAACAAGATAAAAATCGTTTACAACCCGAGCAACTATCAGGCCGAAAAAGGGCCTGAATTCCTCAAGGAATTGCTAACAAGGGCCACAATCCTGATTCTAAATCTTCAGGAGGCACAGTACCTGGTTGGCAAGAGGAACGATGACAACTTGCTGAGAGCCCTGCACAGTTTAGGACCGAAAGTTGTCGTCGTGACCAATGGGAACAAAGGATCCATCGCAAGTGATGGCACAACGCATTACATGATTACACCTCACCAACTTGAGATAACAGAAACCACAGGTGCTGGAGACGCGTTCGCATCAGGATTCGTGGCAGGTTATATAATGAACAGCGACATGACAACCTCATTACAGATGGGGCTGGCCAACGCCGAATCAGTGGTCACCAACTACGGCGCAAAAAACATACTGCTGACCAAGAGCCAGATTGAGCGGCGCATCAAGGACGAACCCGGCAGCGTCGAAACAAGGAAGTTAGAGGAATGAAAATGGTCTTAGTAAACAGCAAAGACATTCTCAACAACGCAAGAGAGAACCACTATGCCGTCGCGGCTTTCAACGTGAACAACATGGAAGCTGTCCAGGCTGTCGTCCAGGCGGCCGTTGAGGAGAAGGCTCCTGTAATCATCCAATGCACCGAAGGGGCTATCAAGTACGCTGGCCTTGACATGCTCAGGGCCATGGTAAACGCAGCGGCAGGAAAACCCGAACAGCGCTTCGTCCTGCACCTAGATCATGGCAAAGATATGGAAATTATCAAATCCTGCATAGACGGCGGATTCACTTCGGTGATGATTGACGCCTCATCAGAGGATTTTGAGGCTAATGTCGCCAGAACCAAGGAAGTCGTCGACCTAGCACATCCCAAGGGCCTAACAGTTGAAGCAGAGCTCGGACAGCTGAAAGGTGTAGAGGACAACGTCGCTTCGGAAAACCAGGTATTCACGGATCCCGAAAAGGCCAAAGAGTTCGTGGAAAGGACTGGCTGCGACTCCCTCGCAATAGCCATAGGGACCAGCCACGGAGCGCACAAGTTCAAGGGCGAGCCCCATCTGGATATGGAGCGGCTATCCAGAATTAGGGAGGTGGTGAAAATCCCTCTCGTATTGCACGGCGCATCACGTGTACCTCCCGAGACCGTCTCGGAAGCGAACCATTATGGCGGCCAGATCGAAAACGCACATGGAGTGCCTGACGAAATGCTGGCTGAGGCGGTTCGCAGGGGGATTTGCAAGGTGAACACGGACACCGACTTGAGGCTTTCCCTCACTGCAGGCCTCCGGAAGGCTCTCGCCGAGAACCCTTCAAACTTCGACCCGCGCAAGGAGCTCGGACCAGCCAGGGAGGCGATGAAGGAAGAAGCGAAGCATCGCATAAGAGTAGTCGGAAGCTCTGGCAGATTTGCATAATCTTTATATACTCTTTTCTTATCTTTCAGGGAGAAAATATGAAACATATAATTTGGCCTTCGGAACTGGCAGACCAGGATGTAGGTTACAAGGCTAAGGGCCTGGCTGAGCTGCAGCAGCAGCGAATACAGGTAGCTCCTTTCTTCGTCGTGACCGGAAGCGTTTTCGAGGAAATGGCAGGAGAGGTGATGCCGCGAATCAAGAACCTGCTCACCACAATCAGCGACCAAGAGTCCTTGGAAGCGAACGCGACCATCATACAGAGGCTGGTGGCCGGTCTCGAGCTGCCAGCTGACCTCAAGGAAGAGCTAATTGAGGCCTATGAGGTCCTGGAGATAGACTTCGAGAACGTCCATATATCTGATATGGTGAAGGAACTCGAGGATCCCATCGTGGCGGTGAGGGTCAGCACCTCGGACTCAGGACTCTCATCAATGCTCTCCAAGCGCATCCAGGGCCAGCTGGTAATCAAAGGGACCGATGCCCTCCGTAAAGCCCTGCACGGGGTGTGGGTTGCCCAGTTCTTCCCCGAAATCATCAATTACAAGAGGTCCTCCAACCTGGATCCGCTCGAGCCGATATCGATAATGGTCCAGAAGGTCATCAAGTCCAATAGGTCTTGCAGGACCGAAACCATGTCGCAGGAGCAGATATTGGTCGAGGCCATGCCCGGATCCAGCTGGGGAGTCAAGGATGAGGAGATCGGGAAGGACAGGTTCATAGTCGCCTCTAAGGGTCTTGAGCTCAAGGAGTCTACGCCAGGAAGGCATACTAAGAGGTACCATTTCGATCCTGGATCTCTCAGCTTCCTAAAGCAGGAAGGGATATCCCTCAAGACCATCAACGACAAGGAAGCAGTTGAGGCAGCCCGCGTCACCAAGAACGCCTCTGCAATCCTCAACTCCCCGGTCAGCCTGACGATTGACATCCAGGAGGACCTGATGTTTGTCACAGACTGCACCCCGCTGGAATCCTACCAGATGCCCCTGAAGGCTTTTACTGAGGAGAGGGCAGAGGACCTGATCCATCTCGAAGAGGAACCGAAGGAGGAGGAGAAGGATCTCAAACAGGGGGATGCTGAAGAATTCGCCCCAATCGAGCATGAGGAAGATGCTGAAAAATTTGTCCCTATCGGACATGAGGAAGATGCCGCTGATGAAGCACCGGCCCCCGATGAGGACTTCTTAGAGGTGTCGACCGACTCTGATGAGGAGCCTGAGGAGTTCATAGAGATTCAAGGAACCAAGCCGGAAGAGACCCCTAAAGACGATGAGTACGTAGAACTCCAGGAGCCCCCTGATGAAGAACAGGCAGAAAATGATGAAAGCTCAATCATAACGGATTTCATGGGAAACCAGAAGGCCATGCAAGAGCTCTCCAAGGCAATACGCACCTTTGAGCATTCGATCGTGTCGGCACTCAAAGAAACAAGCGGAAGCGAAGAGAACCAATTGGAAGACCTTCTGGATGAGGTAGATATTGAACCTGAGCTCAAGACGCGAGCCAGGGCTGTCAAACGGCTCGCTGACCGCTACAGGGGTGGTGAGACCCTGACTCTTCCTGAAATGGAGTTCGCCCTGAAGGCCGTTAGGGAGATTCTCGACGGGCTTTGATTACCACTATTCTCTTGGTAAGGTTTTTGTGTAGGTAATGCTCGTAGCTTGCGACCTCTTCCCAGCCATGCAGGAATTCCTTGTGGTCCACAAAACTTGGGAACATCACGACTGAGGTACCCCTGACATGTTCGATGCTCTTCCTCATGAACTTGTGGTACAGCTCTGTCAGTCCTGAGGAGAGCCTGCTGGAAAGTCCGTACGGGAGGTCTGTGACCATGTGGTCGAACTTCCCTTTAATTCCCAGCGCGTCACCCTGGAGAATGTCCGCTTCGATATTGAAGTATTCAAGGTTTAGGGCACACTTGTGGACCATCAGCGCGTCCATGTCTATCCCGGTTGTGTTGATCCCCATCATGGCAGCCTCGATGATCACCCCACCTGTGCCGCAGAAAGGGTCGATTAGCGTCTGGCCGGGCCTGATACTGGTGAGGTTTACGCAGGCGCGCGCCAGGCGCGGATCTAAGGAGACCGGAGAGAATCCTGGCCTTAGGTGGGCTTTCCTTCCCATGAACTCGTTTGGATTCTCATATTCGAGCAGGCCTACAATCATCCTCTCCCCCGCCTTGGCCATGATTATTGGAAACTTAGGGCTTTTCAGGTCGACCTTCGCCTCCGGTGCCGAAGAGTGTACCAGTGAAGCAGCATCCTTCTCTGAGAGGGGTGACCTGCCCATTTTCCTTATTGAGAAGCTCCCCCTGAGCAGGGAGGCCCAGTCGTAGTTGCTGATCCCTGCCTCGAGCCGGTCAGGAGCGCAGCTTATCAGGACTCTGACCGCCAGTTTTACGTACGCGAATCTGGGTATGGTCCCAGGGCTGACATCAGCCAGGCTCCAATCCCCATGATGCGCCACTTTGCTGGCAAGCGCTGATAGCTCATCCCTTGAGAGCTGGATATTCTGCTTGGAGAGCAGGAATGCATATACCATATCTTACAGTAGGCTATATCTAAATAAAAAGCTTAATTATTTGCAATATGGAAAAATATAAAAAGAATTTTCTGTACAGCTATTAGCATGCCCAGGGGAAGACCAATCAAATCTGCAATACGGCAGAACATTATCAACATTCTAGCCTATCTGGGAGAGGGCTACGGCTATGACATCTACAAGGTATAC
This sequence comes from uncultured Methanosarcinales archaeon, assembly GCA_964587045.1. Taxonomy (GTDB): domain Archaea; phylum Nanobdellota; class Nanobdellia; order Woesearchaeales; family CAZPJY01; genus CAZPJY01. The sequence continues at coordinate 41,226 of CAZPJY010000004.1, forward strand.
ATACAGGTGTATCCCCGTGCATCCATGAGGGTAATCTACTACCACCTCAAGAAAGGGGTGGTTCTCGGAGAGTTCAGGGTAAAAGGCATCAAGGTCGAGGAGGGAGACTACAGCTGGGGGCCAAAGGCAGAGAAGGTCTACTATGGGCTGGGCCCAAAGGCACTCCCGCAAAAAGAGGCAAGGATCGAGAGAGCACTAAAGAATGGCAAGGCAAGAGCTGATTGATTACGTCGAGCAAAACCTCAAGAGGGGTTTTACGAAAGAGCAGGTAGTCGCAGCTCTGCGCAGGGCCGGTTATGCTGAGGAATCCATCGCCGAGGTGTTCCCAAAATCGAAAGCTCACAAGCATGTCCTGATGACTGTTGTGATTATAGCGGTACTGGCGATAATAATTTCGTCTGCGGTTCTCGTGACGCAGCTGACCGGTAACCTGATAGAAAAGCAGCCTCTTCTGGAGCAGCCCAAGACCGAGATCAAGCCCCCTTCAGTGAATTACGTCAAGGATGATGAGGTCTGCTCGGCTCTGGTCCGTTTCGAGATCCTGAACCTGGGGGGAAAGATCCGTTTCTGCAGTCTCGACGACAGGCCGCCGAAGGTGCAGTTCATGGCGCATAATTTCGGGAAGGTCCCAATCAAGGAGCTGGTTTTGACAGCCAACGGATGGTACACTTACAGCCTGCCTGACACTGCGATATCCCAAGACGACTTCATAGCCAGGATGATAACTCTTGACCGGCAGGTAAAAGAGGTTACCAAAGCTAAGATTTCCCCTGTCGTCGAGGTAGATGGCAGAGAGATAATCTGTGACGGGATCACGATCGACCCCGTCGAGATGTGCGGCTGACCTTGTTCTTTACTTTGTTGAAGAATCCGAGCAAGGCATAGGCCTCCCTCTTGGTGAGGAAGGACTTGCCCAGCAGTTTCCTCCACACGACCTCTTGGGTCTGCTTTTTTTCCTTTGTTGAGAAATCCAGCGCTCCCATTATATCGTTGAGCATATCCATTATGATATCCTTTTCCTTCTTACTTGCAGCCTCATACCTATCCTCAAAGCCTTGCTTGGAGAGTTCATAGAGCATAACGGCTACAGAATGTGACAGATTGAGCACAGGATATCTTGGGTTGGCGGGGATGCTGACGACGAAATCGCATTTCTTGACCTCCTCATTCGTGAGCCCTGTGGCTTCCCTTCCGAATACCAGCCCCACATCCCCACCACCCAAGTTCTGGGCTAGCTGGGATGGGGTGAGCGGGCTCCTGGGGATGTTGTAGTCCGAGCCGAGTTTTGCTGTTGTGGCGACCAGGCAGTCAATTCTGGGAAACCTTTTCAAGACCTTGACATTCTCGAGGACGTCCTGTGCCCATTTCGCCCTGTTACGGGCTTCCTTTGAGAGGTGGTCCGCCTTGGGATTTACCAAGATGAGCCTGCCAGCGTTGAAGTTCTTCATGACCCGCGCAACAGCGCCGATGTTTCCCGGATGTTCGGGCTCCACAAGTATGACATGTATCATCTGTACTTGGAAGTATTGGGATAATTAAAAACATTCCGAACACTTAATCCAACCCTTAAGGACTTGTGAGACCAAAAATTGGAGGAGTAAGTCACTTCAGATATTTAATGTCGTTAACCGCACTAACAGAAACGTGCACCCCAACCGTTATCGATTGTATCAAGGGATGAAAGAGAACATCCACTGGGTTATGGAAAAGCAGATGATAAACAGCAGAACCGCACCTGTGAAGTAGCTTATCCTTACCCACATCAACTGCGCCTTCTTCTCGTCGGGGATCACCCTCTTTAAGAACACCTGCAGCATCCTCCCGCCGTCAACCGGGCCAAGAGGCAGGAGGTTGGCGAGGCCTATTCCGAAGTTCAGCATGACGAGCCATCCGAAAAGCCTCCTTACCCAGTCGACGAACGCGAAGAGTGCATTGCCCCATCTCGAGTCGTCCTTGAGCTCGTATTCCTGCTCGATCCCGATGATGCCGAAGTATCCCTTGTCATGGTCACCCTCAGGGTGGGTAGTCGTGATGACAGTGAAATCCCCCTGGTCAGTTCCGAACACCACTGCCTGATCCGGCATGACGCATTCGATCTGGTCGAGGAACTCATTGCCGTTGGTAATCGGCTTCCCGTTCATGGAATATATTATCATGTCAGGAGTGATGCCTGCCTCAGCCATGGGATACCCTTCCTGAACCTCCTGAAAGGAGATGCCTGTTGGGTTGACCATGGAACCCTGTATTGGTGTGATTAGGAACAGCACCAAGAAGACAGAGATGAAACCGAACACGACGTTCGATACCGGGCCAGCGGCGAATACTGAGTACTGGACGATGTCCTCTTGCTTCGACAGCTGCTTTTCGTCAGGCTCCACGAAGGCAGCAGGGATGGGTCCAAAAAAGGCGAACCCTGAGGATTTGAGCCTGATGTTGTGCACAAGGGACATGATTCCGTGAGAAGCCTCATGTATCACAACGACCAGGAAGATGGCGATTATCCCATGCCAGAAAGGGAGGAATATCGGCGATCCCGGCACCCTTATGCCGGGCAGTATTATCCCGATAGCAGGTGTAGCTGCCGGCTGGACGACCAGCTCGTAGGCGTTCTTCAGTATGAAGTACATGATATAAATCATGCCTACGAAACCAGCTCCCACGGCGATGTATCCCATAACCCGGAACCACTCCCTGAAGCGTTCGGCGGTCTTCTTCATGAAGGCAAGGCCGATTGTGGTGCGGTAGAGAGCTATGATCTTGGCCTGTATCTCGAACTTTTTCTTGTTCGCGAGTATTAGCACAACGGCTAGGGTGTAGAATATTATTACCCACTTGTACTGGAGAATGAAGGATATCATGCTCATTTTTTCCTGACAGGTCTCAAAGCGCTGCTCTTGCACTTCCTGCAACTAACCTTTCCGGCTATGACCTGCAGATTAGGAGCCTTGATGACAGACTTGCATCTCTTGCAAACGAATTTGTTGTGGAACAGGCGAACCTCCGCCTCTGGTATTTTTGCCATTTTTCACCTAATCCGGCTTGATTTGTTTCAGTACTTTGTCGCCCATGATGTCCCAGTAGAGGACGATGGCGGTCTCCTTCACTTCAGCTCTCATGTCCTCAGGAATCTTGATGTCAAAGGTCTCGTAGGTCTCCATGTCCATGACATTCGCCGTATCACCTGAGATTGACAGGACCTGGGCGTTCTTCTTCTCGATAAGCGGCACCTCGATGTTGTCATGTCCTGGCATGACAATCTGGCGCTTCTTGTCATCGATCAAGCCGACGGCTGTGAGTCTGACCTTGGCGTGGCCGTGCTTTCCCGGCCTTGAAACTTGAGTATCGGTCACCTTACAGGCGACACCTTCAACAATGACGTACTGCCCTTTCTTGAGGCCTCCTACACTTGTCAATTTCGTAGCCATCATGAATTCCTCCTTAATTCTTGGGAAACGTATCCCATTTATAAAAGTTTTGGGAGGATAAAGTATATAAATGGTCCTGTTTTCCTCGAGAGGTATGAGAATCTTCGCAGATACAGCTGATGTCGCGTACATAAGAAAATTGGCTTCCATGGGCGCAATCGATGGCGTCACGACCAACCCTTCGCTGCTGGCCAAGGAGGGCAGGGACCCTTCAAAGGTCATGAAGGACATACTGAAGGCTGTGGAAGGACCTGTTAGCCTTGAGGTCACAGCTTCGGACACCAAAGGAATGGTCGCTGAGGCGGAGAGGCTGGCAGCTCTTGGCAAGAACGCCGTCATCAAGATACCGATGACACCTGAGGGCATGCTTGCTGTCAAGGAGCTGTCCGGAAAGGGCATCAGGACAAATGTGACTTTAGTCTTTTCCCTCGCGCAGGCGATTCTCGCAGCCAAGGCAGGCGCGACCTATGTCTCCCCTTTCGTCGGCCGCCTGGATGACGCCGGCCAGGACGGAATGCAGCTGGTGGAGGAAATTCTGACAGCCTTCGACAACTACGGGTTCGGCACAGAGGTTATCGTGGCTAGCATTAGGGGAATGCAACATGTCAAGGAAGCCGCGCTGCTCGGGGCGGATGTCGCCACGATTCCGCCTGCGATCATCGAACAGATGTTCCGGCATCCCCTCACCGAAGTGGGGATAAAGAAGTTCTTGGATGACTGGAATAAACTAAAGAGTAAGAAGTAGGATTGCTATCACGGCGAAACCTATCCCCACCACTTTGAGGAGCGTTAGCTTTTCTGCAAGGAACAGAACCGCGACGAGAGCAGTGACTGCAAAGCTCAATCCCCGCAGGGTGGCTGCTATGCTGGCCTTCCCCATCTGAATCGCCGCGATGAACGATATGAAGGAAAGTCCGGCGATTATGCCCGCGATTCCGGCATATTTCAAGCTCTCAAGGTTATACTTCTTGTTCCTTGACAGCAGCCAGAAGATTAGGATAACAGCTGTCATGAACACAGATGCGATCAGGGTAGTAGTCACAGGATCCGTGCTCCTACCTGCAAGCTTGTAGAGGATTGCAGTAATCCCGTAACCGGCCATTGCAAGGAGCGCAAGCAACAGGTAAGGTTCCATAGGCCTTGAGAGGTTAATTGTGTATTTAAATTTATGGAGTATGCATAAATGTTATCGTAAAAATGTAAAAATATTTTAGTTATTAAAGCAAAAAATGTAAGATAATTTCTTAATTAGGCCACATTACTTAGCATATTAGTGGTAATATGAAAAAATCCAAATTATGGTTTCTAATGGTTCCCCTACTTGCCATTGGGCTTGGAAAAGAGGCTCCGGCCCAGGACCTCACTGCGATAATCGAGAACACGGTAATCAATAAAAACATCTTCGTCGGGATGAACTTTGGGAACAAGCCGATGGAACAGCTCTACACAACTTTCGGCAACAAGCACTTGGCTTTCGGTACCTGGTGCAGTTACAGCCTCAAAGACATGAAGATGCAGGAAGTCGATTATTACTTATCCTCTCCGATCAAGGTCAACAAACACCTAACCCTGGAGCCTGGCGCAGGACACTATACTTTCCCTAACACCGAAGACGAGGACGCCCAGGAGCTGTACCTGGAGGCGAGGACCGTCGGCCTGCCATTCGACTACTACCTACTGCTCGGGAAAGCCTTCGGACCGGTCAGCAACTACGGACATATTGCCATGGTAACTGCAAAAAAGCCATTCGACATAAGCAAACAGGTTAAGCTCATCCCAAAGATAGAGTTCATCTACAATGATCACTATTTCACAACGGCTTCGGGATTTTCTCATGTGGGGACCAACCTGGCGTTATCGTTCAATCTAATGAAAAAGATGAGCGTATCTGCCACAGGAACTTACCAGTTCCACGTAAGCGATGCTTTTGAAGGAATCACTCTCGACGAGAGCTATTTCACGGTTAGTGTGACGCATACTTTCTAGAAGCCGAAGATTGACCTGATTCTCTTCTTGGCCGCCAAGCGGCTTAGGCTCCGCTCGAGCTCAGCCGCATTTGGGTAGGCCTTCTCATCCTTCCGGAAGGCGGCCGAATGGTACCTGCTTCTCCTCCCGGTGCTTGAGAACTTGTGCTTTTTGTGGAGCATCTCATGGTACATCACGTAATCGAGCAGTTCCTGCTCTCCTTCCAGTATTGCCGACATGGTTATTGTGTCGGTGCCGTAATCATAGCTGCCGAACTTGTGGAAACTTGCAGTACCCCAGACCAGGTTCGGAGCCTCCATCTGCCCATAGAGGAACTGATCGTTGACGCGCTCGAATGACTCCAGAAGCACCGGGTCCTGCGCGTCCTTTGGGATGGCGATGTGAACATTCTTGAGGAAGATGTGGTAGAGGTCCATCGCTGTGGTCTTCTTCCCGCCTTTGAACAGCCTGACCATCAGCGACTGGATGAGCCCCTTGACGATGTCGCGCTGGACTCCTTTCCATTCCCTGCTCAGACGCAGCTCAAGCCTTTTTGTGAAGCCTTTCTGAACCATCCTGATGTTTGCGTTGTAGCTTGAGAACTTGCCGGAGTACTTCAGCGACGTCTCGAAGCCGAAGCCCTTCTCCGGGTATAGTTCTGAGTAAGCTTCCTCAATCAGGTCCATTGCGATCACTTCTCTAGAATCATCTTCGAAGACACGAGGTTGATGACCAGCTCAGCGATCTTCCTGAGGTAGTACAGCATCCTTACCTCGCTTGGGGTCGCCTTCATGAACAGCTTGTCGCTTCTTTCGCGAAGCTCGTAGCGACGGTCGACGAGGCTCATCACTCCCTTATCGTTGTAGGAGTAGAACAGCTTGTGGAAGTCTTCGACCATGGTGTTTATGTCCGCGTAGAGCCTCATGACCTCTTTGCTGATCTTTGTGTCCTCGAGCCGAAACATCCTTGAATACTCGTCACCCAGTAGCTCAAGCAGCGTTAGTATGGTATAGTAATGGATGGTGTCCTTGAAGATGCGGTGTCCGTACTTGTTGAGGCTTCTTAGGCAGTAGTTGACGAACTTGTTGATATGGTAGTCGCGTTTCTGCAGCTCGTTGAGCTCGGTGAGCTTGCCCTTTTGGATTAGCTCATAGCCTTCCTTGGCCATGGAGAGTATCAGGAGGAATATCCTGCGCAGCACGTTGTCGAACTCTATGTCAGGAGTGCCTGCCAGGTCCTTGATCAGCATGAAGCCGGTCCCCTGGTCCATTATCTCGAAGCCTGGCATGTAGAGCACGCTGCGTTCGATGACTTCCTGGTAGCTTGGGTCGTCGAACTTCACCATCACCTCATCATCTCCCCGCACATAGCAGGTGCGTAAGCGATATCGCACCATGAACACAGGCAGTCCTGATAAAATGAGCTCTGAACTCTTGGAGACAGTCGATTTCTCAGTGCTGACCCTGAGTCCCTCAGGCTCTATGTCCACTTCCAGCTCGTCGCCCGCTTTGAGCTTGTAGCGCTTGGTCCACTTGGCAGGAAGGGAAAGTGTCAGGCTGGAAGTTCCCTGTTTGATGATCTTGCGTTTCATATCCTTTGAAAGGAAGAGATAATATATTAATATTTCGATTGAATATAAATATATGCTATAATATATTCGATATCAAAAAAGAATATATTTATTTTGTCTTCTCCAATGATTAGGTGAAGCAAATGGAAGAAACCATCAAACGACTCCTAGAAGACAAGCAACCAAGCGCGTATCCAATTATGGAGCTGCATGCGCACACATACTATTCAGACGGGGTGGTGAGCCCAACCAACCTTGTGCTTGAAGCGGCGCGGAAAGGCGTGGAATACCTGGCGATAACAGACCATGACACTCTTGAAGGAATCGATGAAGCGATCATGGCAGCACAACCTTTCGGAATCAGGATCATACCAGGAATTGAGCTCTCCTCGACCGTTGGAGGGAAATCGATCCACATGCTGGGCCTCGCCCTGAAAGGATACTCCAAGATGCAGCAGGAACCGCTTGTGAAAAAGCTGATCAAAGGGAGGAGGGACCGCGCCGAGCTGCACTGCCACGAGCTGGAGAGGCTCGGATTCGATATCAAGTTCGAGGACGTGGATGTCAAGGGAACCCACGGCAAGGCACAAGTGGTGGAGGCATTGCTAAAGAAAAACAGCGAGCGCATCCTCTCAGAGGTAAAGGAGTTCAAAACCTTCGGTCCTGTCATCGACTACTACTTCAAGGAAGGACCCATCCCGTACATACCCAATTTCAAGATCGACTACCGCGACGCAATCGACCTCATACACGACTACGGAGGCCTGGCAGTTCTCGCGCATCCGGCAATCAAGCTCAAGAGAGGCGCTGAGGACAGCCTGATTGTGCGCATGATCGATTACGGGCTCGACGGGCTGGAGGTCTTCCACAAGAAGCACAGCTTTGAGGACGCCGCGCACTACGCAAACATGGCTCGGAAGGCTCGCATCTTCATGACCGCGGGCACCGACTACCACGGCCACGACGGGAGCAGGCCGCTGGGCACGCTCCAGACCTTCGACGATCAAAAAGAGAGGCTCCTGGACAGGCTTGGGTGATCACAATCGACCCTAGGATAATAATCGAGGCAAAGGACCGCAGGCAGTACGAGATGATGCGCGACAGGATAGAATGCGCCCTGGGCTGCAGCATTGAGATCGTCGGCAAGTACGGGATCACGAGAGGTATTTTGTGAGGGTCGCATCGACCTTGGACGCCCGCGTATCAAGCCATCCCTGGGTTTCCCAAGTGGCATCCATCCCAACAAGCGCTTCACAAGCAGCATAGACTGCAATACCCGCACCGATACCGAGAGCCAGAGGAGATATCATCGTGCCCATGAGCACGCCGAGTCCGACACAAACCGCCCGTCTGAAATCGACAATCCTCTTAAGGTAAGGCGTGGTCTTGTAGTGAATTTTCACATCAACCACCTTTTCCAGCTCTTCTGCCTTCTGGTTGAAATCCGGACGGTGCTTTGCTAATATTGGAAAGTACTTGGCACAGAAACTGGTTTCCTTGTACAGCTTTCTACCCTCATAATAATATGACTTTCCCTTGTCGAAATCTTCGTTAGACAGAATATCGAGGACAAGCGCGTCCAGCTTGTTCCCGCCTCTTGGATATATGGTCTCAGCAGCCTTTATCTTGTTGTGTATTCCCATCGGTCATGCACCCCAAACAGGCACAGAATCAAGTATATTTAAACCTTACAGTTCGTGTTGATGGCGGCAATCCCTCCCATGTCGCGGAGCTGCACTCCCTCACGCTGAGGAGGTGAGAATATTTAATCCTTTGCCTTCATGAGCGCGAGGACCTTCTCGAAAGCCTCGGCCTGCGCGACGGCATCCTCGAGGGCGTTGTGGGTGAGGCCATTGGGGAGGAACTCGGATATGGTAGCGTACTCGTCCCCGGTCACGCCCCAGTAGACAGAATTCATATCGATGCCACGCCAGCCGAAGGGGTTCTCGCCCATGAAGTGGCGGAAGTAGTAGTCAACGAACTTCCAGTCGAAGCAGGCGGGGTGGGCGACGAAGACCGGGTTCGGGTCGATGACGTAGAGCCAGTCCCTAAAGTCCTCCATCGCCTTGCGCGGAGGCGTACCATTGATGTCGAGCTCCAGGAGGGCCTCGAGCGGCTCGAACTCCTTCCTTCCAGGATGGAGCTCCTCCTTGCCCTTCAGGCATTCGAGGCCCAGGCATGCCACCCGCATGGCCGGCTCCTCGTACTCGATACCGAGGCCTTGGATCTCCCTGTAGAACCGCGTCTCCGTGTCACCGACGACGCATGCCCCCAAGGAGAGCATGGAATAGGTCGGTGGGTAAGGGCCCGATACCTCGATGTTGACAGCGATGTAGGTGTTCTCCATGCGAGGTGTGGATAAGAACTTTCTAATAAAACTTTAGATTTCGTACCTGTTAATCGACGCGATGCCACCCATGTCGCGGAGCTGCACCCCCTCGCGGGTCTCGGTCGATATGATCTCCACCTGGGACCCCATCTCTTCAGCCTTCTTTTCCAGCTCCTCAATCTTCTCGTCAGAAAAGGTCTCAGAGACGAGCAAAATCTCGACGGCACCGATCTCAAGGGCGTGCCTTACAGCGGCCTCCCCATAGCTAACCATCTTCTCCTTGGTGGACAGGAGCTGGAAGAACCTTCCCACCAGCTTCTTTTCTTCCATGACCTCCTCGTTGGCCAGGACGTCCTCGCTCTTCTCGAGCAGCTCCTGCAGCCCGAAATCCCCTGTGTACGACAGGTCCTTAATGGCGATGATCTTCTGCTTGACCTGATCCGTGATGAAGCCGCCCTCGACGAAGTCGTACTTGGTCGGCCCGGGACCGCCGACTATTATGCCCTTGACCTCCTTGTTGTCCAGGAACTCCTCCTTCATCATGTCAGCGATCTTCTTGTAGAAGTCCTTCGCAGCCCCTTCCCTCAGCCGCTCGAATCGCTGGGCAGACTGGCCGCCTGCGCGCGTCTTTCCAGGCACGTTGGAGCTGGCCTTCGATATGGGTACGATTGCCTTCCCCTTGAGCAGAGCGACATTCCCGTCCCTCCTGTCCATGACCACCAGCCCGTAGACCACGTCGTCCTCGCACATATCCCTGAGCAGGTCCAAGACAAACGTCTTGTCGCAGCGGTATATTCTCGTCTTGAGCGGAACCGGAGGCTCGACGCTCCACACCTGGAAGTCGAACTGGCCCTCCCGTTCTGAGACGTTGCCTGAGAACACGGCAAGACCGTGCTCAGGCGTCCTGGGGAAGAGACGGAGGTGCTGTATCATCTTCTCAAGCGCGTCAATCACATTCTTCCTGGTCGAGCTGGATTTGATGTTGGTCGCTGTGCCCTGCTCCTGCGAGAGGTGGTTGATAATCTTGTTTATGTCATAGCCTGCCGGCACATATACTGAGACGAGCTCGGTATGCCTACCCCTATATGTTTCCAATTCCTTTATCAATTTCTGGAGCTTAAACTTCTGATGTGCTGAAATTGCCATATATAAAGAGAAAAACTAGTCGTTTATTAACTTATCCCAAAATAGTCTTTCAGGTAAAGAATGCTCTCATCGACAGTGTCGACCACCTTGCCGTATCGCTGCAGCGCATGTCTTCCATATTCCTTGTTCATTCCCGCAGGCCAGATCAGAACGATCTCGTCAAGAGGCCCTTCTCCCACGCCTCCATGCATGTGGTAAAACATTCCTATTTCCTCGCCAAGTTCAGGCATCGAGAACGATGGGCAGTATCCAAGGAGTACCCAAGAATTTTCTAGGCCCCAAATGTTATCTGAATGGAAATTGGCTTGCTGCTGTGCTTTCCTAGATTCCCAGTGGAAAAAACGTAATTCAGGGAGTGAGTCGATTATCCAATCCGCATAGAAATTATAGTGCTTCTGCCTGGGTCCACCCAGGAAAACGTCAAACTCGTAATCTTTTGCCATAAAGACATCTCCCAAACACCTTTCTTTTATGCCTTTCGGCAAGATTTTTAAATTCCTCCCCGTTCATCCCTGGAATGAAGGGCATAATATTCTCCACCGCTTTCGGAACCTTCTATTCAAGCGGCGAGAAGCTGGAAGACAGCATCATCTCAGAGCCCTCGCCGGACCATTCCAAAGAAGAAGAACAAATGAAGAGGAAGCACCCTGATGCCTCAATAATCACAGACATCTCAAAATATCCTGCCCGCCTGCTGGACAGCCTAGACTCGGAGTTCCGGAAGGCCAACCTGGTGCTTACCAAGGACTCGCTTAAGGCTTCTGTGACCGACGACCTCGTCGTGATTCACCTAATCCACACCATCGACGACAACGAGCGCATTTTCAACATGCTGTCCAAGAGGCTCAGGGAGTACGCGGAGCTATTCGTGCCTGAGTACTCCCACAAGGTACCGGACCATGAGCGCTTCGTCGCAGGGATACGGACTAAGACCAGGAAGGAGCTCCTGCTCTACGCGAGCGTCGATGAGAAGGCAAGCGCAGGGGCGGCGCCGACCAAGGCGCAGGAAGAAGCCATGGGGCAGATCGCAGATGCTGCCGCCAATGCCGTGATGACGCGCAACGCACTCACGAAGCAGCTTGAAGGCATCATGAAAGGGTGCTGCCCCAACCTGCTCGAGATCGCCGGCCCCACTATAGGCGCAAGGCTTATCGCGCACGCGGGGGACCTCAAGAGGCTCTCAGAGATGCCCTCATCCACAGTGCAGCTGCTCGGAGCTGAGAAGGCGCTATTCCGCCACATGCGCACCGGTGCGAAATCCCCAAAGTATGGGGTGATCTTTGCCCACCAGCTGGTCCAGAAGGCCAAGGCGAAAGGCAAGGCAGCCAGGTTCCTCGCCGACAAGCTAGCAATCGCGGCCAGGCTCGACCGCTTCGGAGGCGAGTTCAAGGCAAAGGAGATGCTCACAGAGCTTGAGAGCAAGCTGGAGGGTGTATGATGCTTCCACAGTACGCAGGGCTTACGCTGTTTGCGATGTACGTATTCCTGGTCGTGGTAGGGCCGATCCTCATGATCCTCCCCTCAATCGTTCTAGGTGCTTTGTACATCAACTTCGCCAAGAGGTACAAGGGAAGGAGTATCGGCCGCGAAGGTCTGGCATCAGTCATCTTCAGGTCCTACCTGACCACAGCCCTGGTTTATGACATAGCATTCTACATCCTGGTCAGGACCACTGACATACCTGTCGTCACCATCCTTTGGGCCCTCCTTTTGGGGGTCGTGGCGGTTGAGGCAGCGGCGATGCAGGCCTACTACATGTTCAAGAGCGAGAGGGTGAGGAAATGAAGGAGATGCTGTACGGCAAGTTCCCTGGCGTCTTCTTCGACAAGAAGAAGCTCCTCACGCTCAACCTGACGCCTGGCAAGAGCGTCTATGGGGAGCGTCTCGTTAGGCAGGGAACAATAGAATACCGGGAGTGGGACCCCACAAGGAGCAAGCTCGCCGCCGCCATCAAGAAGGGAATCAGCCAGGTTGGCCTGAAAGCGGGATGCAGGGTCCTGTATCTTGGCGCTGCCTCTGGCACGACGCCCTCACACGTGTCCGACATCGTCGGCAGTGAAGGCATGGTCTACTGCTTGGATTTCGCCCCAAGGGTAGTAAGGGATCTCTACTTCCTGTGCCTTGAAAGGGAGAACATGGCTCCCCTCCTGGCAGATGCCGGAAAGCCCGAGAGCTACAGGTCCCGCGTGCCTGACGTCGATTTCGTCTATCAGGACATCGCCCAGAGGGACCAGGCCACGATATTCTTGAAAAACTGCAGGGTGTACCTAAAGAGCGGAGGCTTCGGAGCCCTGTGCGTGAAGGCCAGGAGCGTCGACGTGACCAAGAAGCCAGCACTGATCTTCAAGGAGGTCCGTGCGCAGCTGGAAAAGGAGATGTCAGTCGTCGACTACAGAAACCTTGAGCCGTTCGAGAAGGATCACGCGTTCTTCGTGTGTAAGAAGAGATAATTTAAAATAGGATTACGTGACACCTCATGCCCATGAAGGTCTACAACACGCTTTCGCGGAAGAAGGAAGAGTTCGTGCCCTTAGAGAAAGGCAAGGTCGGCATATACACCTGCGGCCCCACGGTCTACAACTACGCCCACATCGGGAATTTCAGGAGCTACGTATTCGAGGACCTGCTCATCAGGTTCCTGCGGTACAAGGGCCTCAAGGTCACGCAGGTCATGAACATAACGGATATCGATGACAAGACCATCCGCGACTCGAAGAAGGAGGGCAAGAGCCTAAAGGAGTTCACCGACTTCTACACCAGGGAGTTCCTGAAAGACCTAGACACCCTCAACATCTCAAAGCCTGACATCATGCCGCGCGCGACCGAGCACATCAAAGAGATGGTCGCCATGGTCAAGAATCTGGAGAAGAACAAGCACACCTACCAAAAGGGCGGCTCGACCTACTTTTCCATCAGGACCATGCCCAACTACGGCGAGCTCGCGCGCATAGACCTAGCTGGCCTGCAGGACTCAGCTTCCGGCAGGGTGGACGACGACTCCTACGAAAAGGAGGATGCCAAGGACTTTGCCCTGTGGAAGGGGTATGACGAGTCGGACGGGGATGTGTTCTGGGAGACCGAGCTTGGGAAGGGCAGGCCCGGATGGCACATCGAGTGCTCTGCAATGTCTACCAAGTACCTCGGCGACAGCTTCGACATCCATTGCGGAGGGGTCGACCTAATATTTCCCCACCACTCCAACGAGATAGCGCAGGCTGAAGGCGCGACAGGAAAGAAGTTCGTGAAGTACTGGATGCACTGCCGCCACCTGATAGTTGAAGGGCAGAAGATGTCCAAGTCATTGGGCAACTTCTACACGGTGAGGGACCTGCTTAAGAAAGGGTATTCCGCAAAGGCCATCCGTTACGTCCTGCTCGCCACGCATTACCGCCAAGAGCTCAACTTCACTTTCGACTCGCTCAAGGGCGCCGAGAACAACATTGAGAAGTTCCGCGAGTTCCTGGTCAAGCTGAAGGCCGTCAAGGGCAAGGCAGAAGGTGACGTCGACAAGTCGATAAAAGCCGCGCGGCAGAAGTTCGAGTCCTCGCTCGACGACGACCTGAACATATCCGGCGCCATGGCGGCGGTCTTCGAGTTCATGGGTGATGTCAACTCAATGATGGGTGACGGCATCCTCAGCGGGGAGGGGGCGAAGAAAGCCTTAGATTTCATGATGGAGCTGGACAAGGTATTCGGCCTCATGGACTTTGATGAGGCGAAGGTGCCAGATGAGATCCAAGCCCTCGTGGATAAGAGGGAGGCTGCCCGGAAGGCAAAGGACTGGGCCACCTCAGATAGGCTTCGCGATGATATCAAGGAGAAAGGCTGGGCGGTGTCAGATTCCAAGGACGGGCCGATCGTGAAGAAGCTATAAACTGATAATCTTGTGCCCCGCAACGCCAAGATTATATACTTCGGTCCTGCCAATCTTGACCATCCCTTCTGCCTCGTGGATATGCCCACAGAAAACGAATTTCGGCCGCTCTCTCTTTATAAAATCCAAAATTACTTTGCTTCCCGCATGCTTCCCTTTCCATTCTTTCGGAGCGGAAGGGTGGTCTGTTTTGTCCAAAAATCCGTATGGCGGTTGATGGCACACTAGGATGTCTATCCTATTGAAGTTCTTCAATATCCGTTTTGCCTTAGCTGTTTGTTTCCGCGCTTTTGCGATCTGTTTTTGGTCTTTGCTCTGAAATTCCCTAAACCAACAGATATCGCTAAAATATTCCAGGAATCCAATTCTGACTCCACCGATATTCCTGACCGTATTCCTTACAAAATGGAAATTTCTGATCTTATCCATACGTTCCCTCATATAGGGCAATTTGATTCCGTATTTTATCTCGTCACGTTTCACTCTTGAGGCGTCAACCATATTCATTCCGACATTCCCTAGGATAGAATAGGTCGGGGCAAACCTTGAAGTGTATTTCCAGACCGCGATGGATGAGGTGAATATCTCCATCCATGATTTCTTGAGGTCTTTTGCAGTATATTCCAGTTCTTCCAATCCATTCATTTTTCGATTCCTGTTCTCAAAACATCTGTCCCTAGCGAAGTCCGCTTTCCCCACATCTCCTGTGATAAGAATCAGGTCTGTCTTCAACAAAGGGATCTTCTTAATCTTATCAATGGCCCCATGAGGGTCGCCTATAGCAAGAATTCTCATTTCGTCACCGAAATCTTAACTTTCTCTCTGACCTCGAACTCGCCAGGCCCGAAGTCGATGTTCTTGGCCTTGGTCGTCCCCTTGAGGTCGCCTAAGGCAGTCTCGATCCTCTTCCTGTCCTCTTTTGAGCATTCGATCACCAGGGTGCCTATCTCGTCCCTTAGGGCCATCTTCTTCTCTGTCTTGTACTTGCGCACAGCTGCTATCAGGTCGTGGACGAGATCCCCTGCGGCTTCGGCCTCCTCATCATAGAAATCCTCGTTAAACGCCGGCCACCTCGAAAGGTGAATGCTCTTCTGCTTCTCGATCTCTGCGAAATGCAGGTGATAGACCGCCTCGGTGATGTGCGGCATGATCGGAGCGAAGAGCTTCAGGATTGATAGCAATCCCTCATAAAGGCCGTACTGCGCAGCCCTGCGCTGCATCTCACCCCTCTCCTCAGGGTTGTAGATCCTGTCCTTGACAATCTCGAGGTAGTTGTCGCAGAAGACCTGCCAGAAGAACTGCTCTGTATCAAACTTGTTCCTCATGAACTCGTACCTCTCGAAAGCCTCAGTACACTCCTTGATCAGGCGGTGCAGCTTGGTGAGCATCCACTTGTCCATAACCTCAAGATCGACCTCGCCCGCAGGCTCGAAATCCTGAAGATGCATGATGACGAATTTCGAGGCGTTCCATAGCTTGTTGATTATCTTCTTGCCTGTCACCAGGTCCTTTTCCATGAAGGGCAGGTCGTCGCCCAGCTTGCATCCCGCAGCCCAGAATCGCAGGCAGTCGGCGCCCCACTCGTCCATGACTACCTGCGGGTGGATCGCGTTGCCTTTCGACTTGGATATCTTCTTGCCATGCGGGTCGAGGGTGTGGCCGGATATGACGCAGTCCTTCCAGGGGTTAACGCTGTGGTGAAGCCTGCTCTTGACCACGGTGTTGAACAGCCAGAATGTGATGATGTCATGCGCCTGGGGCCTCAGGCTCATCGGGTACAGCTTCTTGTATATCTTGTGGCCCTTGTAAAGCTCTGCTGCGATGTTTGGGGTGAGCGAGCTGGTCGCCCATGTGTTGATGATGTCTGTCTCAGGCACAAATTCCTTGTGGCCGCACTTGGGGCACTTGTCAACCGGAGGCTTATCGGTTATCGGGTCTACAGGGAGGTCTTTTTCGTTTGCAAGGATGACCTCGTCGCATTTTGCGCAGTACCATACTGGAAATGGTATGCCGAAGTATATCTGCCTGGATATGCACCAGTCCCACCGCAGCCCGTTGACCCAGTTGTCGTACCTGGTCTTCATGTGCTGCGGGTACCAGTTGAGCTCCGCGCCCCATTTGAGCATGTCGTCCTTGAGGTCGAGGTACTTGATGAACCACTGCTTGGAGTGGAGGATCTGCACCTCGGTCCCGCACCTTTCATGGACGTTGACTGTGTGCTTGATTGGCTCTTGGGTCAGAAGCAATCGCTCGTCTTTGAGGTCCTCGATTATCATCTTGCGGGCAGTGTTGATACTCATCCCCTCATACTTGCCTGCGAGCTCGGTCATCTTGCCTGAGCTGTCGATGGCGACCTTCAACGGAAGCTTGAACTCGAGATAGTGCTCAACATCGTCCTGGTCGCCGAAGGTGCAGCACATAAGGATGCCTGTCCCCTTCTCGGGATCTGCCCTCTTGGATGCAATAATAGGCACCTCGTAGTCGAAGAGCGGCACCTTGGCTTTCTTGCCGAAGAGCTTCTTGTACCTCTTGTCGTCGGGATGCGCAAATATCGCAACGCACGCTGGAAGCAGCTCAGGCCTCGTGGTGGCGATTATCAGGTCTGTGCCGTCCTCGAGCTTGAACACTATGTCGTTGAAGTAGCTTTCAAGCTCAGCGTCCTTCATCTCCACCTGGGAGATTGCGGTCTTGCATTCCGTGCAGTACATGGTCGGCGCGTCGGCCCGGTACTCGCGGCCCATCTTGTAGAGGTCGATGAAAGACCTTTGGGATATCCTGCGGCAGTGGTCGTTTATCGTGGTGTAGAATGACTCGAAATCGCAGCTCATGGCAATCCGCTTCCAGTCCTCAATGTATGAGGGCCTGAGCTCATCCCTAAGAGTGTCCACGCAGAGCTTCCTGAACTTCTCCCTGCCCAGATCCTCGGCCTTGACCTGTTTTGTCTTTTCTATTAGCCGCTGTGTAGGTAGACCGTTATCATCGGTTCCGAACGGGAAGAAGACATTCATTCCCTTCATCCGCCTGTACCTGACGACGAAATCCTGCTGGGCGTAGGAGAACGCATGGCCTATATGCATCTTCCCGGAAACAGTAGGGGGAGGGGTGTCGATTGAATACACCTCGCCCTTGGCATCCGGGTTGAACTTGAATATCTTGTTCTCCTCCCAGTAAGCCCTCCACTTGGACTCCTCGGTTTTGTGGTCATAATGCTTGGGAAGCTCCATAGGGCGGCTGAACAGCATTCTCGTATTTAAATGTTAGGGGATAGGCTTAAATAAAGCCTCGACCATAACCGGTTTAATGGGGCTGGAACATTTCCTGAGCGAGCACCAGTTCTGCAGGCAAGACGTCGATTTTATTGACAAGCTTAACAAGGAGTACAGTCCAAAACTGGTAGACTTCTACAGGAAGATGGAGACGCATTGCATGACCTTCCTGACCGGGTCTTACCTGATGAAAAAGAACCAAGAGGCCGAATTCCCCTACAAAAAGGCCTATAAGGACATATTTGACATATCCCAAACCCTCGTGCGGATATCCGACAGCAGGAAACTGGTCGAGGACCTAGGCAGTCTCCTGATGAAAGTCAAAGGCAGCATCGGCGACCTAGGAAGGTTTTCGAACTCAATCATCGAGTTCTCGAATTACTTCCTTAGGGTCAACGGTAAGATATATCAGGTTGTCGAAAAAAGGATGCCCCAGTACCAATCCTGGTGCCAGCAGACGATTCCTGCAGAGCTGGGACTCCAGTCAGTCTATTCCATGCTCACAGGGCACCTGCACAGGGCTAGTGAGGCAATGGCTGAAGGCAATTTGCTTGACGCGGAGATGCATCTCGAAGTAATCGGCCATTACAGGGGCAAGCCTGAGATAAGTTTCGAGTTCTTCGTCGAGTACGGTGATGATGTCGATGAGCTTGCCGCTTACATAAGGGAGGTCAAGATATGAATCCTGAAGAAAGCGAGAGGTTAAGGGAAGCTGTCCGCAAGGATTTGGAGAAGACCAACGCCTTCACCTACTTCAAGAACAAGGGCTATGAGATACAGGTCGGACAGCCCAAGCATACAATAAAGGGTGACATAATTGAAGTGCCTCTCATGTTCAAGCATTTCGATTTCATATACCATGTGGGATCCTACCTGCTCAAGGACGGAGAGGTCAAGGTACCCATGCCCTACCAACTGGTTGACTTGGCTGTCAACGAAGCCAAAAAGAATTACTTGACTGACAAGATAAGCCGGTCCCACCTAAAGATGCTCGAAGGGATAATCAACACGCCGGTGAAGTGGGGCTACACGAGCGGCGCGGAATTCATGAGAAAGGCAAAGATCGGAAAGGCATCCTTGGATGACGTGGTCCGCTATATCGACACTGTCCACAAGCTGGTAGGGCAAGAACTGAGCATTCTTTTTGTAAGCTTCGACGCTGACCAGCATTTCAGGTTCGACCTGCTGGCAGACATCTCTGAGGTTTACGGACCGGCTATACACGAGGAGCCGCATGGGAGGCTCGAGCAGCTCCTCAAACTGAGAGACCTCAACAGGGAGTATAGGAGCATACTCGAGGAGGACCTAAGCGACGAATACATGGCATCAAAGCATGATAATCTCGTAATGGGGATACATAACCAAGTTTTGGAAATCAGAGGTCAGAAAGGTTCAGAACTACCTCTGTGAACCGTTCGCACTTGAACCCTTTTGGAACCTTCTTCTTGTGGTGGACGCAGTACTCCTGCTCGTTGTCCATGTGGAGGCAGTTTTGGCACATCTCATCGATGGTCTCTTCCGCAGGAGTAGTTGTTGTCTTCTCTTCAGGCTCTATCTCAAGAATCATGCGGATAAATTCTAGTATCCCTTCTATTTAAAGCTTTTGATGCGAAAATTTGATAAATCAGCGGGCAAACCTTACCTCCCATGTGGGTTGCAAAGTACATTCCAAGGGAGGTCGACGAGCTGCAAGGCCAGGATACAGCACTCCAAAGGCTGAGGGGTTTCATCTCCCACTTCTCAAAGGAGAAGAAGAAGGCAGCCCTGCTTTACGGACCCTACGGGACGGGCAAGACCGGCGCCGTCTACGTCCTGGCAAAAGAGCTCGGGCTGGAAGTGGTCGAGCTGAACGCGTCGGATTTCCGCAACAAGGATATCATCCAGTCAGTGGTCGGCAGCGCGATGGCCCAGCGCTCCCTGTTCTTCAAGGGAAAGATAATCCTCATCGACGAGATAGACGGGCTATCAGGCGCAAAAGACAGGGGCGGAGTGCAGGCGCTCTCCAAGCTCCTGGGCACCACTTCTTTTCCTGTTGTGATGACCGCACACAACCCTTACGAGCAGAAGCTCTCAGACCTCAGGAAGAAGTCCGAGCTCATCGAGTTCCATACCTTACGGTACACCTCGATTGTGAAAATTCTGAAGCGTATCTGCTCTTCCGAAGATATCAAGTTCGAGGAGGCGGCCTTGACCACATTGGCCAGGAGGGCTGGCGGTGACGCGAGGGCAGCGATAAACGACCTCGAGACCCTCTCACAGGAGAGCAAGAGACTGGCCGCAAAGGACATAGAGGCGTTAGGCGACAGGTCGCAGATAGAGAGCATGCAGAACGCGCTCATAAAGGTTTTCAAGACTCTCGATTCCAACGTCGCAAGGAGGGCATTCGACAACGTCGACGAGGATCTCGACAAGGTGATGCTTTGGATCGACGAGAACCTGCACAAGGAGTACTCCGGAAAGGACCTTGCCAGAGCTTATGACGCCCTATCCAGAGCAGACGTTTTCAAGGGGAGAATCATAAGGCGGCAGAACTGGGGCTTCCTCGCCACGATATACCCCCTGCTCGGGGCGGGCATCGCAGTGGCGAAGGACGAGAAGCAAAAGGGCTTCGTCCAGTACAAGCCCACCACAAGGATTTTCAAGATTTGGCGCGCCAACATGGCAAACCAAAAGAAGAAGGCCATAGCCGCGAAACTCGCCGAAGCGACACACACCTCGACCAGGCGCGCCATGGAAAGCATCCCATACCTGAAGGTGATCTTCCGGGACAAGAGGATGGCCAAGGGCATCACAGATCAGCTCGAGCTCGACAAGGAAGAGGCAGCGTGGCTTGCAGAGGCTTAAGGATTGATTTTTTCTCAAGCGCTGATGAAGCTAACAACACTTGTCACCGCAGGCATGATTGGTCTTTCGAGCTTAGTGCTCGCCATTTCGTCCCAGGACATCATGGATTTCGGAATGCGGGTGTTCGAGAACAAGCTCAATTTCTCGGATTGAGCTCCAAATCCAGCTTCTCAACCTGCGGCCTTATCGTATCCCAGAACTCCCGGTCGGCCAGTTCCAACCTGACCTTCTCGTCGAGGTCAAGGGCCCTCTTTACGCAGGTGAGGTACTCCCTGGCCTTCTCAGGGTCTGTTTGCTTATAGACAAGGGTATCGAGGAGTGTGTTCATCAGATTAGACTGATAGTTCTCTTTAGGGAGCAGTTGTTCTATAGGTCCTGTCTTCTCTGTGACAGGGGAAGCCTTGGTGCCATTGGGACTCTCATTCGATTGGAGGAAACTGGGGCCTTCCGAGTCTTCCCACCCGTTTTCCAGATTGGTGTTCAGCCCTCCAAACTCATCAGGTCCTGGGAGAGGCTTGCTGTAGGATGACAGCGAAGCGAAAATCTCGTTTACGTATTTTGATACAACCCTCTTTTGCCTGGGAAGACCATAAACCTTGTAATTCGCCAGCAAGACCTTGCCGTTCTTCTTGTTCTGCTCGCTGAGGTACGGTGACTTCTTGGTCGCCTTGACGAACGATTTTAGTTTTGAGTAGACCTTCCCTTCACTTTCGAAGAGGCTCAAGTGCAGCTGGTTGGCGAGATTGCCTATCTCCTTAGGGGTAAGCTGTGGTTTTCTGTTGAAGAATCTCATTTTCTGTACCCCCTGATCTTGCTATCGAGTGTGGCGGCGTGCCGGTCGATGCCCTTCCAAAATTCGTCATCATTGGTGTCTGGGAGTTTGCCGGCCCGGTATTTCATAAGGGTCTCCTCCACGATCTGAAGGCATTCTGAGGCCTTAACCGCATAGGAAGAATCGTTTTTGATAATGGCTCTGTCAAGGTAAGCTTCCCCCTGGAGGATGAGCTTTGCCACGGTCTCCTCGTAGGTGCAGCCGCCCAGGGGCCTTTCTGGGATATCCATCTTCATTCTTCTTCCTCTTCCGGTCGCCTCAATACTGGTGTCGGGCGCCTGATTATCGGTATTGGGATCGCTACGAACGGTCTCTCTTCTTCCTGGTCGATTCTAATCACCTATGCGTATCCCTTTTGAGGGGAGGGTTCATACGGGTTGCCTTGTGGCTTGTCCTTGTTTGAAAGAGCCGCCCGGTATTGTTTTACCAGCTCGTCCACTTCCTCTACCGTGATACCCTGCGGGACTTTGTAGACCTGGGAGTCATCCGTGCGTATTAAAGAGGACGCCATCTCCTCCTGGGCGCGTTGGAGTTCATTATCACCAATGGAGTTCATTATCATTATAATGGGCTTTTCCTTCAGGTTGTTTATTAGCTCAGCTATGTCGTTCTGAGCGACCTGGAGTTTTTCTTCAGCCATGTTTGTTCACCTCATTTTTTGGAAAAGAGGGTGGAGGTCGGTTGGGGGGGGTAGAAGTGAGTTCCTTCCTCCACCTCTATTTTGAGCGAGAGGAGGTGAGAGATGCTGATGGAGTGAGGGGGTGGGGAGGTTAGAATGCAGCATCTCATCACCTCTTTTGAGCATTAAAACAGGTCGTATGAATCGACCTTGATTCCATACCGCTCGGTCACGTTTGCGACCATCTCAGCGGCCTCGGTGCCTTCACGCCTTGCGTTGGTTCTTGAAACGATCTTGTCGAGCATGTATTATCACCCCTTTTCTTATTACTACTGTATGGTGATACTAGTATAAATACTTTTTGTTTTTTGTTACTTAGAAGTGACAAATTATTCCTAAATAACATTATTGGGGCCTGAGGGCTAAGAATTCTGCCTCCCCATATGCCCAAATATGGCCTTAACAGGGCTTGCTAAGGCAATCTTGGAAGGCAATTTTTCACATTTTTTGGAAAAATTTAATATACTGTCCTGCAAACCCCGAAGACACGATGATACCTATCGACGAGATGGCCTCATTCTGCAAGAGGAAGGGAATAATTTATCCCAACTCTGAGCTCTACGGAAGCAACGCTGGATTCTGGGATTTCGGACCCATCGGAGCAGAGCTCAAGAAGAACCTAAAGGAGGAATGGTGGCGCACACACGTGCACATACGCGACGACGTCGTAGGCATCGACGGAGCGATAATAACCCACCCAAAGGTCTGGGAAGCTTCGGGGCATGTTGGAGAGTTCTCAGACGCGATAGTATCCTGCACGAAATGCAAGGCACAGCACAGGGCAGACCAGCTGGTAGAGGAGAAGACCAAGACCAATGTAGAGGGCCTTCCCCTAAAAGAGATTGACGCGATGATTGCCAAGAACAAGATCACCTGCCCAGCATGCGGCGGGGCTCTTGGAAAGGCGGGCACATTCAACCTCATGTTCAAGACACATGTGGGACCTTCGGAGGACAGCTCATCGCTTGCATACCTCCGCCCCGAGACTGCGCAGCTAATGTTCGTCGACTTCAAGCTGGTTGTCGACAATGCCAGGCTGAAGTTGCCGTTCGGCATAGCCCAGATGGGCAGGGCCTTCAGGAACGAGATATCACCCCGCAACTTCATCTTCAGGTGCAGGGAATTCGAGCAGATGGAAATCGAGTACTTCATCCATCCGAAGAAAGCAGACGAGTGCCCGTTCATCGATGACGTAAAGGAAGTCTCTTTTCAGGTGCTGTCCGCCCAGATGCAGGAGAAAGGCAGCAAGGCCCAGAAGATGAAGGTGTCAGACATGCTCAAGAGCAAGCTGATTGCCCCCTGGATCGCGTATTGGCTCGCGCATGAGATAAGATGGTTCACCGACCTCGGCGTCAAGAACGAGCACCTGCGCATAAGGCAGCATACGTCAGACGAAAAGAGCCACTACGCACTAGACACATGGGACCTCGAATACAACTTCCCCTTCGGCTGGAAGGAACTGCAGGGCATCGCTAACCGAACTGACTACGACCTCAAGGCACATATGAAACTTTCTGGCAAGGATCTCTCCATCTATGATGAGGAGACCAAGTCGAAGGTGGTGCCACACGTCGTGGCTGAGCCCTCGCTAGGAGTCGAGAGAAGCGCACTGGTCTTCCTGTATGATGCCTATGACGATGACAAGGAGCGCGGCAACGTCGTCCTGCACATTCACCCAAGGCTCGCACCAGTCAAGTTCGCGGTGCTCCCGCTAGTTAACAAGAACCACGACTTCGCAACCAAGGTCTACAGGGAGCTCAAACCCCATTTCGCATGCTCTTACGACAAGAGCGGAAGCATCGGCAGGAGATACGCAAGGAATGATGAGATTGGCACGCCCTACTGCATAACCGTAGATTTCGACTCGATGGAGAAGAACGACGTGACCATACGGGACCGAGACTCGACCGAACAGGTGCGCGTCACCCTCGACAAGCTAGGGGAGACCATGTACAGCCTCATTAACGGCTTTACAAAATTCGATGAAATCAAGTGATAATCATGGACATAAAAGATATCCAACCGAGGACCGGCGACATCACCATCGTCGGAGAGATAGTACAGATAGGAGATGTCAGGGAATTCGAGAAGTTCGGCAAGACAGGCAGGGTCGCGACCGCAATCGTAAAAGACGACACTGGCCAGGTCAAGCTGTCCTTATGGAACGACGAGATCGACCGCTTCAAGGTGGGCAACAGGATCATGCTAACCAACGGCTGGGCCGGCGAGTGGCAGGGAGAGATACAGCTCTCGAGCGGCAAGTTCGGAAAGCTCGAGCTGGTCGAGCAGGACCGAAAAGAATAAAAGATTCAGAGCCTTTTCCTTCTCCATTCGGGACGGTAGCTCAGTCTGGGAGAGCACTACGCTGAAGACGTAGGTGTCCTGGGTTCAAATCCCAGTCGTCCCAT
>CAZPJY010000005.1:0-64219 GCA_964587045.1 uncultured Methanosarcinales archaeon
CCTGGGTTCCAGCCTGGCGAACTGGGTTATTGCTGCATAGGTTATTCCGTTCTTGTTGTAGAAGCCCTCATCGATCTGCCTTCCCACCTTCAGTATCTCTTTCCTCATCTTTTGCAGGACATCAACAAGGGAGCTGTCTTTGAACTCCCGCGTGTAAATGTCCATGTTGTAGACGTTCTTCTTGCCTGGGTAGGTCCGGAAGACATCCCGCAGAGCGGTCTTTCCTACAATCAAGAAATTCTCGCCGTCCATCGCATATGGGGTAAGCCACCTGGGAGCGAAGTTGAAGCTGCTCAGGGGGCTGGATGGGTCGTGCTTGATTATGTCAATTTGGTCCTTGTCGGCTTCTGAGAGGTCTTTGTCAGAGAGGGTTATGATCCTATGGTCCTTCCTGTTCCAGTCGATTTCGATATCGCCCACACGGGAAATGTTATTCTTCACGAATTCCGCATGGTCCATCCCTTCTGTTATCGGCTCGTTGCTGCGGACGATCAGGGAGAGGCGTCCGTTCCTCTCTGCTCCGATGAAATGGTTTTCCATAGAAGTCAGGCTGTCGATCCAGAAGAGCTGTTTTGCCTCCCTTTTGACTATCTCCTCGATGCTTAGAGGAAGATCATCCAGTGATATTTGAGTTGTGCACTGGAGCTGGCCATCTCCCGATTCTATGTACAGGCCGTTGCCGGATTTAATGCTCTCTGCCTTAAGCTTGCTGAAGGCGGTGGAGTTTCTCCTTATTCCTCTCGTCACCCAGGTCATGCGTGGCGCATCGAAAATGTGGAGGAGCCGGTGGGAATTGTCCTTGAAGAGCTCGTAGCTCTTGGCCTGGAGCTCCACATCATCTGTTACATTGTTCATGGCCTGGATTTCCCTGATGCTGTAGCTCTCTGCTATCATTATCAGCTGGGGCTTCAGGTCAGTACTGGGTACGACCTCTGCTTTCAGGATGCCGTCCCTCTTTTGGTCTTCGACGTATTTCCTGAACGATTCAGGATTGTAGCGCAACCATGAGCTGTAGGTAAGAATCTGGTCGAGTATCTGCTTGCTCTTGCGTTCTTTGTATTCGATTAGGACAGGCGAACCATCCTGGCCCAGTGCCGCGGTGTCCACGCGTCCGTCGATAGTCTTCTTGAGAACTGTTGAGAGGCTTATCTTCCCGAAGTCGATCCACATCTCGTTTCCTACGAAATAACATCCGAATATGGTTTCCAGGTTGTCCGAGACCAGGGTCTGCAGACCTTTCTCTCCCTTACGGAAACGAACTTTTTCGATATAATCAGTTCCCTGCCCTGAGACCTTCAGCAGTTTCATTTCGGGATGGAATAACTCCTTCTCATTTATAAATGTTTCTAAAATTTCTTACTGAGAAGTAGTAAAAATATCTTTACCGGTTTTCTTTCTCGTACTTGGCTGCTAGCATGCTCATCCTCTCCAAGTCGCTAAGAGGGATTTCATGTTCGCGGCCTAGGAATGAGGCCAGGTGGAACTCGTAGCTCAGGCGGGCTAACTCCTCATCAGAATACATCTCCCTGTACTGCTTCTTCAGATTTGAGAGCAGGTCCATGATTTTGTATTCTTCCATACCCACTGGCCAGCCCACAAACGCCTTTTTGTTGCTGTTGCTGTAAAGGACTACGGGGTTTGCCGGCGCACGTTCCTTTCCCATGAATGTCTTCGCCAAGTCATATATGTCAACATCTATGTTGATTATGCTCTCGACCAAGAGGTATTCCCCCAGCTTCCTTGATATTTTTGTCTGGGCGTTGAGCCAAGGCTTTGGCAAGCCGAAGCAGCGTTCGTCGATGGACCTGGCGATTGCGAGGCTCAGCACCAGGTATCTCTCACTCATCGTAGGCAGGACCATCTCCTGGAAGGTCTTCTTGATGTGATTATCGATCTCTTTTGACTTGCTTTGTAGCTGCACCAAACTGCCTATCGTTAATTTCATAGACTTGGCTCCGAACACTCTTTATTTAAAGCTTTTCCTGAAGAAAGGTTTTAATATTTCCAGTTTTACCGCTCCTCTATGAATCCGGAAGATGTCAAGAAATTTTGCCTCGGAACAGGAATGGACACTGATACAGCTGGTGTGATTACATACATCGCGATGCAAGGCAGTTCGCCGTCGGCGTTATGCTTCAAGAGGATGCCGCTGACTGGCCGTCTACGTGCCTGGCTTGTGGGCAGGCTTGGGGACGAAACGCTCGAGGAGAACATTAAACGTCTGTACAAGGACTGGGAGTACCTGGGTAAGCACTTGGAAATATATAGGGGTCTGAAGTATTCTGGAGAGTTTTGAGCTATTTGGTGAACTCGGGATTGCCGTAATCTCCTGAGTAGGTCCTGTAGTTGGGGAAAAAGACCTTCCTGGCATCTAGCGCTATGTAAGTCCATCCGTTCTGGCAGCCTTTAGGTATTACGCCTGAAAAGAACCTTACGTAACCCTTCTTGGTCCTGAGCAGGTTGGCACCGTCAGGTATTTGGATTTCGTGCCAGTGGTTGAGTATTCTCTCCTTCCCTATGAACTGCAGCGTATCATCAAGGGCCATCTTTTTTCCTCCTCTGCAAAGCCAACCTGACGAGAACTTTCGCAAAGCCTGCAGCCGACCTCACAGCACGACGACTACCATGACAACGAGATTGTTCGCGGTAGCATCACCCATGGGTATGATGATATTCATGATTTTATTTATTCCTATTGACACAAATCGAGAATAACCGATAGTCGCCAATCATGCAAGGTTGTCAGGTCCGAAGGTTTCGGTTATTACCTCGTAGAGCATCTTTTTCCTGTATTCGCCTCTGAGATTGGAGGCGAATAGCTCCACATCCCTCGTTTTGCTCGAGAACTCTATGATTGCTTGCAGGCAACCGCCGCAGGGGAAGGGTCTTTTCTCGTCGTCGGTCACCACTGCTACTGCAACTACCCTGCTGTCTCCGTGCTTTACCATGTCGTCGATGGCCATCCTCTCCGCATGCGTGGTGACCTGCACAACTGTCTCGTTGTTTACGCCAGTATACAGGTTGCCCTCCGCGCTGAGGAGCGCCGCTCCTACCTTGTAGTTTGAGTAGGGCGCGTGAGCGTTATTTCTCACTTCCCTGGCCGCGTTGATCAGGGTCTTGATTGTCGATTCGTCCAGCATGGCAAGGCTTCGTTTGAGGTTATATTTAAATATTAACACCAACTCGCCGCCCCGGGTGATTGAATGGCTAAGATCAAACTGGATGATTTCGTTCCAAACAGCTTTGAAGAACTTAAAGCAGCACATAGGCTGCTCAACAAGTACGCTATAATGCTGGGGGATATAGTTCAGGAGACCAATGACAACATGCATCACGATTTCCTCTCGGTCACAAATGGCGAAACCGAAAAAGTCGAGACGTATCTGGAGCAGTACCGGCGGCATGTCGAGCAATACAAAAATAAGTCAGTGTCTTGCCTGTCCGACCTGCTGGTGGAGCTGGTGAGGGTCCAGCAGAGCGTTGTAAACGGCTTGCATTGCTATGAATACAAAGAAAAAATAAAAGAGAAAATCTAGCCTTTCATTCCGTAGGAGAGCCTCTCTATCTCTTCGTTCTTGTACTTGTTCTTCAGGAGTCCGATCTCGTTTGCGGCCTCTGGATGGGCTGCAACATAGTCGTCCAACACCCAGGAGGCTGTGTAGGTGCCGCGTCTCTCATTTTCGATATTGGCGAAGTACGTTGAGTTCTTCGGCAGTTCTATTCCCTCGCGGACCATGCTTTCGATGGCCTGGTTGAGACTATCGAGGTTCTTTTTCTCCTTCCTTGCCTGTCGGTCTATCTTCCTCTTAGTGTCCCTTTGGTTTAGCCCCTTTTCCACAAGGCTTTCAAGTTCCCGTTTCCTTAGGTTTTCAGTCATTTTCCATCACCTGTGGATTAGGTGGCCAGGCATATATATGAATTATTGGGGTGATATTTCTCACCACATTAATATACTTTTTAGAAATGGTGATTAGGCCTTGCGGATGAGCTCTGCATAGGTCAGAGGCTCGAGCTTGGCGTTGAGGCCGAGTTCTGATGCTACCAGATGGATGGTGTCTTCGTCGCCTTCTACCTCCACGAAGGTGCCCAGTCCCTTAACTTCGTCGAGGAAGACCTCTGCAGACCTGTACCTATAGACAGAGCGGTTCTTTTCGTACCTCAGGTGTTCGGTGAGGCCGAAGAGGTGAAGGATTTTTTGGGTATACTTAGGGACGCGGAACTCGATTTCGACCCTCTTGTGTATGTCTTCGCTCCTGTTCTTGCCCTTGAATGTAAACAGGCTCAGGGTCTTGTCCCCTTCGGATATGGTCCTGAGACGCACGAGGCGGTCGTTGTTATAGAAGTATTCGCCTTTGCTGTCAAAGATCCTGTTAAGCTCCTTATAGGTTCCCAGGTGCTTTCCCTTGCCCGTGAGGATGGCTTTTGCCACCTTCTGAAGGTCGTCTACCCTGTATTTTGCCTCGACTTCCATCCTTGCAACGGAAACTTCAGTCCTTTTTATACATTTTCTCCATTAAATAACTACTTAATAGTAGTAAAAAAAGGAAAGATTTATATATGGGTAGAGGCTACCTGCAGTATGAGGTGATTCAATGCAAGGATATACCAACCCCGGTTTAATTCAAGAAAAACCAGACACGGACAAGATTAAAAAGGTAATGGAAGAGGCAGAAGTGATTTACCAGCGCTTTCTGGACCTCAAGAAAGATTATCAGCCCGAATTTCCTCAAGACAGGGAAGACGAGCATCTCTTCATATAGGGTGATAGATAATGACGTGGAAAAAAATCATTCCATGGGCAGTGGCAGGATTGTCGGTGTTTGCCTTTTTAAAGGGTTGTGACAATGATAATAATGTTGCGGGATACATCAATTCACATGAACCAGTGATCGTAACACAAGCAGACAGTCTGCTGCATAGAGTTAGTGATGCTTTAGGGGAACATAACTTCGCCCTATACTCTTTGAATAAACTTCTAGATGATCCTGAGCGTTTCGATTCAACAGCCGAAGTGGTAACTAAGGAGCTGAAGAAATATTCGGATGTCACCAAGTCACAGGCGTATATTGAGGCCAAAGAAAAATTCGACGATTTCGAAGACAGGGCCAAGAGTGAAAAGGGAACACCTTTGTACGTCTACGCTCTCGCGATTGTGGGACTAGTCGGAGCCGGCGTGATTAATGAATTAACCAATTGATTTTTCATTCATTCTTCAACATATACAACACCATACCGAAATATTTTTAATAAAGCGTTTTTCTGACTTGTCTTTGGGGGTAACTTGGTATTCACTTCAAAGATAGCAAAGGAAATCAACGACTTCGTCTACGTCAAGCCTCGGACCGTGCAGGAGATCGCGCTTCTCATCGGCAAGAACTGGCGCACTGCCAACTCCTATGTGGATAAGATAATCTCTGAGATGGGCACCCTTTCGGTTAGGACCTTTCGGGAAGGGACCCGCGGAGCGCTGAAAATCGTCTACTGGAGCAACATCGAGAGGATACACTCGACAGCCTTCCAGGAGAAGCTGATGGGCAAGATCGAGGCAGGCAGGCGGAAGGAGGACTTCAGCCCTTTCGACATCTACCAGTACGTCGACACGGGCAAGCGTAACGCCTTCTACGAGTACAGGAAGGACACCAAGCTCACCTCAGGCCAGAACCTCATCCCATTCCTCGAATCCACAGACAAGCAGCTGCTGGTCTTCTCAGGCAACCTCTCATGGCTCAACCTCACCGAAAAAGACGTTCCGCTGGTCAAGGTCGCCGAGGAGCTGGTGCGGAGGGGTGTTTCCATAAAGGTCGTCTCAAGGGTCGACATGGCCGGCATGGACAACGTGCAGACCCTCCTTGCCATGAATGAAATCGTCGGAAGGGAGCTCGTGGAGATCAGGCACGTCGAGCAGCCACTGCGCGGATTCGTGGTCGACACCCGCGAGGCGAGGTTCCGAGAGGAGAAGGCGACCAAGACCTACCGCAAGGGCGAATTGGCAGGGGACGTCGCCATCTTCTACGAGATATTCGACGAGGAATGGGTCGAGTGGCTCAGGAAGGTCTTCTTCAACATGTTCTCAACAGCCGTGCCTGCCCAGAAGAGGATATCAGACCTGAGGAGCATCACCGAGCTGGAGAAGTGAAATCACTTCCTGGTCACCAACGCGTAAAAGGCATGCCCCTGGCACAAGTTCGTATCATAAATCGCAGGGTCCTTGCAAAGCCAGCAGGTCCCTTCATATGTCGGGTGGGCAATGAGCTCATGAGCCCTTTGGATTTCATCCTCGTCCAGGCCCTCGCCGCAGGCGTTCTTCTTCAGCAGATCGATTAATTCTGACATCAAGGCAATTAATCGGTGCAGAGGACTTATTTCTTTTTGACCTTTTCATAGCCATAGCGTTGCAGTCGCTCCGAGTAAACCGCGAAGGGCTCAAGGCCCATCTCCATGCGCCTTCGTTCCAGATCTTCAGGGTCGTGGATCGCCCATGGCACGTACTGCCCTTCCACGTCGGTGCGGAACTGGGTGCCATAGAGCTGCGGCTGCCCCCTGTTCATCCTCACCCTGTCCTCCAGGAAGGCTATATGCAGCTTCCTCTGCCTGTTTCCCTTCTGCTCCTTCAGCAGCCTGAGGCATCTTTCCTGGAGCTCCGGGTCATGATCGGCGTGCTGTGCGATGAGCCAGGCGGCGAATTCGGCATCCGAGCCGTACTCCTCAAGGCACGGCCAACCATGGTTGGATAGGATAATGGCAAGGTTCTCAGCGTTCTTTCTCGCCACCTCTCCGAAATGAGGCTTATTGACTGCTTCCTGGTCCTGCCTGCTCAGGAATAGGAGGACATCGCGGAGGCTGGGTCCTGCCATGATGAATGAAATGTCTAGAAAGAATAAAAACTAATCGAATTCGACCACTGAGAGGGGATGGTCTGAGTGCCGGACCTCGGTTATCGATCCCCGGTTGAACTCAAACGCCCTGCCGCGGGGGTGCAGCCTCTTCGCCCCGTCGAACGACGCCCATCCTGTCTCGATCATGTAGCTCTGGACCCTGAGGACCTCGCCAGGCCTGATGATTCCGAACCTCACCTCAGGCTCGTAAGTCCCCATCCTCTTGGGTGATACCAGCCTGAACCTCAGATTTTCCTTGTCTTCCGAGCTGAAACGCGCCTCTTGTGGCAGGTTGTAGTTGTTGTTGTACCACCCTTCCTGTCCGTCATAGGTCGATACCAGGACGCCGCTTGCCCCCTGCCTCTTGGTCCACATGCTACCGTATTCGATCCTGTGCCTGAAGTAGCCTGTGGAGAGCATGTCCCCCAGGTAGAGGTCGTTGGTCGCGACGTCTGCCTTAGATCCGTTGCCCATCACCTTGCCCTCTATCCTGACTTTCTCGCTGGTCCTGTACTTGCCTGCGACGAAATCCTCGAAGCGCGGCAGGTAGTCGTCGAAGCTGAGCTTCATATGGCCGCCTTCGGAATCGGGGGACGCCCTGATCCCGAGGACAGGGAGCTTATCGTGGATAAAGCACGCAGTGCCGAAGTAGGTGCCGTCGCCTCCCACCACCACGACTGCGCTCCTGTCTTTGAAGTGCTCTTGGGTGAGGTTCTCTCTCAGAACCATCTCAAAAGGGACTTGGTTCTTTGATAGGACATCTTCGATTCCATCAAGGGTGGAATAATGCTTATCGTGGCATGCGAGCATGAAGTCGTAGTCCTCCTGGCTGGCACGGACTGCTTTTTCCACGTTGTACTTGATGCAGTCCTGGTAGTATTCCAGCTGCGATTTCTTAGTCACTATGAGGACGCTCATTCCTCCACCTCTCATAATCCTTGAGTATCCTTGGGTGGTCCACGAATGCGAACTCGTTGGGGTAGTCTTCAACCTTGAATACGCGTGAGTTCTTGGCGTCGTCTCCCCAACCGATCTCCTGCTCAGTCCTCCCGATGAAGGTGTGCGTGACGATGTGCCACCTCGGATCCCTTTTTGGGTCGTCGTAGTAGCCGAGGTAGTCTGTTATTTCGACGTCTACCTTGAGCTCCTCAGACATCTCCTTCACCGCATTCTCCTTGAGCGTTAGCCCGTAGTCGAGCATCCCGCCTGGGATGGCCCAGCCGTACGGCGAGTGTTTCCTCTCGATGAGGGCGATTCCCCGGAACTCGCCCCTGTCGTAGACCTCGACGATGCAGTCCGTTGCCATCCGGGGATGTTTCTTCTTCATGAGCATACCACCTCTCTTGTCAAGCATCTCAAGCGATATGAGCCTTTCCCTTGCTCCGATTTCATCGAGGTAAGCGATGACCTTGGAGTCGAGCACGCCATCCAGGGGTTCGCAGTCGATTATCATCTTCCTGATCCTGGTCGCGGATACGCCAGGGATGGTAGGGAATCTTTCGATGCGCACGCCGAGCCTCGCGATCTCCTCGGCCTCTCTTTGATTGTTGGTGAAGTATACATCTGGCTTGAGCTGGCTCACGACCCGACTTGCCCAATACTGGATGTCATGCACATCCTCAACAGGCTGTATCTCGACGCTGTCGCCGAGCACAAGCCTTATCATCCTCTCCCTTTCAAGGTACGTGAAAGGGTCGGCTACCCATGGCTTTGAGGGATGCTTGTGCACGTGGTTGTACTGGGCGCTCCCTATGCCTATTACCAGGTCGTCGATTCCCCAGCTCCTGATATGCTTGATCACACCCTCATGGTGTAGTCCGAACGGGTTGAACCTCCCCAGGTACGCTCCTCTCACAAGCCATCCCTCCGGGCCAGTTCCTTGAGCCTGTACTCTGCGTTGATGCTGTCCCATACTTTCAGGGTGCCTTCCGGCAGGTACTGGCGGTAGTC
The DNA here is from genome assembly GCA_964587045.1 of uncultured Methanosarcinales archaeon. Taxonomy (GTDB): domain Archaea; phylum Nanobdellota; class Nanobdellia; order Woesearchaeales; family CAZPJY01; genus CAZPJY01. Next base: position 8,826 of record CAZPJY010000005.1, read on the forward strand.
GCCTCCGCTTAGAGCAAGGTTCCTTATTTTCGTCCCGCTCATCAAGCGCTTCTCCTCGTCGATCCCTCTCACTTCGATATTGTCGTTGGAGGCCAGCATCCGCACGACAGTGTTGCCGGCGTATATGACGTGGAAGGGAGGCATGATGGCCTTCACGTAGGGGAACCATTTGGAGTAATCATGAACGTCCCATACGGGCAAAATCGCCACAGGCTTGACAATCCCTTCAATGCTGGATCTTATCATCATTTGCCTTTCCTCCAGGGTGAACGGGTTATGCAGCCATCCGGCCTCAGGGCTCCTGCGATTCAGGTCGTACTGCGCAGAGCCAATGCCTATTATTATCTCATCGATATCTGGCGAGCGGTCCATCAACTTAATCATCATGAGATGCCCCTTGTGGAAGGGCTGAAATCTGCCTATGAATAATCCGCGCCTGGCGTCTGGCCTGTAGTAGACTTTCAATACGTCCATCCTCCGCCGGAATTAGCGGCTTCTTATAAACCATTCGCTATCCTCAGGTCGTATTGCGTCGGGGCAAGTATGCGTTTAGGCTCTTCAAGTTTGCAGACAGGCGCCGGCTTTGACTTGAATTGCGCCCCTTCGACCATCCTGTAAATCCTTTCGATTAGGTCGAGCCTCACGCCTGTCGCCTGGAGCACCTCCTCCTGTGAAAAACCAAGAACGATACCGAGGAGTATCTTGTCTATCGTCTTGTAATCCATGCCCAGTTCGCCTTCGTCTGTCTGGCCTGCCCAAAGCTCAGCTGAAGGGGTGCGCTCGATGATCCTGCTGTCGACCTCCTGATAGGCGGCCAGATCCCAAACCTGGGTCTTGAACAGCCCGTCGATTCCCTCGTTGTCGACCCCGCCTGTCCCGTCTCCGGCTATCGTCGCATAACCGAGCATCCTTTCGGTAGCGTTGCTAGTTCCAAGAACCGCGTAACCTCTTAACCAATTGTGGTCTCGTAGTCCTTTCATCCTCTGTCTTGCGTGAAGATTTCCTATCCGAACGAGATTTTTGTACGACTTATCATTTGGGTCAATGTTTAGCCATCTCATGTCTGCAGCGATGCACTTCTCAAAGAGATCAGCATCGAGTATCTCGTAAGAAATTTGGAGCTTTTTTGCAAGATTCTCTGCTAATACTATGCTGTCCTTAGTTGTAAAATACGATGGGAGCAGCATGCCATGCACATTCTCATTTCCAACTGCCTTTACCGCCAATGTGGCTACAAGCGCCGAATCTATCCCTCCAGACAAACCAATGGTGTATCCAATCGGTCCGGGTTTAACTGATGCAAGAGTTTTGTAGAAATGGGTGATTACCTTCGAGACCCTTGCCTTTTCATGGTTATCCATCCTGAGCAAAGCTGCGGGGTCATTCATGTATAGCTTGGGTCTCATGCCACGTAAGTCAAAATTGGTAAGTCGGTCCATCAGAGCTTTCCCTCCAGCACTTCCTCAGTCGTGACCAGCTTCACGCCGAGGCCTTTCCACTTGTCGTAGATATCTTGCCTGCTCTCTTCTGATATAGGCTTCATCGCGTCCGTTACGGCGTACACGTTGTAGCCTCGCTGAGCGAGTCCGGTGATGGCGAAGTCGTTGCAAACCTCAAGCGCCACGCCCATGACTATTATGTCCGTCAGCTCGAGGGCCTTCAGAACCTCCTCTGTGTGGGGGTTGCTGAATACGTCAAACTTTTGTTTCCTCATGTACACTTCGCCCTGGTGCTCCTTTAAGACGTCTGAGAGGCTGCCGTACACCTGCTTGCCTCCCTTTTCCATCTTGCCGTCCGTATCGATCCAAAGGGGGTCTTTTGGCCTGGTCTCGATGATCTTATCAGCCCCCCATGTTCCAGCGATGCAGTGCTCATTGTAGGTGGTCTTGTAGTCTGGCTCGTCTGATATTTCCTCATCGCCTAGGCTGTGCCAGTCCACGGAACCTGTTATCTGGATGCCTTCCTTTCGCGCGTAGTTGAGGATCCTAGACAGTTTATCGTTGATCTCGCCAGCTCCCCGGATCGAAAGCTTGCCTTTCTCTTCCATGAAGTCGTTTTGCGTATCCACGTCCCAAATCGCGTATTTCATTTTATTCACCTCATCCTTGTTTGGATTATCTCATAACTTTGCTTGTTCAGTATCCGGGCGATCTCCTCGGTCATGTCGGACATGATCTCTGCGCTGACTCTCTCTTCCTTGTAGCGGACGATCACGCGGAGCGGCTCCTCCTCGACCCGGATGCTCTTGAGGGGGAACCTCTTGTAGAGGCTTCGCATCTTCTCGATAACGTCCTGCTCGATCATCCTCACCTCAATTCGGCGGCTAGTTTGTCTGTCAGGTCTGATAGGTTACTGCTGAGCCGCACGGCGTATTTCTCTGACTTGTGTATGTCCCTGTACACTGCTGGTATCTTCGCCCTCTCTTTTATGGAGTATTCTCGGATCTCACTGATGGAGGGGAAATCATAGATTATCTCTCCCTTCTCCATTATTGGTATAAGCAGGGGCTTCCCATCAGAGTTCTCATCCCAAAGCGTTATGGCGTCGCCTGCGTACATGCCCTGTTCATCGAATCTCCTGTAAACTTGCTTCTTGGATGGGAGGGTCATCTTGGCCATCTCGCTTGAGAGTTTCATCTTTGGTATGACTTTGCTGCCCTCACGGCGTTCCACCTCTTTGTATACTCCGGGGAGGGCCGCAACGCCTCCTTCCTTAGTGAATGGGTTGTAGACTGCACCAGTTATAAGCCTAGTCCCAACACCGAACCCATCTATGGGAGCTCCCTCTTCAAGTAGCCGGTCGATTGTGAACTCGTCCAGGTCGTTTGATGCGAAGACCTTGACATCAGTTAGGCCTGCTTCGTCCAGTATCTTCCTTACTTCCCTTGAGAGTTTGAGGAGATCGCCTGAGTCGAGCCTCACGCCTTTGAGCTGGTATCCTCTCTCAGCGAGCTCCTTACCAACAATCGCTGCGTTCCTCGCACCCTGCACCGTGTCGAATGTGTCTATCAGCAGTATCGGGTTGTGCGGGAACACATTGGCGTAGTCGCGGAAGGCTGTAAGCTCATCAGGTCTGTCTTGGACGAACTTATGGGCCATGGTCCCGACATAAGGCAACCCGAATTTTTTTCCAGCGGCGACTAGGGAGGTGCCCACAGCTCCGCCGATGTACGAGGCGCGTGCTCCTAACATGGCGGCATCGCGGCCGTGGGCCCTCCTTGCACCGAAATCAAGAAGTGTTTTTCCTTTTACGGTCTCTGATATCCTCGCGGCTTTCGTGGCGATGAGGGTTTGGAAGTTCATCATGTTGAGCAGGTAGGTCTCAATCAGCTGGACGTCGATTGAAGGGCCGGATATGTTTATGATCGGCTCTCCAGGGAATACTGGCGTTCCCTCAGGGACAGCGTATATGTCACCCTTAAACTGGAAGTTGCGCAGGTAGCCTATGAAATCATCCGACAAGTCGCCGTTTGACGTGTCCTGAAGCCACTTGATGTCCTCTTCTGAGAATTTGATGTTCTTGACGAAGCTCACGACCTGTTCGAGGCCTGTGCTCACCATGTAAGAGCCTTGCGGAACCTTCCTGACGAAGTAGTTTTCCGTGATTTCGACATTGTTATCCAAAGCATGGTCGGCCATGCCCATGGTCAGCTCGTAGTAGTCCTCGAATAGCGCGAGCTCGCTTTCGGTTATCAGTCCTGAGTTCGGTGCGTTCATTTTGATGTCCTCCTTTCGAGTTTTTTGTTAAACTTTTCAATAAAACCCCCATACGCGATGCCGTAAGGAGGCTCATCGTCGGATTTTTAGAAAGTGTTTTTTTAACACTTTCAACATATTGTGTAGTATACACTAACTAATATATAAATGTTGTGAATATTTGCTTCAATTTCGAACTGGAAGGCGTGGGGAGCAATTATTTTGCGTTCTGGCGGGTTCTGTTAGTCCCATTTGGCGAATAATATATATAGTTGGGTTCCACCCCGCCAGCTGATGGAGAAGCTGAAACCAGACATCCTGGCCCTCATAAGGGAGGCGATGGGGAGCAATCTCGACAAATCAAAGGAGGATTTTCCTTACCATCCCAACCCTCGGTACAGACCGGTCAGGTTCAGCGCAGACAATTTTTCCTTCCCAGAAAAAAGTCATGGGAGGACCATGCGCTCCTTCACCGACGGCGGCTCGGCAGACATCATCGTGGCGCCCAACTTCTGTGTCGGGATGGTCAGGACCGCATGCGTCGGCTTCCTGGACAGGCAGCGCGTTTCCAACACGAGGAGGGAGTACTACTACTTGACATCCCTGGTTAGCCCTGAGAAGATAAAGGCTGAGCTGTTCCCTGTCAGCGGCAAGGAGGAGCAGATAGCGCCGTTGGGGTTCGACACAAAAGAGCTCTTCGACGATGAGGTCGACCTCTCGCAGGTGACGCATACCATCAGGAAGATACTAGAGCTGAGGCTCGCTGTCGAGGCAATGGACACTCTTCCCGCAGGCTCGATCATGACCCTCGACGGCACGCTCGAGTGCAGGAACCGGGCAGAGGAACCGTTTTGGAAGGCTCTAAAGCAGAAGGCCCTGAAGAGAGGCATCCTGCTCACCGCGCTTGCCAAGACGTGCAGGCTCATCACGAAGAACGGCGACTCCCTGATAGGGAGGGTATCCTCAACAGCCCCTAAGGGGGAGTGGTTCTACCATCCTGTTTTCAAGATTGAATCCGAACAGCACCAGGCCGACATGTACATAGTCAAGCTGCACAGGAACTCGGATTATGCCTTCAGGTTCGAGATATTCTCAGAGCAGCTCAATACAGTCGATCCTGGGAAGGTGATAGGCATGCTGACCCAGCATTCAGCAGACCCCGCTTTTGTGGGCTACCCGTACGGGCTTGTGGCCGTCGACCAGGTAGCGAGGATTTCCAACTCGGAGAAGAGCTATTTGACGACCAAGCTGATGGCATCAGCCGGTGGGGATTGGAAGCGTTTCAAGCCTTATACTTCTGCGCTCAATGCGCATGAGAAATTGGATAAGAAATAAAAAAAAATCAGCGTCTACCTCCTTTCTTGTGCCCGCGGAAGTCCCCTTGACTGCCCTTGGGCCCTACCTTGTGATCAGGGCCGCGTTTCTCACCTTGGCGGAAATTCTGTTTGTTCCTGTTTTGGTACATGTCATGGATACCGTCGCCGTCCCGGTCCATCCACCTGTGATGGTACTGGTTGGCAAACTTCCTTGCATGGTGCTCCCTGAACATGTTCATCGCCTGCTGCTCAGCACTGCCGTAGCCCATCCTGCGGTGATTCACCCAAGACTGCTTCATCATGGGATTTTGTTCCCCACGCTGGTACTTCGACCTGAACTTTACCTTGTATTCAGGCCCATTGCCGTCAAATTTTTGGTACCTATGCGAGTTGCGCAACTCCATCCTGTGCTCTATCCTCTGTTGGTAGGGCTTTTGGTCGAACTCTTGGCCTAACGCTATTCCCCCACCCAGTAGGCCTAGGGCGACCAGCGCCTCCAGCCCGAATTTAGTCACTTTGTTCATATTCTCATTCCTCCCAAGAAGGGATTATTATGATATAATTATCCCCTTTCTTCTCTATACGGAAGCCCTGATGGAACCTCTGCAACCGCCTGTCGAGATCCTCATGGAAGCGGTTCATGCGCTTCTTGAACTTCTCATTGTCGAAGCGCTTCCTGAACTCTTCGGGTTTCATCCTCTTCCACCTTTGGTCCTTCATCCCGAAGTCGAAGCTCTTGTAGAACTCCAAGCCCTCAAGCGTCTTGAGCTCATCAAGCTTGGGGAGTATTTGGTCATAAAGCCGGTTTTGCAACTCCATCATTTCCTTCCTGTTCTCCCTCATCTGCGTCCTGAACTCCTCCCTGTGCTCCTTCCAGTACTTCTGCATCTCCTGATGGTGCTCTTTCCTCAGCTCCTCGAACTTGGGCGCGTATTGGTCAACAATCTTGTCAAGGTCCCCAATTATGGCATCAAGCTTCTCCTTCTCAGGCCCTTTGACCTCGAACTTGTATATCTCCACCCTCGGTTTGGGCATCTGCTGCTCCTGCGCAGCCTTGGGCTGGTAATGCTGCTGAGCCGCGGCTGTGCCAACACCTCCGATCAGGAGGGCAGCGGTACTGTACGTCAGAATTTTGCTCCTCAAATTCATGGAAACCACCTCGTCTTAATGAACTGTCTGGCGGTGGCGGTCAATAATCTTTTCCCAGTAGAATATATCAATACTAGTGACGGCCCCCGCCTTTCCTCTGAAAACGGTTCTTCTTCATCTGGTCCCAGGGTGACTGGTGGATTCGGTCCATGTCCTTGATCATCCCGTCGAGGAATCTCTTGGTGTGCTCGTCCTCAAGGTACATGTTTAGCTTATGGAAGCTGTTTTTCGCATCAGCTAGGCGGGACTTCATCCTGTCCATGATGTCCTTGACATCGCTATAGTAATTGCCCTTCAGCTTCACGTTGTCCAGGGAGTTGATGTTGTCCTTGTTGAGCACGATGTTTTCCTTCTCGATACCGAACTCCTTAATCACTATCTGGCCCAGGTCGGGATTGCCATCGTCATTGTTGTCGAAGAGCTGGATGTCCATTACGAGGGGCTCTTGCTTGTCGAAGATGAAGTACTGCATGTGGTTGATGCCGCCCTTCTGGTCCGGATTGAATCCTCTGTAGAATATTATTGGGGGCTCGAGGCCCTCAGGTGTGGGGGGAGGCATGGGCATCATCGGGTAGGCGGTAATCCTTCCGTCCTGCTTGTCCTTATCCTTCAGCTGCTTGTAGGGCGTGTTCGGGACCTTGTTCTTCTCGTCGTTGACGGTCCTCCAGTAGTCCCGAAGCCTCTGTTGGTACTTTTGGTATTCCCCAATGTACTTCCTAACCGCATCCCTCTGGCCCATCTTGGTGTTGCTGAAAGCCACCATCACAGGTGTGTCCGACGACTTGTAGCCGTACACCACATAACCCCCGTTGACTTCTATGGGTGGTGACCTCTTGATAAGGCGCGGGTGAAGCCTGTCCTGGGCATAAGCTCCGCTACCCGCGAGAAATAAACCAGCAAGTACATAAGGAATGGCCTTGTTCCGGATCCAGGACATTGTATTCATAGTATCACCAGCATGTTATTCTCTTTTTCCACTATGGTTACTATTGAGTCTTATCAGAGCCTCTTCTAGGCGTTTAGACTTATCTTCTTTTGAATAGTAATTCAGTTTTCCAAGCGCGTCGATGCAGTTATCTATGCACTCCCAAGCTAGGCAGTCGTAGCCTTCCTTACCGAGACGGAGATACCAGTCTCTGAAGCTGGCGTGGTGAGCCAGTGATTTATGGACAGCAGCAGTATAATATCCTATAATCAGCTTGTCATCAATCTTGATCTTCTGTATATTCGCATCGGAGGCGAGCGCGTTTGTAAGGCTAATGATTCGGTCTAGGGTTTCCTCCCTGTCGAATTCGAACCTTCCCATTTCAAGAGCTGTTGCGATATCCATAACGAATGGCGAGTTCCTAAGCTCCTCGAAATCCAGGACCTCAACTCTCCCGTCGTAGAATATCATGTTCTTCAGCGAATTGTCCTTATAGAAGTCCGGCGGCAGCTTGGCGATGTTTAGGGCCAGGGAAGGGTAGTTGCTTTCAATTGCCCGCACAAGTTTATTTAGGCCGTCTCGGCTATAGAAGCTGGCAGAAGCTGAATTGCCCTTTACCTTTGTCAGCAAGCCGATGGATGCTCCGAAGGCGTTTTCTACATGGTTGCTAGGATGCACATCGTAAAGGAGGTCCTTGCATGAGTGCATGCCTACTGTCCTGACCTGAGCAAGTGTCTGGACAATCAGCTCAATAAGGTCATCGAACGGCATTTTTAAGTCCCTCCTCTGGATTAGGCAGTCGAGCATGTTGTTTCCGGTTATCCTTCCCAGGATGAGCGTGTCGGCTTTGGGGATGTAAGCGTGGTGGTCCACGGTCTTGAGGGCAAGCCCGAGCTCCGCAGATGCCTTGTGGAACCTCAAAATCGCCTCGGATTCCTTCTGAAGCGCTTCGCTGTGGGACTTTGGAACCCTCTTGAAGATATACAGGTTAGGCATGTTGGTGTTCTCGAAGCTTGCCTCTGCCACCTGGAACTTGGCGTGGTCGATCAGCTTGAATCGCTCCTGGGGGATTATGGACAAGGCGCGCTTCCAGTAATCTTTTGGCTGGTTCATGTGGGGGAGGCCCAGGCTCGCGAGACTCGCAAGGTTGCCCAACGCAAGCACTGAGGATTCCAAGTCGTTCCCTATCGCGTTCTTGAATCCCTTCAGGGCCTGCTCGTACTCTTCCAGTTCCATCTCGCACGCTCCCAGGTTGTTCCAGGTGTGAGGCTGAGGGTCAAGGTGGAGTGACCTCAAGTAGGCATCTTTTGCCTTTCTGAATGCGGATTGGGAGAACCACTTGTTGCCTATGCTGTACACGATACTTGCCAGGCCACGCTTCTCCTGTCTTTTCAGCCGGCCGATGGAAGAAGCTTCCGTTACCAGCTGCTCCAACCCTTGCGTTGTATCATCCTGGAGAGCTTTCTTGTACCTGTCCAAGAAGTCAGTTTCGCTGCCATATGTGGTACATTTCTCTTTGTCCTCACCGATGACCTCAAGGCTGGCCTTGAGGTACTTCTTCCTGTACCTCTCTCTCCCGCTCAGCTTCCATAGTTGGTAGAGTATGGCTGGATTTCCCTTGTCCTTCCGTGATGCCCTCCTGTATAGGGCAAATGCGCGTTCTGGCTCATCCTCTTTGATCAGGTTGGCCAGGTTGTGCATGGCCTGCGGATATCCCCTTCTTGAAGCGTGCTCAAAATGCGCTCTCGCCGCAGAGGGATTGCTGTTCAGCTCGATTACTCCCAGGAAGTTCGATGCTGCGGCGTCGCGTGTCTTGGACTCCATCGCAGAGGAAAAGTATCCCTTGGCCTTCTCCATGTTACCTTGTAGGTAATTGAGCACTCCGAGGAGGTAGTTGACCTCGCCCCACTTCTTGGAACCCTTCGTTAGCGAGGCTAGCGATATCTCGTATTGGCGCGCGGCATCTGCGTATTCGCCTTTCCTCCAGTGCTCTTCTGCTATTCTAGATTCCATTGGTAACCCTTCAGGAATTTCAGGTACTTGTCGATGTTTCCCATCCTCTCATTTATTTCCATGGTCCTGTAAAGTATGATGTCAAGCTTCACGCTGTTCCTCTCTTCCTCATCGTTTACGATTAGCATCTCTTCTGTGAGGGATTTCGACATCTGAATCAGGTCTGATTTTATGTCGCTGTCCTTTATCGGCTGGTTGAGGACGCCTGCTGAGAAGAGTTTCTGCTCTGCTTGATGCTCGTATCCCCCGCCTGTTTTGTAGCCCGTACTGATGACCTTGAGGATGTAGGCCTCGTCCATGTCGGTCAGCTCCGTATGCGTGGCTGAAATGGCTTGCTTGATTTGTTTGAGCAGTTTTTCTAGGTTCTGACCCGGGTCCGGGCTCACTTCGGGGTCGCCGACATAGTTGGCCAGCCTTATGATTTTTTCGTCGCCAGAGTAGAGGACCTCCTCTATCATGAGCCTGAGCTTAACCTCCTCATCATGGGTGAGATTGAAGGTATGCAGCGCCTCGAGCGCGTAGTCTACCTGGTCGTACTGCTCACTGTCGTCAGGGACCCACATGACGTTGAATAGCTGGTCTTCGAGGTTCTTCCTCTGCTCGTCGACCTTGACGGCAGCGTCCAGGTACCTGCCTTGAACGTATGCTTTCTTGATTTCAGAATTGATGTGATTATATTCTTCTATCTCTAAGCCGGTGTAGCCGCCGTAAAGGCTGAGGCTGAGCCCAGCCAGCACCGTAGCTGTCCTGAACAGCTTGCTGGAGCGGATGCGTTTCCACAGTCCCGCTCTCACGTGTGGGGTGTCACCCAGATGGACGAGGTATTTGCCCGCCATGAAGGGCAGAAGAAAAGACCCTTTATAAAAGCCTTTTTATAAGAAGCAATATATTGTGATACTGGTATACAATAGATAAATATGAAATTCACTATTGTTCCATAATATTTTTATATGCAACAATATTACTATATTGCATGCAAAGGAAAGTCATAAAACAGGGCAATGACACACTAACCATCACCCTGCCAAGGAAGTGGACCGGCCAGTACAACATCAAGGCAGGGGACGATCTGGAAGTCGAGGTCCGTGAAGGATCCCTAGTCCTGTCAACTGAGAAGAGTGCGGCGATGCAGGCTCTCGATATCTCGATAAGTACGCCTAAAGACTTCCTCAAGAGGTTCATCGATGTACCTTATCGGCACGGATATGATGAGATAAAGGTCTCTTTCGATGATCCTAAGGTTCTCCCACTGGTGCAGGCAGAGACCGAGAACCTATTGGGATTTGAGGTCGTGGATCAGGGGAAACGCACCTGTGTATTAAAGAATGTCGCACAGGCTATGGAGTCTGAGTTCGACAATCTGCTGCGGAGGATATTCCATCTTACAAAGACGACGTGGGAGGAGGCGCTAAGTGCGACCAAGACCGGTTCCTTCGATGAGCTCGAGAACGTAAAGAACATGGAACGCATCAACCACAAGCTGACCAACTTCTGTGAGCGCGTCCTGAACAAGAAAGGCTACACAGAGAGGCACAAGACCACGACTATATTCTACCTGGTAGCTCAGCTGGAGGTAATCGCTGACGAGCTTCGCGACATATGTGTTACGGTCAGGGATTATAAGCTCAAGATGTCGCCAGAGCTCTACAAGCTGTTCAAGGAGGTAGGTATCCTGTTTGATGCAATGTACCAGTTGTTCTACAAATTCGACCACAAGAAGGTTGTCGCGATGACTGCAAAGGAAAAGGAGCTGGTGAGGCAGTGTCTTGACATGATTGTACAGAAGAAGGGTGCAGAGGTGCTCGTACTCCACCATCTGCTTTCTCTGGTGCGTGCAATCCATCATGTGACCGACTTCTTGTACTGAGATAGTTTAATATAGGTGCTGGCCCGGTTTCTTCCCATGAGTAGTGGGCAGCTGGCAGGTTATCAAACAGGAGGGAAGAATGATTACACTCGCCAGCAGATGCAGGAACCTGGAGGGTATGATCAAAAGGATGAAGCGCTCAAGCAAATGGTTAAGAGGAGGAATCCGGTGTGGGTATTTCTGTTTGGGATGTTCACCTTGGGAATTTACACCTTCATATGGCTAGTCTCAACATCTAAGGAGCTGAGGAATTTTTCGGCGTCTGCACCCAATCCGAACCTGCTCTGGCTCATCCTGATCCCATTCGCCAATGCGATAGTTATGATTATCTATTTCTGGGAATACAGCAAGGCCTTGAGCGATGCCACCCACTTCAACTCCGGGACCCTCTTCTTGCTTTTTGTCCTTTTGACACCGGCTGGCATGCTTGTGGCACAGAAGGAGCTCAACCAGTTGGTTTGAGTGCCTCTTTGACAAACACATTCAATTTGATGCTGAATCGTTTCTCAAAAAGATTATCAAAGTTCTGTTTGAGGGGTTTCTTGGCGAATTCTTGAAGGAATCTTAAGATTTTTTTCCAGCCGAACATTTTATACATCTCCTTGAATATAAGATAACTGAGAACATAGAACTTGTCTGCGTTAGCATAATACCTTTTTTTGATATATCTGTAGTAGAGATACTTATCAGGGTTGCTAATCCCTCGGAAATGCTTTTTCCACCCATTTTCATCTACCTTGTAGCTACCCATTAGGTATGTCGCAATACCTTCACTAAGCCAGACGGGATTGTAATTACCTACAAGAGTCTTGTAGAAGATGTGATTAATCTCGTGGAAGAAGAATGATTCAGTATCATATGCAAGCTTGTGCACCTTTGGCGATATCAGGATGATTGTATTGCCTTTGACATATCCATTCCTTATGGTTTTCCTCTCATAGACTCCTGTCGCCTTGTCATATTCAGCATCAGAATAGACCAATTTTATCTTGTATGGCTTTGGATTGATTCCAAAGAGCTTCTTATTCTTCTTTTCAGCTTTTCTGGCAGCTTTCCCAACAATATTCACAGAGGGATCAGACTTGTCTGAAAGGATTATAAAACTATCCTTGTCCATCCTTGATCTCCTTCATCAGGATCTCCTGCTCGAAAACCGCCTTGGCGAACTCATCAAGCGAGAATGGGACCCTCCTCTCATCGCGCTGGGGCGTCTGCACTTTGCGCACTAACCTGTGCTTTGCCAGCAGCTGGAGGTTGCGGGAGATAGCGGGCCGCGATTTGTCCACGACCCGGCTTATCTCCGTCGCGGTCACCTCATTTCCGCCCAGGTGTATCATCGCTAGGATGATACGTTTAAGCGTGTTCTCTTTCTTCTGCCAAGGTTTGGGCGGCGGGATGAGCTTGGTTAGGGAGGACACAAGGTCCTGGAACGATGGCGAATGCTGTTTTAGCACAGACTCTGCCCTTGCCTTGCCCATCCTGGAAGAGAGACAGTGCTCAAGCAAGACGGCCGAGAACTCCAGAGCGAATCGGGGGAGATTGCCTGCGTAGGACGCGACTGTTCCGAGCACATCATCACTGAGCGGGTGTGCTGTGGAGCCTTCGAGTCTGTAAAAGGCCATCCTTCTCTTGAGCAACTGAACAATGTCTCTCTGTGACAATGATGGTAACAAAATGATGTGTTCATAAACTTGGGTGAGGGTAGGTGATTCTGTGGTGAGAAATTGCCAAGCAGACGCCGTCCATGGGGAGATATAGATTACCTTGTCGCTTGACATCGAATCGAACTCGAGCACTTTCCTGAAGGTCTCGATCGTTGATTCGTTGTAATGATTCTTCGATGATAGCAAAGGCATGTTCCTGTCGCCGAAATTCGAGGTGATGATAGTAAGCTTTCCGCTTTTGAGGGAGGCCATGATGGATTTCTTGGCCTCGTCGCGAAGCTCTGGTGTGAACGCTTCTATCGGCGTGCCTATCACCGAGGCAATCTTTTCCCGCAGCATAGCAAGTTCGAGTGATGGATCGTCTTCATCAATTGTGGAAAGGAAATGCCCGAAGAGGTTGGCAACAGACCTTCCCCCGCTGCCTGAAGGAGCCACTATGGCGACGTCCTGTCCCATTCCGACCAATCCTTCCACGAGGAGGTCTGAGAGGTTCCTGACAAGGTCCTTGCGGCCGTAGAACAAGCTGTCGAAATTGGCTTTCATCGGATGCTCTGAGCCGAGAAACGGGTTGCTCCAGAATCCAAGCTTGGCGTATTTGCCGCTGAACCGATCACCCCTTTCTTTTATCCGCGAGGTGATTTCATCCTTGATGAAAGACAGCATAACCCATCCCACGCATAACTTATTTAAATATTTTTGCAAAAATGGAAACATTTTCGTAAATATTGATTTAATACGATATTATTGATTTTTTACGATTATTATATCTATTTTTCCTAATTAGAGTATCAAAGTTCATTCAATAATATTTATTAAAATTAGGTATTTGTTATTCCATACTAAATAGAGTGAGGTGGAAATATGAGAACAAACAAGGGTGCGGTGATTGGCCTTACTGCCATACTGGGAATCACCGGCCTGACATGGATGGGTACCATGCGTGGCCCTGCTTACCTGCCACATGGCACCCCAACGCCGATGTTCAGCTACCGCGTCGAGCGGCTGGCTGACCCGCCATCGAGATGGTATGGGGAGTTCCACGCTACCCAGGAAGCCCTCGGGCTCACAGGAGTCGTGAAGGATGCCATCGAAGGGGACTATGGGAGGGATGAGCAATTCGACAAAGAGAGGTTCCACAAGGACCTAAAGGAATCGTTGGAACATCAAGGCAATTACGACGAACGCGTCTACAAAGAGATAGAGCCACTCCTGAACGATGTGGTCAACGACGTGCCTACAATCCTGTCAGAGGAGTTCTCCAAGATGCCCAAGAAACAACCAGGAGAGTCCTTCGATGACTGGGGCAAACGGATGGAGGTCTGGGGTAACGACCTTGAAAGACGCATGGACACCTGGGGCGCAGAGATGGATAGGAAGGCACAGCAGATAGAGGAAAAAGTTGGAAAGGATTATCAGAGGTGATGGTCAATGTCGCTTGACAAACAAATCGAGACTTACAAGCCAACATTCTGGGATGGGATGAAGCTCGGCATAGGATACTTCGTTGATCCGTTAGGCAGAATCATGGAGAACTGGGAAAACGTCGCGGTAAACGGCCTGCCTCTGAGGGATAACTACTCGCAGACCCTTTTTGAGAGGCTGTCGGAGGACGCGCACAAAGGCAACAGCTTCGCCAAATACGCCGGTGCGGGCATCGGAATCGTGAGCGGCATCACCACCCTTGCGATCGCGACTGTTCCGTACGGATCAATGGCTGTCGGCACCTTTGTTTACGACGGCATCAAAACGTTCGGCAAGGGAGAGAAGAAGATTGCGGAACCCGATTACAGCCCGACTTTCTGGGAAGGCCTTAAAGGAGGGTTCGGAATAGGGGTCGATCCGGCAGGATTCTTCCTGGAGAACATCGAGAGGAATCTCGTAAACGGTAAGGGTATCGACGAGAACCGTATCAGAAGTGTGACTGAGAGCCTAACTCGTGACGCGAGGAAGGGCAACAGCTGGAAGAAGTACATCGGAGGAGTCATAGGACTGGGTAGCGGAACGCTCGTCAGCTACCTGACACTGGGTCTGGTCCCGCTGGGCACTGGCATCTACGACGTGATCGCCTCGGTTCGCAATAAACCCAAAAAGTCCCCTTAGACTTGGGGCAGCGGTTACATAGGAGGGGCTGAAGATGGATCTTGAGGACCTTACCTCAGAAACGCTGGACGGGAAGCCGGAAAGGATAGAGTTAGACATGTCAGGCAAGATACTCCTGAGGGCTTTTGAGATCAGGAGCATAGTAAGTCTGGCAATGAAGGCAAGCGCATATGGCGGCAAGGTTTACCTACTCAATGCTTCAAGGCATCTAAGGCAAGAACTCAGGTACTGCGCTGTCGACAGCCTCATCAGTTACCGAGCGTCGCGAGGGTGAAGAGTTCCTCGAATGGGTCATGGCATTTTTTTATTTTTTCCTTTATTTTCCCGTATGCCAGGAGATTGCCGTGGCCGTGGGATATGGTCAAAGCGTTGATTATGGGCGGAACGAAGATGGTTCCGATGCCCATCGACATCAGGTAGAACAGCCAAGGAGCGCCGAGGAAGGCGAGATGGCTTCCCCAAGTGTGGGTGAGAGCCTCGCGGAACGCGTGGCCGTTGAGGTTCTCTTTTAGGTAGAGCGCGGTTGCGATAATGCTCTTTTGGAACGGGTCGGAAAGCGCTTTTCCCCTGATGAGGTCCTGGATGCTCTGATCCCGGAAATATATCTCCGAGATGAAGTTGGGCTTTTTCTCTTCGTACAGGCGGTCGCTTTTAATGAGGTGCATCATGGTCTCATAGACCTTGTTTGGGTTGTTGCAATAATCATTGTAGATTGGAGACTCAGGAGTCAGCAGCTCGTAGAAGCATGAATAATAAAGTGCGTGCCTGAGATGGTGGACCTTGACACGGCTTCCGAGTATTGGTGCTGCCGCAACAGACCTCGGCATGAAGATGGCTATCTCCTCAGGGTTCTCGATGCCTGACTCCTTTGGTCCGTACTGGGTGAGATCTACCAGGAAATCGATTGCCGGCCACAGGATATCACCTATATCCAGGAGGGGTATCGGGTTGCGCTTGTACCTCTCACCTATAGTACGCACGGCTCCTGTCTTCAGGTAGCGCGCGAAAAACACTCCCACGAGAGGTTGTTCCTTGGTCTTGTAGAATTTGAGGTGCTTGCTCACTCTGGCCTCCAGTATTGAGGCGGCCTCAGGGCTCAGCTTGAGCTGCTTGACCCAAGGTCTTACGGCCTTGGATATGTGCTTGGCCTCGATTTCGGCATTCCTGTACCTCATCATCTCGAAGACGTACCTCGTCATAATTTTGTGCAGCACTTTGGGGTCGAGCTCTGCTGGCCTTTGGGTCTTTCGCCTGTAGTCGATCTCATCGATCTTGAGGTCGATGGAGTTGCCGATCATATCACCATCCATCCTGTATTCCTTGATGTTGATCCTGTCGATTCGCTTGGTTACCTTCCTTGGAAGCTTCCTGTAAACCCCTGATATGAGGCTGTTGTATATGGAGGAACTTTCTATGAGCCTCTTATAGTGCTCGAATGTGTGCATGACAGAATGGTAGACCCTGAAGTAGTCCTGAGCGTAGATGACAAGGAGGTTTACGGCTTTCGGTTCCACCTTGGTCCTCATGAGAGCTTTTGACTTTATCTGGCTCTTTGAGAACCTTGGGCCAACGCTGTATTCCTTACCCTTGTAAATCAATGATTCGAGAGTGACCCGTTCGTCCATGAAGGATAGATTCCGAACAAGAAATATTTAAAGGTTGGTCGCACAACCTTGGGTGGGGATGCAATAGGTTTCGTTTTGGAATCATCTACTAAGACTCGAAGTTTCCATTCTACACCATCACTGTCCGCAAAGCATGAAATCAAAAGGTTTTTATACGGTCCGGCTTTATCCCGAGCCCAGGGGTGATCATATGGTAAAAGTTGCAATCAACGGTTTCGGCCGCATCGGCCGCATGGTCTTCCGCGCTGGGATGAGCGATCCAGAAATCGAGTTCGTCGCCGTAAACGACCTGACAGACAACAAAACCCTTGCGCATCTTCTCAAGTACGATTCAGTTCACGGCATGCTCAATGCTGAGTTAGGATATGATGACAAGGGCCTCATCGTGAACGGCAAGAAGCTCTTGGTCTTCGCAGAACGCGACCCTGAGAAGCTTCCCTGGAAGGAGCTGGGGGTGGACGTGGTGATCGAAAGCACAGGATTCTTCCGCACCAGGGAGACTGCCTCAAAGCACCTGACCGCAGGTGCCAAGAAGGTGCTGATCAGCGCGCCAGCCAAAGGAGGCGACGTCAAGACCATAGTCATCGGGGTCAATGACGGGGAGTATGACAAGGCCCAGGACCACGTAATATCGAACGCTTCCTGCACGACCAACTGCCTGGCACCCATGGTGAAGGTTCTGCATGACAAGATTGGTATCGAGAAGGGCTTCATGACCACCGTGCACGGCTACACAGGAGACCAGCGCATCGTCGACGGACCGCACAAGGACCTCAGGCGGGCCCGCGCAGCCGCAATCAATATAGTCCCTACCACAACCGGAGCCGCGATCGCTGTCGGCCTGGTGATCCCTGAGCTGAACGGGAAGCTCGACGGCATGGCCATACGCGTCCCCATAGTTGACGGGTCGATCACAGACTTCGTGGGCGTTATGAAACGTGAGACCTCTGTTGAGGAGGTCAATGCGGCGATGAAGGAGGCTGCTCAGTCCTACCTCAAGGGTGTGCTGCAGTACAGCGAGGACCCGCTGGTCTCGACAGATATTGTGGGCAACCCTCACTCGAGCATCTTCGACGCGCTATCGACCAAGGTCGACGGCAACCTGGTCAAGGCTGTCAGCTGGTACGACAACGAGTGGGGCTACTCGAACAGGATGGTGCAGCTCGTAAAGAAGATGATTTGATCACTTCTTTTTCTTCTTCACTCTCTTTTTCTTTGAGAGTCTCTTTGCAGCCTTTTTTTGGGGTTTGGCTTCCTCTTCAGAAAATAGGTCCCTGACTGCCGCGAGCAGTCCCCTTCGCTCACCAGTGTATTCGGAGAGCCTCTTGTTCTTTGCGTCCTTTTGAGGGGTGCGCTGAATCTCGATGGCTTCCTCCATCTCGTTCAGCCGGCCCTTGAGCATCTTGATCCTGTAACCAACCAGCCCGATCTGCCTGTTGAGCAGGGCCTTTTCAGCATAGGTGTGTTGTACCCTGGTGATTTTGTTGATCATATCCTCAAAGAGGTTGTTCACCTCAGCTATCCGGTCATTGATGGCTGCGATGGCTTTCGCGTGCTCATCTACGGCAGAAATCTTCGAATTGATTCTGGGAAGCGGAGTCATCCTCTTTTCGATGCGCTTGATGGCTTTCGAGTGTTCCTTTAGACGCTTGTCATGCCCTTTGAGCTTGGGTGTTAGGAAGGCTTCTGTCAGCATGTCATCCTTTACCTCAGATATCTGGCCGGAGAGCTTCTTGACGGCTTCCGCGTGCTTGCCCTCAAGCTTTGCCTTGACATCCTTGATCTTTGAGTCGACTTCGCCAGAAGAGATGGTGGCCTTGCTGACCCTCTCAAGCTCGGCTTGTGTTGCTGAAAGATCCTTCAGCAGGTCCGAAATCTTGTCCTCGACCTCCTTGATGCGCTTCTTGGTTTCAAGGGTGCTCTTTGATAGCTGCTCGATGGATTTCTCCTCAGAGACCGCATCCTTTATCTGGTCGACGCTAAGCGAGGTGCTGGTGACCTCATCGATCTCGAGCCTCAGGTTCTTTATGCTGTTCTTTATGCGGGATATCTCCTTGTAATAATCGTTGGGCGGGACGATAGTGTCCTGAAGCTCGTCAATCTTCTTCTTAAGCTGCTTGACCTGTTTAACCTCGCGCTTCAGACGGTCTTTCTTCTTGAGCTTCTTCTTGATGCGCTCAATCTGCGCTAGCATCCGGGCCCTGGCCTTGCTTATCTCATCCCTGGTCATGACCTTGGAAGAGAGCTCGAACAGCCCGGTCCTGTTGTCCTGGACGTCCTGGTTGTAGAGGTCGAGCTTGTCCTTGGTGACGGCCGTGCTTTTCAGGTAGTCGAGCTGGTCTTTGATGTCGCTCTTTACAGCCTCCCTGCCTTTGAGGCTCTGTGTAAGTGCGTTGAATTCCCTCCACTGCTGGACCTGCATCTGCCTGATGGCTTCGATGTCCTTCCTGATGAGCGCAAATGAAGCTCGCAGGTTTCTCTCAATCTGATTCTGGTCCAATGTTTACCCCCGATACCACTCGGGAATGGAGAATGGTTATATATAAATGTTTCCTAGTCTTGAGAGTCATAATCTACCCCTAAGAAACGCATGTGGGGGAAACCTTGCGCCTTGTCATCCCAAACAGAATCCTTGAGGGCCTTTGGGAAAACCGTGACTTCTTTCAGCTCTTCCTTGGATAGAAACCTGACTTCCTTGATCCACTTCTGCTCTGCGCCCACTTGGTTTGACGATGAGATGTTACCCTCATAATGCTCGGCCAAGATAAGTATGTCCTGAAGGTTGTGCCCTTCTCTCCGGGTTATGTACTGTCTTAGGTATGCGACCTTGCCAGGTTTTATGGTTAGACCCGTTTCCTCCCTGACCTCGCGCACAGCTGCATCAAACAGGGTCTCAGCGCCTTCGATGCCCCCTCCAGGCGGCACCCAGAACTCAAAGCCTGTCTTAGGGTCCATATGCTTTACCAAAAGAACACTATCACCATTGAACACCAGAGCTCTAACGCTGTTCCTGTTCTTCATGGCTTACCCTCCTCAAGGGCAGCTAATGCGGGCATCGGCTTGCCTTCAAGGAACTCCATGGACGCGCCGCCGCCGGTCGACACATGGTCTATTCCGTCCCGCAGTCCCAGTTTGTTGACAGCCGCAGCAGAATCCCCGCCGCCTACAATGGTGATGCCGTCGATCTCTGCCAGCGCTCGCCCAATCTCTGCCGTGCCCTTTGCGAAAGCGGGCATCTCGAAGACCCCCATGGGACCGTTCCACACTACAAGCGCCGCACCTTTTAGGATTTCTTTGTAGGCCGCGATGGTCTGAGGCCCGATGTCAAGCCCGATCCAGTCCGCGGGCATCTTATCTATGGTAACTACCTTGTGTACCGCGTCCTCCTTGAACTCGGACGCCACCACGACATCTGTCGGGAGCACCAGCTTGTCTGGGTACTTTCCCAAGAGCTCCCTGGCCTTGCCCATGAACTCGTCCTCGACCAGCGATTTCCCGATCTCGTGGCCTTGGCTCTTGTAGAAAGTGAAAATCATGGCGCCTCCCAGGAGCAGCTTGTCAGACCTCTTGATGAGGCTCTCTATTATCTCCAGCTTGGTCGATATCTTGCTGCCGCCTAGGATGGTGATGTAGGGGTGCGCCGGGTTGTCTGTGGCCTTGCTCAGGAACTGCACCTCCTTTGCCAGCAAGAATCCTGCAGCGCTGGGCAGAAACCTGGTGACGGCCTCGACGCTCGCATGCGCCCTGTGAGCGGTGCCGAAGGCGTCGTTTACATAAACGTCGCCGTGGCTTGTCAGCTTCTTTGCGAAAGCCTCATCGTTTTCCTTCTCCTCCTTGTGGAAACGCAGGTTCTCTAGGAGAACCACCCTCTTTTCGGGAAGCTCGACGTCCACGCAGTCGTCGACTTTGGCGACCTCCTCTCCCAGCAGCTCAGACAGCTTCCTCGCGACCCCGTCCATCTTGAGCTTCTGCACCACTTCTCCTTTCGGCCTTCCCAGGTGGCTCATCAGTACCACCTGCTTTGCCTTATCCAAGGCGTACCTTATGGTCGGCAGGGTCCTCTCGAGCTTCTCTGTGTCGGTGATGTTACCTTCATCGTCGAGGGGGACGTTGAAGTCGGCCCGGATAAGCACCCTTTTACCTTCAAGATTCAAATCTGTGATTGTCTTCATCATGATACCTCCGCAAGGAGGGTAGAAGCTGAGGCCTATAAAAAACTTACTCGGACTTCAGTATATCGTCGAGCTTGAGGTCTGAGACCTGGTTCTTGTCGATGTGCACCCGGGTCGCGTCCTGCGGGACGGTCGTTGCTTGGTACTCAGGCATTCTATTGGGATATGTGGGGAGAAGCTCGTTAGAAGGAGCCCCGGAAAAGTCGTACCTCTGCGCAACTCTTGTCTTATCTGGCTCGAAGAACCTCTTTGCCATCTCTGAAGTCTCGATTATGTTGTAAGGTTTCTCCGGCTTGGGCTGAGTGGTTATGTGCGGCGGCGAGACAGTGGTGACATAGACGAAGACCAGTCCTATTGCGGTCAGGATTTTTCCGAGCGTTTTCATATCATTCCCCTCCAGTCCATGCTTTTAAGCGACTAATATTTAAGCTTTACCTGTCGGAGATGTGCACGTAGCATCCGTCCGGTTCCCAGTATTTGTCCAGCCTGGGTATTTGATGCATGCCCTTGCATCTTGAGACATAGAAAGGACCTGGATCCCACCTGGTGGTCGGCTCAACTTTTATGTCAGAAACAGCTGCTGCCAGCCACCCGGCGGCGAGGATCGCTGCAAGGTGCCTGGCTCTCATCCTCACCACTTGAAGTTGGCGAGCGCGTACTCTTGGGTATTGTCCTCGATGTGCTGCCAGGGGTCCTCCTCTACCGCGAGGGCGACCTTTTCATTGGTGCCGGGCACTGTGCACGTGTCGCAGAATCCCTCTATCAGCGCTGGCGACTCGAGGATGTTGTACTGCGTGTTGCACTGAGGGCACTTGCCTGACAGGAGCTTCACGTACTGGTCGAATATTGACAGCTTGTGGTCGATGACCTTGTTCCGGAGGAAGGCGTTCTTGAAACCCCACTTGGCCAGCTTGAAGACTTGGGCCTGGGAGAATCCGAGGTGCCTCATCAGTATCATGTACTCCTTGGTCATGCTGGTGTCTGACACGGTCCGGTTGTCCGTGTTGATGTTGAGGCGCAGGTTGTATTCGAAGTACTGCCTGACAGGATGCGTATCATAGGTGTCGACCACGCCGGTGTCGACGTTGCTGCTGATGCAGATTTCCAAGGGCTTCCTTATCTCGTCGAGGTAGTCGAAAATGTTGTCGCCCTGCGTCAGCGCCCTGCCGTGGCCGATGCGGTCAGCCCTCAGGTGGCGGACCGCCTTGTCTATGCTCTCGACCCCTCCCTCCTCGCCCGCGTGGATGGTTATGGGCATCCAGCAGTCGAAGACTGGCTCGATGTCTTCCTTGTAGTTCTTGTGGTCGGTGCCCTTCTCCTGCCCCGCCAGGTCGAAGCCAACGACGCCGCGTCCGCGGTAGAGCGCGGCGGCTTCGGCTGCGCGTCTTATCAGCTCGGGGTGGTTCCTGTGTCCGCATATGATGAGGCCTGTGATGACGCCGAAGTTCCTTGCCGCGTCCTTCAGTCCTGCGAGAGACGGCTCGATTATCTGGTGCATCTTGAGCCCGTGCGTGAGGTAGTTGGTTGGGGCGAAGCGAAGCTCCATTATCTCGACCCGCTCGTTCCACGCGTCCTCGACTATCTCATATGCGACGCGGTAGAAAGCCTCAGGCGTCCGTAGGACTGATTCGGTCAGGTCGAATAGCTTGAGGTAGTTTTCGAGCGACTTGTTCTCCTGGTGCTTGAACTGGATGTGCTCGAGAATCTCGTTTTCGTCATATGTGGGTAGCTTGATCTTGTAGTCCTTGGCGAGCTCGACTAGTGTGCCCGGCCGGATGGACCCGCCCATGTGGCAGTGTAGGTCTGTCTTGGGCATCTCCTGCAGCCACTTGGGCACTTCGTATTCCTTGTCATCTATCGTGACGCTTCGGATGAGGTTTCTCATAGGGGCAGAGTTTCATGAGGTATATAAAAACTTAGTGGTTGTTACTATTATTAAGTGGTAAAAAATCGAAAGATTTAAATACTGGACTCTGTTCGAAGGCTGTATGGGAAGCCTACTTAGAAAGCTCCTCAAAGGCACAGCATACGCCCTGGGAGGCCTCATGCTATGGTCTGCGGCCAATATGGGTTTCAATAACACGTTACAAACCTACTACAGTCTCAAGCCAGACCAGACCCGTGAGAGTTACAAGCAGAGATACGGCCATTCCATCAGCGGCTACGAACCGTATCTGGGCAAGGACCGCTGGGAGGTCCCAAACATAGTAAGCATTATCGAACGCGAAAGCCTGGAGGGCGGGCTGAATCTCAAATCCCTCCGTTATGAGCCCAGCAACTTCTTGAAGAAGAATTTATTGGAGCAGCTCTCATTCATTTTTACCGGTGGTTACGAAGGTTACGCGATAGGTAGTCACATCACCCTAACAGAGGACGCAAGTTACGAGACCGTAACCCATGAGCTCAAGCACAACAAGACCTACCAAGTCCTCAAGCAGCATCCTGAATTCAAGGAGAGGTGGGAGAGAATCGCACAGGACTCCACCGGAAAGACAGGTTACGTCCCATGGGTCAAATACGGACTCTCCAACCTGAGGCTGGTCGGAAACCTTTTCTGCAATTCCAAAGGAGCATCCTTTAAGGATGGGTACGTCAGCGGGTACGCGCGGACGAACTTCTACGAGGATGTCGCAGAACTCGCGACCGAAATAGAAGACCATAGGATTATGGGCTGGTTCCAGTTTGAATTCTTCTCATTCGTGATGGATTCAAGCGACAGCAACTCCAAGCTCCGGGCCAAGATGGACCTCCTCATTGAGTACGGACTAGTGCCTCCTGAGACCTTCGAGTTCTACCAGATCAAGCAGACCTTCTGGGATGGCATCGAAATGCGCAGCGTCAGCAGGGAGAAAGGAGAACGCTTTTTGAAGGAGAGCGAAGAGTTCCTGGAAAAGCACCCCCGCAGCACCTTCGCCCAGACCGTGCACTCAGGAAGGGCGTGGGTGATCTCCGAGCTATTGATCGGCGAAAACCCTTACCAAGACGCGCTCGAGGAGTGCAAGAAGGCCGTCAAATACCCTGTCGCCGACATAACAGAATACCCTTGCATTCTAGACCGGATGCATGACCTGTACCTTCGATTGGGCGATCCCGAAAAAGCGGGTGTCATGAAAGAGGCGATTAAGAGATATGAAAACATGGACGATAAGGTGGAGATGGTGACAGACGGGGCCAACCGATTCCTCGCCGAGAAGGGAATACTGGAGAGATAATGATGGGGACTGTATTTAAGGTATTGGATAAAACGCTAACCGCTGTAGTTGGCGCAGGCATGACCATCAGTTTGATAGGCAGCATAAACTATTATGTCAACACCGGCCACGAGTCTGCCATGCGAACCGAGTACGAAAGGAGGCTCAAAACCAAGGTGGAGGCGTATGAGGAGCACTTCGAGGGCGATAAGTACAACCTAATAACCCTGACCAATGTGATCGCCGAAGAGCAGCTCGAGCGGCCATTCGAACTCGAGCTTAGGTTGATCCCTGACGATTTCCTAAAAGCTCACGTCATCGACCAGTTGGACAAAATAATCGGAACGAAAAAATCAGGGACGTATAATGGAGGCAACCACGTAGCCATGCCCCAAGATGTCTTCATGTCAGCCCTTCACCACGAGATAAAGCACCTGAAGACCAAACAGGTGGTAAAAGAGCATCCCGAATTCAAGGAGAGATGGTTGGAGCTCACTGTCGACGAAGATGGCAAGTCGCTCTACTACGGGGATGGCTACAACTTCAAGCAAAAATTCGTTTTCCTGCATAAGTTTCGGGAGGATTATGATTATGAAAAGAACCTGGAGCTGGGTTTCACATCTGACCATGGCAGGGAAATATTCGATGAGGATGTCGCAGAATTATGCGAAGATATAGAAACGAGTTTTTGGGTCACTACTGAACTGCCCTTTGACGATTTCCTTACAGATTCGACCAAGGACACGAGGAGGATAAGGCAAAAAATCGGGCTGGCTGAGGAATACGGCCTCGTTCCCAGCGGCTTTATTGAGTATGTGAACCTCAAGAAGCAAACCTCCGCCATATGGGAGGTTCCTGATTGGAAACCCAATCTCAAAAATTCCCGAGCCGAGCGGTACTTGGAGATGACCGACAAATTCATCAGCGAACATCCGCAGAACCCCTACTTAAACGAGCTGAGGATGAGACGCGCTACAGTGCACTTCAACCTTGAGATATACGACAAAGCGGAAAGATACATCAAGGCCATACGCGAATATGAGGCATGCCTGACCAGTCCGTACAAAAACTATGAAATTATGCAGTCTGTGTTGCACGAACTCTCGAAGTCCTACATGTACCTTGGCGACGAACGGAAGTCGGAGATCTACAATGAGGCGGCAAACATGTATGACACCTATGACAATATACTCAAACTTGTGCTGGACGGTCCGCTGCCTTTCCTCGCCGAGAAGGGCATAGTGCTCGAAAGATAACTTTAAATTCAAGCGCTGCTTCGCAATGCCTACAGGAGGTGCTCGCATGCTCGTTATGGTAACTGGAATCTCAGGCTCCGGGAGGAAGGAGTACATCGAAAAGGTCGTCAAGTTCGCGCGGCGCAAGAAGAAATCCATACAGGTCTTCAACATCGGGGAGATGATCCTCGAACATGCCCAGAGGATGGACATGAACATCACCAAGGAAAACATCCTCAACACCTCGCCCTACACCTTGAAGGCCCTGCGCAGCGCAGTGTTCGAGAGGATAGTCGGAGAGGTTAAGCGCCACAAGAACGTCATAATCGAGACTCACGGCACCTTCTACTGGAAGAAGATCTTCTCAAACGCGTACGACTGGGAATACCTGCAGAAGCTCAAGCCAGACATGTTCGTCACCATAATAGGCAACGTCCCTGAGATGGCCGCGCGGCACAGGGCAAGCGACCAGTGGAGCGAAGCGGAGCTGTCTGAGGATGAGATACTATTATGGCAGAACCTCGAGGTGAACACCGCGAAGGGATGGAGCGACCTGTTCGACTCCCCATCGTTCGCCTGCAGCGAAAGGCAGCCCCCATCTACCCTGTACAAGCTCATGTTCCACCCCGGAATGGAGCCTGTTTACGCATCCTTCCCCATGACACACCTCAAGAGGCCTGCTGACAAGAAGAGGATCGTTGAATTCGTGAGGAAGCTCAACGACTACTTCGTCGTCTTCGACCCTTCGACGATAGAGCTGGGCCCGGTGACCTCCGAGGTCGACGCTTTCCAGTGCGTGAACCGCGACCTGTACTGGCTGGTCGACCAGAGCAAGAAGGTCATTGCCCTCTTCCCGGAGGTCGTGATGAGCACCGGTGTGATCAACGAGCTCCGCGAGGCGTTCGAGACCAACCGTGAGGTTTGGCTGATATACCCCAAGAAGGGCATAAGCCCGTTCACCTCCTATTTCTCTCACAGGATGTTCTATAGCGAAAAGGAGTTCTGGGACTTCATCAGGAAGAAGGGCTACAGGAAGGTCAAGGGAGCTAACTAAAATTTTACTCCTGTTCTTGCCTTCCAATCCCATCTCATGCAATTAGTCCAAAACGGCCCATTTTATCATTAACTATTTATACTCTCAAATCAGGTTAAGTTGCATGTTCACCTTCAGCAGCTACCTGCAGGGGGTAAGGAAGGGATTCGAAGCCCTCGGCAAGGAAGCTGACAACCTCTACGAGCAGAAGTCATTGCTCGAGAAGAAGGGGAGCGTCGAGGAGCTCGAGAATCTGGTTTTCCAAAAGGAGCTTCCAATGCTTTCCAAAGCCCTCGAGGAGGTGGACAGGATCCTGCTGCACAAGGAGCGCATCCTCCAAACTGCAGGGGAGAATAGGGCCCAGGCCCAGTCCCTCCTCGGAAGGCTCGAGAGGTCCAAGCACCCCCTCATCGCGCTGCAGACCAACGCGCGCCACCAGGCCGACGCTCTTTCTGAAAATGACATGGAAAGGTACGCCCGCTACGCGGGAGAGGCTGCGTCGCTCCAGTCTGCTATCAAGGGTGACGGCAAGGCACGGAGCGGGGTTTCAAGAGTGGTCATAACAGCCCTTTTTTTGATGTCACTCGTGGTCTCGCCGCCGCCAATAAAACCTGGTGGTCATGAGGTCGGGTCAAAGGTCGAGAATGTGGAGTGCCTGGAACTGGAGAATTTCAATTCCCTCAAGTCCAGGCTTGAGAGGTCGGACGAGTGGTTCAACTCGCATGTGAAGGGCATGTCCGACAGCATAGTCGAGAACCGGATGAACATGCTGCACAACGAGGAGCTTATGAGGAGGTACACGCAGCAGCGGGTTTCAGTCATCCTCGACTGGATACGTCACGCCTACCCCTACTCAACCTACAAGATAATCTACCCGCGTTCCAACGAATTTCGGAAGATCGAGCTTGCTCTCGTAGGGAAGGGCTCTGAAATAGAGACCGTCAAGCGCCAATTGGGCCTGGCCAAGCCCAAAAAGATTGTGGGCCTCGCTGTGCACGGCGAATCTGACAAAGGCAAGCAGGTCCAGCTGGCAACCCTATTATCGCCGGCTGAGATATCCGAGGAAAAGTGCCATTACTTCGGCATACCTCGAGGGGAGAATGTCCACTTCGTGATATCGTGGACCTCAGTGCAGCGCGGCCTGGTCTCCAACGAGGCTCTGATCGTCATCGCTCCCCGGGAATCCAGCTGAGGTGGTTGCCCTCGACCTCTTTGCGGGGAATCAGCTCTGCAGGGTATTTCATCCTGATGCCCTTGAGGTATTGTGCCTCTGACTCGCCGGCGACGTAGTGCGTGGCGCGTATCACAGAGTTCATCCAGTCGAACCTCGCCTCCCTTCCCGGCGACAATCTCGCCTTGTCAGGCCTTTCGGGCACGGGTCCCAAGTCGATGTAGGATCCCCCTCCCTTGTGCAGCCTGAGCCGTCCTTCGTGGATCCCAGCCCTGACTTTCACCCCTTCGTGCTCTGTGTCATAGAAGTAGCCGTCGCCCGAGACTTCCGCCCTCCTCCTGAAGCCCGGGTCTGCGCTGCGCATCACCTTGATGCCTTCGAGCAGGCCCAGCTCCCTGTACATGTGCAGGCAGAATGGACCTGCCTTCTTTTCTGGATTGCTGTCCCACGCGTCGAGGACCTGCTCTGGCACCAGTTTCGATATCTTTTGCCTGATGTCCGCCATGCAGCCAGGCATCATCTCCTTGTCGGCCAGCGGCGTCCACTTCCTCTGCGCCTTGCCCTCGTAGCAGAAGTTGAACACCTTGCCTTTGAGGTTGACCTGCGTCTCTCGGTGGTCAGCGTCTGAGTCGTGCCAAAACAGCACTATCTCACCGCCGACATCCTTTTGCAGCTGTCTTGCGGTCTCAATCTTCGCTACGAAGAACTTCTTGGGAAGGAAGCCGTTGGGCTGCTGTCCCAGGGCTATTATGGGAGGCATCGGATATGGGGAGGTGAGTGGCTATTAAAAATTGGCGTTTTTTCTCACTTGAGCACGTCCCCGGCGCGCATGTACCACAGGTAGAAGTCGAGCTCGCCCTGCCGCATCTTCAGCATGTCAGCGAGCTTCTGCAGCCTGGCCTCGTACTCAAGGTAGGTCTTGGGCGTGAGGCTCTTAGGCACCTCGGGGATCATGCCGTTATCTGCCATTATCCGGAGCACGTGCCTGTCCAGAATGGCCTTGCTGAAGTCGCCAGTGTTCCTGAGGAAGTGCGATGCCTCCTTGTAGCCCACTCCCTTGACGTTATCGACCAGCCATCTGCGAGGGTCGCTCTCCCTTGCGAGTATCGATTTGATGTCGCCGTGGGCCCTCGCCTCCACTATGAAACTGGCCTTGTTGTTGTGGAAGCGGTGGTTCCTCGCCCTTATGGCCCTGACAATCCTCGCTTGAGGCCATGTCAGGAGGCCCTCTGCACCGATGTCCTGCTGGATCTGGAAAGCGACGTGCCCTTTGGCGTTGGCTGCAAGGATGCAGAATGAGAGCTCAGAGAACCAGTCCTGCCACGGGCGGCCCTTGAAACGGGAGAACTCCTCGAGCCTGGCCTGCACCCTGCGTCCGACATCGCCGCTCTGCAGGTCCCTTATCGTCTTGGCTAGATCCTCCATGCGTCGGTGGAATGAGGCCTTGTTTTAATAACTTATCATAACCTATTTATACTGGTCCGACCCACAAGAGAACATGGACAAGCTCGACAGGATTGCATCTGTGATCCACAAGGAGTGGATCGAATGGAGCAGGGAGACCGCGCACCGCGAAAGGATTTCTGAGGCGACCTTGAGGCGGTGGAAGAGCAGGTGGATCCCTTTCGAGCATCTGCCTGACAAGGAGAAGGAACGCGACCGGATATGGGCGAGGCGCATCCTACAGCTGGTGAGAGAATGAGGCTGAAAGTTCTGCATGGCAACATCGCCGAACAGGACACGGACGCGATAGTCAATGCCGCCAACCGCTCCCTCATGGGGGGCGGAGGGGTCGACGGGGCTGTCCACCGCGCCGCCGGTCCTGGGCTGCTCGAGGAGTGCGGCCGGATCCGCAAGACCAGATATCCCAAGGGCCTTCCCACAGGCAAGGCTGTCATCACAGACGGTCACAGGCTCAAGGCCAGGTACGTGATACACACTGTCGGGCCGGTTTACTCCGGGGCGGAGGACCGCTCCCACCTGTTGAGGGACTGCTTTTGGAACTCCCTCGAGTTGGCTGAGGAGAACAAGCTCGGGTCGGTGTCGTTCCCGGCCATCTCCACAGGGGCATTCGGGTATCCCAAGGCAGAGGTCGCGGCGGTCATGAAGGAGGTCTTCTCATCCTTCCCCTTCAACTGCGTTAAGGAGGTCAGGGTGGTGCTCTTCTCAAGGGAGGACCAGGAGCTCTTCAAGGAGCTGCTCTCCTGACCCGGTCAGACCCACTCATCCTTCGGGTACCTCCTCTCTATCATCCTGAGCAGGTCCTTTGCCCTTATTGGTCTGCCGTCGAGGAACCTGCGGATGCGGAAGAACCTCGCGTACCTTCGCTCGTTTCTCCTCTCCAATTCGCCGTCCCTGCAGTAGTTTCTCGAGAGTTCCGGGTTGTGGTTGGGCGCATCCCTGTTGTAGGGGCAAGCGCCGCAGATGTCGTCGAGGCCTGACACGATACGGACTTCAGCTTCAGGCTCGCTTCGCAACCTGCTGACGACACCGTTCCACATCTCCTCGTGGAAGCTGTCGTAGTGCCTGCTCAGGTTTCCTACCAGTCCCTCGGCGATTAGGTAGACATGGTGCGGCAATATCTTGAGCATGCCATGCCATGAGAAACGCTTTCTTTTAAGACTAATCTTTTTATAATACCGCCTCCACAGTCAATTTATGGATGTCGCAGAGAGGAGGCGTTTCCTCGCCAAGCTGGAAGGGGACCTGAAGGCCCTGTACGGCCAGATGAGGACGCAGGACGGGGCGTCACTGCCGCCCATGCGGGCGCTTGCCCCAGTCTCGGACCCGGTCACTGAGATCGCGAAGCCAGTATGCGACCTGATGGCGTCGGAGGCGGGTATTGAGAAGGAGGATGACGTGAAGGGCTACCTGGACGGACTGTTCAGGGAGCGATTCGACGACGAGCCGCACATAGAGCTAAACCTTGATGTCGAGGGCAGGAGGGGCACGATGAAGGTGAACCCCTACGACCTGGACAATCTGGGTTGCTCTGACATCGAGGAGTACGCTGACAAGACCCAGATGCGCCTGCGCAGGGACTTCCGCGAAGAGATCAACACAGGAAGCGACGTCTCGGACACCGTCGACAGCTTCAAGCTCCACTACCTCTCGGACCTGGTCATAAAGGCCTTATGCCAGGCGGGCGCCGCGGCGAGATCCGACGGCGGGTACGACGATGGCAAGCTCAGATCGGTTTTTGCGGAGACCCTGGCCGGGCTGATGGACTCGCACTGCGAGGCGATCAAGACTATCTTCGAATACTCCGGTTTCCAGAACGTGTCGGTCGAGGACGAGCTGGGGCTTGGCAAGATCGGGGCTGAGGTCATCCTGAAGTATGAGACCTTCGGCGACCTCTTCGACAGGAGGTTCGAGGCGGCTGCCAGAAGCAGGATCGGAGCTGTCCTTAATGATGAGGGCATCACTGACCTTGTGAAGAAGTACCGACCGTGATGTCCTCTTTTAGGACTATCCTAACCAGGCTTTTAATCTCTTCGGTTATCCCAGTGTCGTCCAGGTCGCGCGTCGCGAGCCTGCCTCTCTCGTTCTCTATCCTGTCGGCGAGGAGGTTCCGCTTCTCCTTGAGGGCTGTCAGCTTCTCCTCAGCCTGCAGCGATGACATCTGCTTCCTCAGCTCGTCTGCTTCCGAGCGCTGGGCGATGAGCTTGTCCCTGATCCCTTCCAGGGTCTTACTGGTGAGCCCGGCGACGGCCGCTTCGGCTTTGTCCTTTTGCCTGTCCTTTAGGCTTATCTTGTGCAGGGTGGTGCCAAGGCGCTGCAGCTCTTCTGCTATCTCCATATCCTGGTCGTCTAGGAGGGCTCGGGTGAAGTCCTCGAGGTAGGAGTTGACCAGCTTCTCCTTCATGGATGTGCGGGCGAACTTGCGCAAGGGGCGCTCTATCGGGGCGAATAGGGTGAACAGCCTCTGCTCAGTCGCCTTCCTTGCGCCTTCTGCCAGCTCGATGTCGTGGAGGAGCTGGTTGTGCCTCTTCATTTCAGGACCGCTCTGGGCCTCTTTTACCTGCTTTTCCAGCTGCTTGAGCTCCTTTTCAAGGGAAGCGATGAGCCTCTTTTGGTCTGAGAGCCTCTTGTTCTGCTGTTTTCGCTCACGCCTGAGCGCCTCAAGATCGTCTATCCGGTCAGCCAGGGTGTCTGCTTGGAGGATCCTGAACCTCTGGGCTGCCTCCTTTATTGCCTTGACCACCTTGTCTATCTGCTTTATGGATTCGCTCACATCTTTCGACTCGTGGGCTAGGAACTCCTGTAGCACGAAGTACGATCTCGCCGAGGACTTGCTCATGACGTTGACGTGGTAGTCGTAGTCCTTGACGAAGGCGAGCACGCGATCCTTGCCTTTGATCCCTTTGGGTGAGATGCGGTCCAGGAATGCGTTGATGGTGTTGACGTACCCCTTCCTGTTGCCTTCCATGATCTGCTTGGCGCGCATCTCGATTTTTGGGTTGCGCAGCTCGGCATGATTGAGGGCTTCGAGGGCTTTCCTGCACGAAAGGATCGCTTCCCTCAGGCGTTCCATGTGCTCCCTTGTCTCTTCTTCGAAGGCTGCGATGTGCTCTGTTAGCCTCTCCCTGGCCCAGGAGGCCAGGTCCTGTGCGCTCACTTCTAAGGGCTCCTTGGGCTCCGGGGTGGAGAACAGCTCCTTGAGACGTTTGAACATGGCTTATCCGGAGGCTGGCCGTTTTTATATGCTTTGTGGTAGATTAATATATGAGCCTGTCAACCCTTCCTGCCATGTCAAGGCGTAACAAAGAGGAGGAGCGCGCAATCGCCAGGAGGCGCATAGCGACGCTCTTTGAGCAGGCCCAGATGTCGGGCGATGAGGCCCTCTCCAGACGCTATGTGGTGATGGCAAGGAGGATCTCCACCAAGTACAGGGTGAGGATACCTCCCCAGTTCAGGAGGCGTTACTGCCGCTCCTGTAACGCTTTCTGGGTGCCTTCCAAGACTGTGAGGGTGCGGATCACAGGGTCCAAGGTCGTGTATTCGTGCCTGTCCTGCGGGGCCAAGGCAAGGCTGCAGCTCAGGCGGTAGGGCATTCCCGATTTCGGTATACACAAATGTATACTTTAACTACTCTAGAGTGATAATAAAATCGAAAATTATATATAGGAGCTTCTATATTAAATAGGATATTCACTACTTTACAGTGGACCAAATCGTCGGGTGTGCAATTGACGGGGCCAAAAGTCCCGGACGTGAGATTAATGAGCGAGCTGACTGAAAGACTTCACAATCAAAGATTATTCTACAGTATGGCCTGCTATGACCCAAATGAGGAGTACTCTCCAGGATACTCCATCGTCGAGCCGGCCAGTCTCCAAAAAAAAGAGGTGGCATCCAGAATGCAGGTGATAAATGGTGCCCAGAAAGAGGAGATCGAAGACCAACACAACGTTTTTCCTGGATATCAACGAGGGTAACGACGGGAAGAAATGGAAGCGCGTTGACAAATCCAAGGACCCGTTGATGTTCCTCTGATGTCCTGGAACTTTTTTTTCTTTTCTCCCAACATTTATTAACATGATTCTATTCCCAACGCCAATGGAGATTGACCTTGAGCTGGACCGTATAATATCGGGGATCAAAGAGAAGAAGGCGAAGAGAGTCATGCTCCAGCTCCCCGACGGCCTCAAGGCGAGAGCGGGCGACCTCGCGGACGAGATCGCAAGGGAGACCGGCGCGGAGGTCCTGATATGGGCGGGCTCAAACTACGGCGCGTGCGACCTGGCGCCGGCAGCGGAGGGCGTCGACCTCCTCGTGCACTTCGGTCACTCCGAGTGGCGCTAGGGATGCTTGTAGAACTTCTCGATGAGCTGGTAGTCTGCCAGGTCCTTCTGCGTCTTCCTCTTCAGCTTGAACATTGCGACGTACTTGATGGGGACATACGGGTGGCCGTCGATGATCTCCGCAGCTTCGATGAGATCGTCGGCAGACATCGTTGGGAGGGCAGAATCCCTCATTACCTCAAGATGGCCCCTGGCCAGCTTGCCAGCTTCTAGCGAGAAGTCCGGCCTGGCCTTGAGCCTATCCCACACGTCCTGTCTCACCATGATGTCCAGGTCCTTGTTCTCGCGCAGGCCGGCGACAGCCATCACAGCAGACCCTGTGAGCACGTAGTCTCCAACGCTCAGTTCCAGGTCCTCAAGCTCATCGAGGTATCTTATCATTGCAGCCGCCTCGCGTAATGCGCCATGAAGGACTTGTCGCTGATGCTCACGTTGACCGCGGGCAGCACGACGTTGGCTTCCTTATCCCTTTCCTCGATGGTCTCGGCCGCCATCGTCCTTATCTGCATCAGGTTGCCAGAACCGATCAGCTCCCTCAAGTCCTTACTGCCGTACTTCCCCTTCCAGAGCCTATGCTCGAGCCTGCTTATCACACCTTTGGGCTTGAACCCTACGAGGTAGCAGCGGTGCGGCCCGCCGTTCAGCATCACGTCGTTTTGGTAGAAGCTTTGAATGGACAACGATAGCTGGCCTTCCGGAGGATTCATTGACCTGTATGGCGTGACCCCCGCCCCGGCGTTGGCTCCACACATAGAGGTGATCCAATCGTGGTAGTAAGCCATCGCCCACTCGTAAGATGCCTGGTCGCCTGCGCGCTTCCTGGCCTCGCCGTAGTTCCTTATCACGTCGATCTTCGCCTGGTCGAAGCCGACTCCGCCGATGAAATCCTCGAGGAACTCGTCGATGCCCTTCATTTTCCCCCACCTTCCATCGTGTCGATACCGTCGCGCTCTGAGGTGTTGAGGACATTGTGCCGCACGCCGTTGTACAGCACCTTGTCATAGGTCTGCTCCACGTTGACCAGCTTGTATCCCTTCATCACCTCGCTGAGGTCGACGTGAGTGAATCCGCCCTCGAGCCATGATGCCATGCGTCCGGTCATGCCCTCATGTATCAGGTCCACCGCCGCGATCCCGAACAGGCGGGCCATGCGCTTGTCCCGCGCGTTCGGGGGCCCTCCCCTGACCAGATGGCCGGGGACATTAACCCTTACTGTGAGGTCGGTGCGCTCCTTTATCATGGCGCCGACCTTCTCTCCAATGCCCTTCAGGGTCTCGTGCCCGAATGCGTCCTTCTCCTTGCTCTCGGTCGAGAGCTCCCCCCCTATAGGCTTTGCGCCCTCGCTCACGACGACGATTGAGTAGTCTATCCCCTTGTGCTCCCTTACCATCAGGAGTTCCGCCACCTTGTCGGTCTCGAAGTCCACCTCAGGGATGAGTATGATGTAGGCCCCGCCTGCGATGCCGCCCGAAAGCGCGAGGTGGCCCGCGTGCCTTCCCATCACCTCGATCACGTATATCATGTCGTGCGATCCGCCGCAGGTCCTGAGGCGGTTGATCGCCTCGTCGACGCGGTCGACCGCGGTCTCGAATCCTATGGTGTAGTCAGTACCCACCAGGTCGCGGTCGATGGTCTTGGGGATCCCTACGACAGGCAGCCCTTTCCCGTAGAGCTTGGCGGCTGCGCCGAGCGTGTCCTCGCCGCCAATGGCCACGATGTAGTCCAGTCCCAAAAGGTCAGCGTTCTTGAGAGTTATGTCAGAAAGGTCCTTCCCGTCGACGTTGAACGGGTTGTACCTGTCCGTCTTGAGGAGGGTGCCGCCAGAGCGGTCCCAGGTCCGCACTTTTTGTTCTGTCAGGATGCCCTCGACGTTCCTGCTGTTGTCAGCCCCGTAGGATAAATCGTATTCTGTGAGGCCACGCCATCCGTACTTGAGGCCAACCACATCGTAGTCACCCCTAAATGTCGCTGCCTTCACTATCCACTTGATCGCGGAGTTAAGTCCTGGCGCGTCTCCTCCGCCGGTCAGTACCCCTATCCTTTTCATGTTGAATCACCTGCGTCCGACGGAAGACAGCTTATTCTTAAAGCTTTCTGGGTCACCCTTAAATATTCCCTGTTGCTGAAAGCCGTCTCATGGGCGATTTGGTGATACTGGCGAAGTACCCGTTCCCCGGCGAGGTCAAGACGCGGCTCGCAGCTGACATAGGGGAGCGGAAGGCTGCCCGGTTCGCGAAGGCCATGCTCGACGACATGGTCGGCGTGGCCTCAGGGGTCTGCGAAGTGACGATAGCTGCCAGCAGGGGGGAGGCCCACCTTTTCAGGCAGGCGTACGACTGCAACGTCTGCGCCACCCCCAGGGGCAGCCTGCTCAGCAAGATATTCTATTCTGTCAGGGACAGGTATGTCAAGGGTGCTCAGGCTGTGGTCGCGATCACTGCCGACGTCGTCGTGAACGCAGACGAGATACGCGACTGGTTCTCGGTTCTCGAGGGTGGCGGCGTGCTGCTCGGCCCGACCTTCGACAACCTGTTCTACCTCATAGGCCTGGGCAGGAGGGGGGATGTCTTGGCCGACTCGGTATACAGGTCCATCAAGCGCGCGGGAATCCACATCCTAATGGACCGCCCGGGCATACACCTGGCTGCGAAGAAGCGCGACATCGACAGGCTCGACGACCTTTTAAGGACAGAGTTCCCCCCTGACTACCGTCGGACCCGGGAGTTGGTGAATCACTTGTAGTAGTTCAGAACGCGCTCGATGATGATCGGCTTCTCCTCAGGGGTCACGAATCTGACCTCGTAGGGCCTTTCCGGATCCAGCCAAGGGTGGCCCATGTAGCTTTCCAGCAGGCCTTCGAGCACGGAGCGCTTGTCCTCTCTGCCCCGGATATCCTCTGCGTACCTTGCAATGCAGAAGAATCCCGAGAAGTTGGCAGCGAGGCTCGAGCATTCCGCAGGGTACGCGCACTGCTCATCGCCCGGTTTGCACGATTTTGCCATTCTGTTAACGGAATGAAGGAGGGTATTTAATTGTTGTGACAGAAATCAGCTTACGAAACCGTGCAGGATGTCAGATGGGTCCAGGAGGTCGAAATCCTCGGCTCCGGGGTAGCCGACCTTACGCGCGTATTCCCACTCGAAGAGCACAGGCAGGCAGCTCCATTTCTTGCCTTCGATCTCGGAGGTGCAGTACGAGAGCGGCTCACGTATCACTGCCGCGTCGGGGAAGGCCTCCCTTATCCTCTTCTCCACTTGCTCGATCGGGCCTTGGTGGAGCTTGCAGCCCTGGCCCCTGCAGATGATGTTGTTGGTGGGCGTGCCGTCCTCCTGGACGTGGACGTCCTCGTCGTCGATGAGCATGCCTGTCACGGCGACCTGTCCGTCCTTCTCACAAAGCGCGTAAGCCCTCTTGGTGGCAGGCATGGATTCGAGCAGCTGCCTTGCCGCGCACTTCACGCCCCTCTTCTCCATCATTACCTCGTCTTCGTACCCGATCCAGTGCAGGGACGTCCTCGGCTTCAGGCGCTCGTCGAACAGCCCCCTTGCGCTGGTCTTGTCCCTCACGCGGATGGGCTGCTTGAATAATGAGAGGGCCTTGTCCAGGTAGTCGATGCAGTACTCGTCAGAATACGGAGTGACGCATGCTATTACGTTTCCGTCGCTGCCGCATATACCAAATGAGAGGAATTCGTCGTATACGAGGAGCGTGAACTGTGGTTCTCCCCTCTTCATGATCCCGAGCTCGCTCCTGAAGTCCTCAGACTGGGCGAGCGCACGGGTCCCGGCCAGATCATCCATCAGCGTGATCTCGACCTTCTCCTCCAATCTCAACTGCTCGTGGGTCATCATCAGCCCTCACGGCGAAGAGGTTATATTTAAGCCTGGCCGAAACGCATAATAATAACCTCCCCACTGGTTGCCCAAACCATAGTGAGGGGGTTATCTTGGACAGACTGCAAAGCATACTCAAGGATTACGATCTCAAGCTGGGCGACCTCAGCAAAGAGTACCCAGACATCGTCGACGCGATCAAGACACGCGAGGAGGAGGGCAAGAAGATCAACCCCATCAAGCGTGCGCTCGTCCTGAGAGGGACGCTCTTCAAGGACGGCGCGGTGCTGCTGGCCGACTTCACTGGGACGTTGCAGGGTAAGGACACCTCGAAGGTGATCGACACTCAGCCCCTCATCGGCACCAGCTACAACCCCTTCAGGGCCAAGGTCAACGTCAAGGACTTGGACCCGATAGCCGCCGAGGCCTACAGCAAGAGGCTGCTCGACATAAGGCGCATGGACGACGCGGCCATCGAGGAGCACGTGAAGCGTCAGGAGTTCGACTTTCCCCTGTGGTTCAAGCACCATCCTGACTTCTCGATGGGCAAGATCACTCACTTCAACATGCCTTTCATCCTCCAGGTAGCGGGGTGCAACTTCCATGACGGCTCGGAGAGGGGAGGGTGCTGGTACTGCTTCGTCGACGACAAGTCAAACGACGGCAGGCCCGGCGAGGGCAAGGCTTACGCTGTGCCTGGCCAGGTTATCGACAGCATGGAGATGGCGCGGGGTAAGGTCAAGAAGATCTACGCCGAATTCAAGGGCGGCGAGTTCGCGGACTATCCAATGGACCTGCGCGTTCTCCGCGTATCTGGAGGCGAGCCTACAATAACCCTGGACTGGGTGCTGGAGGTGTGGAGGGAGATCGAATTGAAGGGCCTCGACTTCGTCGGACAGATCGACAGCAACCTCTCGACGGCCCAGGTGGTTGACAGTTTCGAAAGGGAGGGCATCTACGAAGACAGCACTCTCGAGAAGCTGGCCTCGTTTCGGGCCGGCGGCCTTTCCAGGATAAAGGTGCTGACCGCTCTGAAGGGAACTGACAACGAAAACCTCGCTTCCAACGTCCAGTCCAACGCGACGATCGAGGACCAGCTCTACTCCATCACCAAATTCCTCAGGGCGGGCTTGGACATCTATCCCCAGATGTACAACCCAAACCCCCGGAGCCTGACTGAGTACCTGCATGCGATGGACGGCAAGATTAGGGACTTCTCGCTGCGCGTCCACGTGGGGCCGCTCAAGATGTACGGCCCAAACGAGTACCGCCTGCGCGTCGAGGCCAGGAGGCTGCACGTCGACGAGGACCGCTTCGTGGACTTCCACGGCAAGCTTTGGGACCTCACGTACGAGTACGGCTGCTCTGTCGTCGACAACTACCTCCGTGACGCTCACGGGGTCGGCTACAAGGACGCCGTCAGGAGCGACGTCGGGCTGAAGCTGCTCTAACGGGCGGACTGGAGCCAACTGTCAAGAAGTCTGTGGAACTCGAGGGTGGTTTGGAGCTGCTCTTGGCCGTAGCATCTGTTGTTCCTGATGTACTCTATCCTCTGCTTCCTGGTCTCATGCACTACCTCATCCAATGGCCGTACTGCAAGAGTTGTGTCTGACGATCCGTCCCAGTCGTTGACATTGAATCCCAATTTTTCTAGTGGAGGATCCCAAGTCGCGTCGAGAAGCACCCATCCCCCCGAGATGTTAGCTTTGCATGCCAGGTGGTAGGCTAGGGGCATCCTCTCCGCGTGTTCAAGTAGGGTTCTGGGATAGTTGATGTCAAGCTCTTTCCATCTGAATGGGTAGGTCACCAGTAGGGTGCTCATTCCTTCTGATTCAAGGAGATCGCAGAGGTAGTAATGCTTGGCTGTGCACGAGCCCTTGTTACCCCTGAGCATCCTCGCAACCCGGTCGTCTTCCCTATCACCGGGTAAGGGTCCGAATGGGATGTCCCTAACTGTTTGGAAGGAGGTAATTAGGTCCATGACGTGAGGGAGTCAGAAAGAAAATTTAAGGCTTTAGGATGAAAGATTTCCGAGAAATTACCGAAAAGTATTTAATAATCCCCTTTTTGTAACCACTTAATAGTGAAAAAAGTGATACCATGCTACAATCATTCGACGAGGCAAGAAGGCTCTCAGACAGCTATGAGATCCCCTTATCCGACATCCTATGTACAGACCTGAATATCACAGGGATAAGCCTGGCAAACCCCAAAGCCATGCAAAGGACCCGCTTCTCGATGAACCTCGATAACGAAAACTTATTCTTCGCAGTGACTGTAAACAGGAGGAGCGACTACAAGCACACAGGCGACTCAGTCTGGTTCAAGGAGATATTACTTGGGATGGCTAGCGACCCTGAGAACGACACCTGCGACGACACATATTTCCGCAAGTCAGGCAAGGTGCTGACCCTGAACTCCAACAAGAAGAGCGCATGTTCGGGTTGTAAGTTCTGTGGTACCTACAACCTCGACAAGGCAGAAGAACCGCTGACTACCAAGCCAGCGCTCACAAGAAAGATAGAGAGTCTGCTTTCAGAGAGCCGCAAGGATAACATGTCTGATCTGGAAGCGATTGGTGTGGTCACGGGATGTTTCCCTGGCGAAGAAGAGGCTGTAGAACACCTCCTCATGGTCAGGGACGCCTTTGAGCCTTTCGGCTTCAAAGGTGAAGTGATTTACATAGGATCCCAGATAAGGAGAGAGGAATCGTTGGACGCCCTTGTTTCATCAGGACCCTTCGGTCTCTATCTCACTGTGGAATGTTTCACGAGGAGGGAGCAGCTGATGAATCCTAAGAAAGCATCGCTTACCCTTGAGAGAGGGCGTGAGCTCCTGGATCTTGCGAAGGGCAAGGGTATCAATACAACTTTCCTCTATATACTCGGACTCGACCCCATCGAATCTATCTTCGACGAGATTCCCGAGTACCTTCCAGTAGTCACCAGGCACCCAATAATAAATGTCATGCAGGCCTACGTGCCGGAGCAGGAGGCGCTCCGCCATCCCTCTGCGACGAAGATTGAGTACTACCTGGAATCGAGGGGGCTTATCGAGATACTCTTCTGCAGCTCGAGCCTAGTCCCCAGGAGATGGGAAAACTACCGCAGTCCGTGGGTCACTAAATATGGAGGTAGGGTCCTTGATATATAACACGGTCAGCGATGAGGTAGATCTGTCATCTAGATATGCCTGCGAGGTGCTAAAGGAGAACGGGGTCGACTTCGCAAGCGGGGTGCCTTGCGGTGTTCTCCGGCACTTCATCTCGTACTTTGAAGCTGATGCGCAGATGCAACTCCTCCCTGCACAGAACGAACCAGAGGCGGTAGGCATCGCAGCAGGAGCCTACCTAGGAGGCAAGACTCCTCTGCTTTACATGCAGAATTCAGGAATGCTCAAAGCTACCAACGAGTTTGGTTCCCTGCTGATACCATATAAGATACCTGTGGTTTCAGTCGTGACCTTCAGGGGATGCGAAGGCGAGGATGCTCCACAACACTTCACAACTGGCGGGATAACAGTGTCACTCCTCGACGCACTCGGTATATACCACAGCGAGCTTGAAGAGGATTTAATCAGGGAGACTATCGGTGATGTCATGGATTGGAGCAGGTCGAACAGCATGCCCTCAGTCCTGCTGATCAAGAGAGGCTGGTCGTCAAAAAAGGAGGAATCGGACAGCAAGGAGCACGAGCAGGACGAGCTCGAGAGTCAGCCCACGCAGACCAAGGATTACCGAAACGGCAAGTCCTCAATGAAAAGGGAGGATGCTCTTGATGTCATCGCCCGATCCACAGGTGCGGATACTGCAGTCTTCGGCACCACTGGTCTGATTAGCCGCTCGCTCTACGAGAGGCATGACAGCCCCAACTTCTTTTACAATACAGGGGGCTTTGGTTTGGTGTCCTCGATTGGGCTGGGATTCGCCAACGCGCAACCCTCAACGCGGGTAATCATCGTCGACGGGGATGCGAGCTTGCTGACGAATCTCAATACCCTGGTCACCATCGGTTGCAACAAGCCATCCAACCTCGTCCATGTCGTCTTAGACAACAAGGCCTACGCGTCGTGCTCTGAAGAGGGATCATGCTCACGTCAGGTCGACCTGTCATCCTTTGCTGAGGTGGCTGGCTATAAATCTATCTTTCGGGTCGACGATACGCAGTGTCTGGCGCGAGCCATGACCGAAGGCAGCGGGCCGAAGTTCGTGCACGCCGAGATTGGGCTGGGCGGAAGGAGGGATTTTGCCAGAC
The DNA here is from genome assembly GCA_964587045.1 of uncultured Methanosarcinales archaeon. GTDB lineage: Archaea > Nanobdellota > Nanobdellia > Woesearchaeales > CAZPJY01 > CAZPJY01. The sequence continues at coordinate 49,872 of CAZPJY010000005.1, forward strand.
CCAAAGACCTGGCGCATATCGCTCGCAGGTTCAAAGGGCATTTCAGCAACCAATAAATAGGTGCGGGACCTACCTCCATTCCATGGCCGGATGGGACAGGATCTACAAGGAGAAGGGGACATCTTACGACTATTACGACATAGTCGGGACGCCGCACGAGTCGATGCCCAAAGTCGCGGCATTCCTCAAGAAGAGCAAGGCCAGGAGGGTGCTCGACCTCGGATGCGGAGCGGGAAGGAACCTGATCTATCTCGCAGGGAGGGGCTTCGAAGCCTATGGGGTTGACAAGGCGCCTGAAGGCATCAAGATCGCCAGGAGGGCATTGTCCGAACGGGGTCTCAGGGCCGGGCTTAAGGTCGCCGACATGTTCGAGCGCCTCCCCTACCCTGACGGATTCTTCGACGCGGTCGTGGCAGTCCAGGTGCTGCAGCACGGCACCGAGGCCAGGATCAGGAAGGCCATCGCCGAGCTGGGGAGGGTGCTGAAGCCGGGAGGCGTGCTCTTCGCAACTCTGTCAGGCAGGGTCGCCAACGGCAAGACAAGGTACTGCCTGGTCAAGACCGCAAGGCGCGTGGCGCCCAACACGTTCGTCCCGCGGAAGGGAAGCGAAGCCGGGGTGACGCACTTCATCTACAGCAGGGAGAGGATCAAAAAACATTACAGGGACTTCCGAATAACCAATATCTGGCGCGACAGCAAGGGGTACTACTGCTTCCTGGGCGTCATGAAATCATAACTTTTTTATTTCTGGAGATTCCCATGCCTGAGGGGGTGAGCAAACATGAAGCTGGGCAAGCTTCCGATAAACCTGCTGGAGGAGGAGCTTAGGAAGATCAAGATCCACCACGACGACGTGATCCTGGGCCCGAAGGTCGGCGAGGACAACGCTATTATCGACTTGGGGGACCGCTACATGGTGGTCGCATCGGACCCGATAACCGCAGCGGCAGAAAACATCGGCTACTTTGCGGTGCACATCAACGCAAACGACATAGCTGTGGCAGGGGCTAAGCCCGCTTACATGGCGGCAGACATACTCCTGCCGGAGCACGCCGACGCGGAAATGGCGAGGGAGGTGTTCTCGCAGCTGCGCAACGCCTGCGATGATATAGGGGTGTCGCTCGTCACAGGCCACACCGAAAAGTCGCCGGGGCTCAAGAATATCATAATCGCATCGACCATGTTCGGGTTCGTGCCAGTGTACATGCAGGTGACCACCGGCGGCGCGGAGGAGTTCGACGACATACTGGTCACCAAGTCTGCAGGCCTCGAGGGAACTGCTATAATAGCGAGCGACTTCGCAGAGAGGCTCGGCTTCCTCTCAAAGGACGAGATCGAAGAGGCGAAGGGGTACCTGAAAAGTTTTTCAGTGCTCCCCGAGGCGCGCATCGCGGCCGACTACGGGGTGACATCCATGCACGACCCTACAGAGGGCGGCATCGCGAACGCGCTGCACGAGCTTTACCGCGCATCAGGCGTCGGCGTGTGGGCGCTGCTCGACCTCGTGCCTGTCACGCCCTTGACTGAAAAGATCTGCAGCCACCTCGAAATCAACCCTTACGGCCTGCTGTCATCAGGCATGCTCCTTGCGACCTGCGAGCCGTCCAAGACCAAGAGCCTGAGGGCCGCTTGGAAGGATGCGGGGATAGAATCGACTGTCATCGGCCACATGGAACAGGGAGGGGTGCGTCAGCCCCACGGCAGGAAGCTGCCCTACTTCCGAAGCGACGAGCTGTGCAGGCTCTTCGAATAATCTTTTTATATTACAATCTTTTTCCCCCGCCCCAATGTTCCCATACACGAATATAACCTTGGTTGGCACCTGCCACGACGACCCGATGGGGCCTGAACGCCTCAGGACCCTTCTCTGCTTTCTGAGCCCGGACATACTCACCGTTGAGGACTCGCCTGGTCTCCGTAGGCTTGATGGTGCCAATGTGATGCGGGCACGCGACATCCTGATCGGGATGGGTTGTGAGCCCGGCCTGGTCGAGAAGGTGCTGGCCAAATACGGCGTCTACGAGCCTGGGGTGTGCTCGGACTTCGCGAAACGCGAGGGGATCCCAACCTACGATGTCGACCTCCTCGTCCCGCGGACCAGCTGGCTGGTGGAGAGCGAATCACTCGATGAAGGCAGGCGTATCTGTGACTCTGATCTCATCGCTCATTTGGAGTATGAGTGTGAGGTCGGGAACGCCTACAAGAGATGGGTCATCGACTTTATCAACGAGACATTGCCCACTTTGGACGAGGACCGCGACTGGCACATGGCAGGAGAGATAGCGCGGCTCGCGTACCTGAATCCGGAAAAGCGCATCGTCCACGTGGGCGGAGCCTCCCACATGTATCCCAACAGCAAGAGACTCACCCTGGGCCGGATGCTGCCCTTTGCGGAGGTGCGCATGCTCGACGAGGCCGACAGCCTCTACCGGTAGTCCTTCAGGTTGCAGAATTCCGGGAGGGTGTAGATCTTGAACTGGGGGTTGCCGCTGTCGTTCCTGTAGGTGAGGGTTATGCGCTCGATGTTTTCCCTGCCCTCCAGCTTCAGCTGCGTGATGGTCCCCGGCAGATCCTCGACCTTGGACATGACCTTGAGGAAGTCCCTCGCAACCGAGGTGGGCTCGAGTGATCTGTTGCCGTCCGCTTCTATCGGGATGTGCTGTATGATCCTTTCAAGTTTTGCCATGAAGCGGGTGGGAAAGAGGTTTGCTTTAAGCCTTTCTACGAGAGGTCGAGAATGCTGTACCCATCGATTATCCTTTCCAGCGCATGGACCTCTTCCCTGGACGAGCCAGTAAGCAGCATCAGCCCCGCATGGCCCATCGCGATACGCTTCCAGCTCTCCACATGCATCATCACAGCCTCCCGAAGCTTAGGCTCGACGTCATCGTAGAATTCGGCGCATTCGAGCTCTTCCTCTGCGGCTCTCGTCCTGACCTTGATGAGATACTTTCCCCCGGCTTCCATTGCGAAGTAGGTCGCCTGTGCCTCGTGGTGTTCCCTCAGGTACGCGGCGAGCGAAGAATTACCGAAATCTGATATTTTTTGAGGGCTCACTGAATGGATCTCGAACGTGTTGTCGCCTCTCTTCACCAGCACCAGCTGCGGCAGGTATCTCATGCGCTGGCTGGGAACAAGGTTTTATTTAAATGTGGCCTTCTCGAACTCCTTGATGAGCCACGGCGGAAGGTTGCTTGCCTTGAGCTCCTCGAGGCTAAGCCAGGCTGAGCTGACGTGCTCTCCTGAGAGGGCCAACTCACCGCCCTTCAGGTCGCACAGGTAGGTGATTCCCACCAGCTGGAAATCGCCGTCTGTGAAGGTCCATGCGTTTATGGGCTTTTTGACGTCTATTTCAAGCCCTGTCTCCTCCCTGACTTCCCTGTGCAACGCTTCCTCCAGCCCCTCGCCGAACTGGACCCTGCCTCCAGGCAGGTCGAATGTGTCTGGGGCCACATCTTCGCTCTTGCTCTTCTTGATGATGAGATATTTTGCTTCCTTTCTGATGATGGCTTTCACAGCGACTCCGAACGTTGGCATGAGGTTTGGGGGTGGGCCTGACTTGATAAATTTTTTCGAAACCCATAAATATCTTGGCGCCTGAAGACTTCTTGTGGAAGAGAAAGAGATACAGAAATGGAAGTCGGTCGACGTCAAGGGCTACATGACCCTGCCCACCATGTACGTGCCGACCGCCGAGAACGTGCAAAAGAAGGTGTTCGAGGGCGACGACGTCGACGGCAGCCTCACAAGGCTCGATGAGGAGTTCTCCAAGGTGGAGAATCGCTTTGCGGAGATGGACCTCAAGGACCTTGACGAAGGCTACAACGTCGGCATACTCCGCGAGATAAGGGAGAACCTCCTGCCCAACCTGAAGACCGAGCTGGAACGCTTCGAGCGCCTGATACGGGCGTACCAGAACGGCGAGGAGGTCAGCCCCAATGACATCCAGCTGGCCATAACCAAGGCCAAGCCGCTCCTGCGCCGCTACACGACGCTGGGCGAGGAGTTCCGCAAGAACCCCAGGTACAGCGAGTTCCGCAGGCTTGGCTACGAGACGCGGGAGAAGTGAACTCAAGGATGGAATCCCGTATGGCGCGGCTCCCTGACCGGCAGCTTCAGCTGCTGGTAACCTTTCTCTTTTGGGTTCTTGCCGAACGGTATGCGGATGCTGATGTAGAACTCGCCTCTGGTCCGGTAGTTCACGTTCAGGTTGGTGTTGCCTTTCGTGTACTCGAAGTCGAGCTCCCTGACGAGCTCGCTCCTGCTCACGTCCATGCCCACCTTGAGGAGGCCGTTTGCGAGCGGGAAGGTGCGCTTATCGTCGATGTACTTCCTGACTTCTTCGTACCCTGTCCGGACCTCCTTGACCTTCTCGGCCGTGGGCTTGACGATCTTCTCTTGCAGTCCGCCGGCGTAGGATAGGGATGAGAATAAGAGCAGTGCGATTAGGGTGCGCATCGTGATCACTTCTCGTCCAGGTGGGTGTAGAGTATCGCTGCGAACATGAAGTACAGCCCGAACGTAATGATGATGGCGGGCAGCGGGTGCATTATCATCATCAACCCTAGGAACATGATGATGGAGCCCAGGATTAGCAGCAGCATGTTCTTGCGTAAGTGGCTTAGGTCCATACGATTCTAGGTGGGCCGGGTGATATTTAAATGTTTAGTACACCAGGTCGTGCGCTCACTTGCGCAGCAGCCACGAGCCGCGGAACCAGTCCTGCCTCTTGCCGTTAGCGTCGCCGTTGCGGTCGAGGAAAGCGAGTCGGGGCAGCATGGGGCGCATCGAGAACCCCAGCGGGCGGTGAACGAGTACCTCGTAGAACAGGCGGCCTTCCTCGACTTTTTCGTGGTTACCGATGTCGCGCACCCGTGGTAGTAGCACGGCCGTCGAGAGCACTCGCAGGCATGAGGATATGGCGAGGATGATGAGCAGCGTCCACAGCGCGCTGGTGCGGCCCTGCAGTAGCAAGGACAGCCCGCTTCCGGTAAGGCCGCCCACCATGACCGCGAATCCGAAAGTGACTGCGTAGTTGGCGAAAAGCTTGGTGCGGGTGCGCTTGCTCGACGCCTCGAGCATGTAGTTGAAGGTGGTAAGCTCCAGGCCCGCCCAGGCGAAGCCACTGATAGTCTCAGCAGCAGCGAGCACGAGGAAAGCCGCGATGCCTGAAAGCGACGATGCGATTACGACCCAGTATAAAGGTATCAGCGAGACAATGACTGACGATACCTTGAGAAGGTTCTTGTTGCCGAACACCGAGGTGAGGCTCCCCCAGTAAGTCATGGTCAGTGCCTTGATCAGCACGGGGATCAGCACGACGATGCTGTACTGCAGGTATGAGAACCTGAGGTGGGTGAGCATGATGATGGCGAAGAACGGGGCTGAGACCATCACAGCGAAGGCGAGCACCGAGCGGAACAGGGCGAAGCTCCCGAAGGCGGTCTTGGGCAGCTCGGCGATGAACTCCCGGAAGCCTGAGTGGTTGTAGACGTCTGGCAGGAAGGGGGGCTCGTAGTGGCGGGTGAACAGCAGGAAGGATACGAACCTGCCGGTGAGGGCGAGCAGGAAGAGGATGCCGAACGCCACCCACACATCTGGCACGAAGGTGAGGATGAAGCCGCTTGCGATAATCGATGAGAGCAGGAAGAGGAGGGTGACGCGGTTGCGCTTGCCGAAGTACGTACCACGCTCGCCTGCGGGGATAACGTCGCCGATCCACGACGACCACGGCGGGCCGGCGATGTTGCCGAAGACGAGGTAGAGCGAGAATATACAGGTGAGCGCCCACACGCTTCTCGTGAATAGCGGCAGGAGGAAGAGGGGCGCAAACGACAGTGATTGCAGCAGCACGAAGATGAGCACCAGCTTCTTCCGCTCCTGCAGCTTCTCTGTCAGGCGCGCGCCGAGCAGCTGGAAGAGTGAGCCCAGGAAGAACGGTCCTGATGAGAGGAAGGCGATCTCGGCGTTGCTCGCGCCGAGCCGCAGGGCGAAGGGGACCACGTACTGCTCGCCGCACCCCATCATCACGGAGGCGGCGCTGCCCTCAGCGACCGAGCATCGTTTGGTGCGTTGAACCTCCTCCCTTGTAAGCTCTCTCCTCATGGTCCCGACGAGATGGTGAAGTGGTTAATATTGCTTTCGGGTCACTCTTTCATGGAGGCCGGTCTCCTGCGCGCGACCGCTGCCGGCTGCTCGAGACTGATGCCTGAGCGCTGCGCTGCCGCGTTCAGTACGGCAAGGATGATGTCTTCGTAGCTCATGCCTGCGGAAAAGCAGGAGCGCGGGAAGCGGGAGTTCTCGAGCGGATCGGGCATGAGGCCCGGCAGTGCGTTGACCTCGATCACGTTGGGCACGCCTCTCGAGTCCAGACGCATGTCTATCCTGCACAGGTCGCGCATGCCTAGAGTATGGAAAGCGCGCATGGCAGTGTCGCGGATGCGCTGCTCTAGCTTCCTATCCAGCCTGGCAGGGCAGACGAGCGGGTCGACTCCTGGCACGTCATACTCCCACTTGGCCTCGTAGCTGTCAAACCTGTGCATGCCCTTGGGCAGATGGTCGAACGTCACCTCGACGATGGGCAGGACTTTGGGAGGGTTGCCCAGCATCGGCACCGTGAACTCGCGGCCCTCGAGGAACTCCTCGACGAGTGCGGGCTGTCTGTAATCGCGTATGACCCCGGCGACCTTGCGCTTGAGCTCCCTTGGGCTGAAGACGAGCGAGTCGTTCCTGATGCCCTTGCTCGAGCCTTCGGAGTTGGGCTTGACGATCAGCGGGAAGCGCAGCTCTGCGTCGAGCTTGTCGCCTGCTGAGACAAAGGTCTGGTGCTTAGGGGTCGGGATGCCTGCCTGCGAGAGCACCGAGCTGGTCAGCGCCTTGTCAAGCGTGAGGGCGAGCGCCATCACTCCTGAACCTGTGTAGGGGATGCGCAGCATCTCGAGGATCGCCGGCACGTGGCTTTCGCGCGCCTCGCCGTGCAAGCCTTCCGCTAGGTTGAAGGCGATGTCGAACGCGCTCTTCCTGAGCCGGTCGTAGATGCGCTCGTCAGCCTCTACCAGCGTGGCTGAGTGGCCGTTCCTATCGAGCGCCTGCTTGATGGCCAGCGGCACCGAGATGTCGTCGAACTCTGCGTAAGCGTCCTTGGGCATGCCTGCTGGAGCCGCGCGCTTCTCATTGTAGATGATCGCCACTTTCAGCCCTGACGGGCTTCTCTTCCTCGGGTTGGCGTACTCGACCCTCCTTCCCTCGAAGTTCCTGAGCACGAATTTCCGCTCGTCCTTTGCGGTCACGAACTCTGGCAGGATGGGGATCTTTCCACCGCCAGGAGCGTCGATTACGTACTGCGGGATCGCGAGGCCTGATGTGAAGCCGTAGAGATCCTCCATTATCTTGAGCCCATCCTGGACCGACGTCCTGAAGTGCTCCGTGCCTTTGACCTGGTCTGCCTGGTAGAGGTAGTAAGGCCGGACCCTGTTCATGAGCAGGCGGTGGAACAGCTCCTTGAGCACCTCGGCGTCGTCGTTGACGCCTTTAAGCAGCACCGACTGGTTGCCCAGTGGTAGTCCCGCGTCTGCGAGCAGCTCAAGCGCCCCCTGGCTCTCGGGAGTGAGCTCGCGCGGGTGCTCGAAGTGGACGTTGACGTAGAGCGGCCTGTACCTGGCAAGCATCGATGCGAGCTTCTCGGTTACGCGCATGGGGAAGGTGCAAGGCACCCTCGTCCCGATACGGATGATCTGCAGGTGCGGGATGGCGCGCAGGCGTTTTAGGATGGACTCGATCTCGCTGTCGGAGAGCATGAGCGGGTCGCCGCCTGAGAGTATGACGTCCCTCACCTCAGGGTGGGCTGCGACGTAGTCTATCGCGTCCTGGATGTGCGCCGGGGTGATCTCGACCTCGCGTCCGACCTTTCGCTTGCGCGTGCAGAACCTGCAGTACACCGCGCACCTGTTGGAGACGAGCATCAGCACGCGGTCTGGGTAGCGGTGCACCAGGAACGGCACTGGGGTGTACTGCTCCTCGAGCAGGGGGTCCTCGTCGTTCTCATTGTCGTTGAGCTCCTCGGGGTCTGGTATGCACTGCTTCCAGATGGGGTCGCCCTTCTCCCTGATCAGGCCCTTGTAGTACTCGGTCACCCTTACGGGGTAGACTCGGGTCACCTCTTTTTTAGAAAGCGCGATTTGTATCACCTGTTTAGTATGAGAAGAAGGTTGGAAGGTCACATCCGCCGCGGGGCGTCCAGTGGCCTTGCGGGATTCCACTTGCCGGCCTTACCATCGTATCGTCAGCTGGGGATCCCTTGAGACACTTTTTTGCGTGTCGTCATCAGACTAATCCGGAACCGGAATGCGCGCTTGGTATTTAATCCTATTCTTTTTGCGTCGGGTTCGTCTCTTGAAAGGAGTGGCTCACAGCCTGACCTTCTCGGGACCTTCCGGCCCTATGCGCACCAGGCCGCGGTCTGTCAGGTGGAGCTCAGGTATCACCGCGAGCTGCAGGAAGCTCATCGCGGCCACCGGGTCCTCGAGGGTGCCGCCCAGCGACGCGTAGGCCTTGAGCACCTTGGCCTTGTCCCTGACCACCTTGTCGGGCGAGTCCTTGGACATGAGTCCTGCGACGTTGAGGCGGAGCGACGCGACCGTGCTCGAGTCCTTGGCCACCACCACCCCGCCCTGCATGCGCCGCAGCTCGTTTACCGCGTGCGCCATGTCGGTGTCTGAGGCTCCGATGACGCAGAGGTTGTGCGCGTCGTGGCCGACTGTGGTGGCCATCGCGCCCTCCTTCATGCCGAAGCCGTCGACGAAGCCTATCGAGAAGTTGTCCTCGCCCGTGTGCCTGTTGATGACAGCCGCCTTGAGCACGTCCTCGACCCTCGCCTGGGTCTCCTGCGTGATGAGCTTTCCGGGCAGCACCCTGATGGCCCGGACGTTCTTCCTGTGCGTGTGGAAGTCCTCTGCGGAGAACGGCCTCTGGATGTTGACGGTCTTTAGCATGTACTGGTGGTATGGGTAGTCCTCGCAGTCGTTCTTCAGCTCTCCCTCCTGCGCGACGAGGAGACCGTTCCGGAACGTCGCGTACACTTCGAAGCTCTCCAGGTCGTCGACGATTGCGATGTCCGCGCGCGTCCCGATGCCCAGGCGGCCTCGGTAGCGCATGCCGAAGAACTCAGCGGGAGTGAGGGTTGCCATGCGCACCAGGTCGACAGCGCCTATGGCCCCCTTGGTAAGCGCGGCCGCCTCCCTCAGGGTGTCGTTTATGTGGCCCTTGGTGAGCAGGTCGTAGGCGGTGCGGTCGTCGCTGCAGAACATGAGGCGGCGCGTGTCTATGCCGCGCTCCGCGACGTATTCCATCAGGCCGACGTCCTTTGCCGTCGAGCCGTTCCTGACCATGACCATCATGCCTTTCTTCAGCTTCTCCTCGAGCTCCCCGCCCGCCGAGGTCTCGTGGTCTGCCATGATGCCAGCGTTGATGTAGCCTGAGAGCGCCTTGCCCGAGAGGCCCGGGCAGTGGCCGTCGATGATGGGCGGCAGCTTCTTGTAGCCGCGCATGCGGTACGTCTCCTCTATCTTCGATAGGATCTTCTCGTCGCCTGAAAGGACGCCGGGGAAGTTCATGACCTCGCCCAGTCCGATGCAGTCGCGCTCCATGATGAGCAGCTTGATGTCGTCGACGGTGACCTCGGCTCCTGACGTCTCGAAGGGCATGCCCAATGCCGGAACGCACGAGGGCACGGTGAAGTAGCAGCGCAGGTTGGTGTAGTGGCCCTCGTCCATCATCTGCCTGATGCCCTTGATGCCCAGCACGTTCGCTATCTCGTGCGGGTCGGATATGACTGTCGTGGTGCCGTGGGGAAGGACGGCGCGTGAGAAGTTGGTGAGGGTGAGCATGCTGCTCTCGATGTGGATGTGGGGCTCTATGAATCCCGGCAGCACGTACCTGCCCTTGAGGTCCATTACGCTGTCTGCTGTGTAGTCGTCGTAGAGGCCTACGATGCGGTGGCCGCGTATGGCGACGTCGCCCTCAGTGATGAGCCCTGACTGCACGTCGACGATCCTGCCGCCTTTGAGGACGATTTCGGGAGGGTTCTTGCCCAGCGCGTTTGCTATGCTCTCCTGGTAGCGGTTGACCATCAGGGGTGTTTGGCAACAGCTTATTCTTAAGGCTTTGCCGTGATTGTCCCGGAGGTTTGGGTGAGAGGATTATATATGCCAACTATAGGATGATTTCGACCATCCAGACATCGAAGGAGACCGAACAGCCAATCTCCACGTTCGGCTCGAAAGAGGATATGGCTGTACAAGATGGGCCGTAAAGGAGCAGTTGCGCGAGTTCCTGATGTCATCAGAGGGCACGATGACCATCGACGAGGCCATCGCGGAAGAGGATGGCCGGAGCACGGATAGCGCGGTCGGGGAGATATCCAAGAGATCCAAAGGGGAGAGCGTCGGGGTCCTCCAGCGCATCAAGTCGCTTGGGGGGAATTCCGAGGAGGGGAGGGCTACTGGGCAACGTCGGCGGCATACTGGTCAGGGAGCTGCGTTACTGCGCCTTCAGGTCCCGTTTACTCGCAGACGGCCAGAAGCTGAAGCCCATGGATGCTGAGGCGCTGACAGTCCTGCTCGGCTCGTCCGCATGTCGGGCGAGGACCGCCAAAAAGTGGTCATAGAGGAGATAGGGTCAGTCCTCAGGAACGGAGGGTTCTGGCCTCGCCGCTTTCAGCGCTTGGGCGTACCATTCCAGCTCGTCGAGGAACTTTTCTGCGCGCTCGTCGAACGCCCTGTCCAGCGCGTTGCCTTCGCCGTCGAAGGCGTCCTGCACCTTGGGCACGAGGAACTCCATCGGCGTGGAGACCATGCCCAGGTTGGAGAGTATGGGGCGTAGAGCTTCGGCAGCGCGCCTGCCCGCGAAAGGTCCTGAGGAGTAGGACGCGATCGCTGCCGGCTTCCTGGCGTATTCTGTCCTGAAGTGGTCGAGGAGGTTCTTGAGCGCCGGCGGCACAGACGCGTTGTACTCTCCTGTCACGACGACGAAGGCGTCCGCGGCCTGCAGGATGTTATGTATTTCCTCCATCGCCCTGGGCGGCTTTTCGAACTCCCAGTATCGCCTGTCCAGCAGGGGGAGCTTCAGCTCCTTGGGGTCGATGAGGGTTACGGCGTGCTTGCGCTCCTTGAGCTTTCGCTCCATGAACCTCGCTGCCCTGATGCCCTGGCGCTCTGTGCGAACAGAGCCGTATACCACTGCGAATCTCATGAGAGGGGGGGAGGTTCCGCAGTCTTAAAAAATTAATGTTTAATATAACCTGTTTTACCCAAAGACCATGAACTACATACTCGAGGAGCTCGAAAAGATTGGTGACCCGCAGGAGCGGCGCCGCGAGGCGGTGCGGCTTCTGGAAATCTTCGACCACCCGCAGCGGGGCGAGGTGCCAGAGGGCTGGTACCACCCCGCGGGCTGGGACGCGGTGGGGATAGCGGGCGTCCAGAAGGAGACCGACCTCTTCTACCAAACGCTTGAGTCCTACCTGCTCCCGGACCTGCCCGCGCACTTCGTCAGGCTGCGCGACGCGTACGTACGCCGCCGCGACGCGGTGCGGCGCCTCGCCGCCCTGAGCCCTGAGGAGCGCAGGGAGCTGCCGGGCATCGAGCTCCCGCCGTTCGCAGGAGAGGCCGCGTACAGGCTGGCCCGCCAGGCGCAGGGCGCGCCCTTCGACCTCGAGCAGCTCGTAATCGACCCCAAGCCGTGGGGCAAAGGCGGCTTTGCCGAGGTGTACCGCGCCTCTTCAGCAGAGGGGGAGTTCGCGCTCAAGCTCTTCTACTGCGAGGACAAGATATCCTACTTCCAGCAGAACATGGGATGGCGCAGCAAAGTCATGCGCATCGTCGACAACGTACGGGCGCACGATGACGTGTTCTCGCAGGAGCCCTTCACCAAGGTGCGCTTCGCGCCTGATGCGGGGTGGTACCTCATGGACTTCTTCGACGGCAGGAACGTTTCCGAGATGCTGGATGGGGACGATCCCGCGCTGGCAGGCCGGGACACGCAGGGCAGGCTGCTGTTTGCTTACGCGTCGATGCTTTCGGCCCTGCACGCGCGCGGCATGGTGTTCAACGACAACAACTGGGGCTCGGTCCTCCTGGGCGACGGGGTGCGCATCTGCGACTTCGACCTGGCAAGGGACGTAGACGGCGTGGACGGGCTCTTCGCAGACGTGCACACGCCCGAGTCGACCTGCCGGGAGAAGATGCTGTCCCTGCCCTACACCTACACGGCAGATCTCGAGGGCTTCGCGCACATGGTAGACCACCTGGTCAACGGCGAGCCTATCGTGCAGTCTTTTGATGGGTACTACGCTTACAAGCGGGCTGCTGCTGAGGGCAAGAGGCGCTACACCAGGGGGAGGCGCATCCCCAAGCGGCTGCGCGGCCTCGTGCGCTCGCTGCTTTCTGACCCGCGGGACGAGTCTCTGACTGCGGAGGATTTCGTCGAGGCGGTCAGGCTGGACTTCTAGCGAAACGCTTATTAACACCCGCATGCCCCGCTCTCCCATGTTCGAGCTAAAGGGCGAGAGGGTGAAGCTTCGCAGGCTGCGCAGGTCGGATGCCTCTTCGATGGCGAGGCACGCGCACGACAAGGCCATATCCAGGTACACCACCCTCCCCTACCCGTACAGGCTGGAGGGCGCTTACGAGTTCATCAAGCTGAGCCAGGCGCACTTCAGGAAGAAGGAGGCGTACGAGCTGGGCATAGTCGTGGACGGGAACGTCGTTGGGACGATGAGCCTGTTCAACATCGACCGCAAGAACGGTAAGGCGGAGATGGGCTACTGGATAGGCAGGGAGTTCTGGGGCAGGGGGCTGGTCACCGAGGCCGCCCGTCTCATCATGCGCTTCGGCTTCGAGGAAGTGGGTCTGGAGAGGATCTTTGCGCTGGTCATGCATCCCAACCGCGCTTCTTCTAAAGTTCTGGAGAGGCTCGGCTTTTCGTATGAGGGCAGGCTCAGGAAGGACGCCCTGCAGAACGGCAGGCGGATGGACCACCTCGTGTACGGGATGCTCGCAGAAGAGTTCAAGTGATGCGGATCTTTCGGGAAAGCTTTAAGAATACAGGTTTTTGGCCTTGACTCGTGATGGGAAATATTGTCTCAAAATCGCTGCTGTACGGGGTCGGGCTTTCCGCCCTGCTGTTCGGCGCAAAGACAGGATGCGATGCGGTGTTCTACGACGAGCTCTATGCGCTGAAAAAGCCGATCGTGGTCGAGGGCAGGGACTATACGAGCCTGGTCCAGGATGTTATTGACCAAAAGAGGATGGAAGAAAACCTCATCGGGGCAGGGCTCTGGGGTCTTGGTCTTGGTGCGTTGTACGGCGTATCAGCGTACAGGCGAAAGAAATCACTCGAGGATTGCTGAAAAGTTCTTGGTTGCCCAGAATCCAATCTGTGCTGCACTGATTGAGTAGTTTTATAATATGGAGGGTCATATCCTGTCCCATGACGCTAGACGGCGACTTCAGCAGGGGCGAGGAGACGGCGAACTTCGTATCCCACCTGGTGGGCGCTTCTGTTGCGCTTGCGGGGATTGTCGTGCTGATAGTCTTCTCAGCGCTTCGCGGCTCAGGCATCCACGTGGTCTCCGCATCGGTCTTCAGCGCTTGCATGCTCGCGCTGTACCTGTCATCAACCCTTTACCACGGCCTGAGGCAAAAGAGGGCCAAGAGGGTGTTCTTCATCTTCGACCAGGCATCCATATACCTCATGATCGCGGGCAGCTACACGCCCATCGCCCTCGTCGCCTTGGGAGGGGCGCTGGGCTGGACCATGTTCGGCATCGAGTGGGGCCTCGCCATCATAGGCATAGTCATCACCGCCGTATTCCACCACGACCACACCAAAGGCGTGCACCCGCTAAAGGTCGCATCATACCTCGTGATGGGGTGGCTTGCGTTGATTGCGTTAAAGCCACTCGCCGCTGAGCTGTCCTTTTGGGGGATGGCCTTGCTGGTCGCGGGCGGGGCGTTCTACACTTTAGGGGTCGTGTTCTTCGCGCTCAAGAGGATCCGGTACAACCACCTCGTGTGGCACCTGTTCGTAATATTCGGAACGCTCTGCCACTACGCCATGGTGTTCTTGTTTATTCTGCCGTGGTAGAATTCTTTATCTTCGTCGGGATTTCTTGCTTTTGCGACTAGATCTCTTTTTCGGTTTTGATTCGTCTTTCCTTTTTCGCAATTCCTTGATGTGAGGGTTGGTGATGGCGTGCCTCTGGAGTTCTTGTATGCCTGATTTCCGGTTCCCTCTCTTGATATTACCATGGACAATCACTTCATGCTCGTAGGGAGCGAGGACAGCCAGGT
>CAZPJY010000006.1:0-41278 GCA_964587045.1 uncultured Methanosarcinales archaeon
AAGATAGGCACAGTATTATATGTTTTTGAACCTTTTTTATATTTTTGTATTCTCTTATGTATCTTTTCTATAGGTAGAGCCTGGGCAAGCCGAGCACCACGGCGTATTTCCCGTAAGTCCTGAAGAAGCTGTTGCTATCGAGACCCTTGAGCATCCTCAAGGCGGTGTAGGCGGCCTCGAGCAGCTCCTTTTTGCGCTGGTGCCTCAGCATCAGCATCTTCCTGTTGAACTCCTCGACGTCGAGAACGGGCAGGACCTCGCCCATTCGCCGCTTCACTCCGAATGCGAAGATGACCAGGGCCATGTGGAGGCCAATCGTATAGACTGAATACTTCTTTTGTACAGCTTCCTCGAAGAACTTTTTCTTCGGCGGACGCCTCTTTACCAAATCTACCACCTGCTTTGAGTACTTATCGTCCCTGATCTGCAGGCCCTGTGAGAATACGAACTGGCCGAATGTGGCGACTCCCTCGTCCCTGATGATCTGTTGTGCATTCTTTATGGTCTGAGCCTTTCGCCTGTTGAGCTGACCATCGAGCGTGTGCGTGAACTCGTGCACGATAACGCTGGTGAAATCGTCGTAATCATCAAATTTTAGGCATTTGAAGAAGAACTGCTCGTTCACGTTGATCTCGAAGTTGCGCAGCTGCGGGTCATAACTCGTGATCTTGGCGTTGGAGCCCTGCATGGCAAAAACCCTTCCGACAAAGGCGAGCACCTCCTTTTCGTACGGCACGACCTTGAAGATTACATTGATGTTGAGCCGACCCTTCAGGGTTTGCCTCAGAGGCCCCACTGACCTGTCCAAGGCTTTCTCTACCATCAGCCTGATCTCCTTCTTCAGCTGCTCTTCTGAACCTGCGCGCTTGTAGGCGTTAATGATGTTTAGGACCATGTCCTTCAGCCTTTTGTCCTTTACTGCAGTCTCCTGGTCCTTTTCGAAGAAGGACACCTTGGCGTTCACTACGCCGCTTGGTATTGGGTGCGAAAACTGCAATGAGATTCTCATGGCGCTGGCCAGCTTTTCCTGCGGATAATGCTTTTCCAGCTCCTCGAAGAGCTTCTTCATCTTCTCAAACCTCTTCAGGAAATCATCAATGAACTTTATCGGCAGAGACAGGTCGTGCTGCATCTCCGGGCTTAGCTGCTGGTAAAGCTTCAGTATCTCGACTTTTTTCCCTCCTACTGAATTGATTTTCTCCTGAAGGTTTTGGGAGTACTTCCTTCCCAGCTTCCGCTCGAAGTAAAATAGCATCGCTGGGTCGCGGATTTCGCTGATGGCGTTGACCTCGGCGTTGCCCAGAAGGTAGTTCTTCTTGATGTGCTTCAGCTTCTCGAGAATGCTGTTTGCCACCGGGTCCATGCGGTACTCCCTGTGGTCGGGCAAGGAAAACCTCCCCCTGTACCTCTTGAACTCCTGAGCTTCAGACTCTATCGCTGTTATCAGCCAGTCCATGGGAGAAAACAGGCGTGCTGAGTATAAAAATCTTTACTCGGCCCGCACGAACCTGGGCGTCTTTGTACCGTTGCGTTCGACCTCTTCTTCAAACATCTTAAGGGGTCTTACCCAGAGCCGGTCATCTTCACCGCGGTACACTACCATCTCTTCGAGTGTCTCGGAATGCTTTGCGACTCCGAGCACCTCATACCTGTTCCCTTTGAAGTGCCTGTAAATCCCTGGCTTAATCTTTTCCATATAAGATCTCATGACACGTTGGTTAATAAACATTCGCCCAATACTTTTAAATATAGATATATAACGCATCCTCCCATGGTAAAGGACACGAGGAAGTACCGGGTGCCGACCAAGCAGTACCTCAAGATTGAGGACATGCTCAAGAAGGCCGTAAACGACGTTACTGACAACAGCTACATCATGGAGCGGAACAATAAGATACCTATCGCCCTGTCCCGAGACATCGACAAGGAAGAGGCGATAGTGCCCAGCTTCTACATCAGAAAGAAGGGCAGGAACGGAGAGGGAGTCGAGAACCCCGAAGATTCAGTCAACGGTCTGCTAAGCTCTGCTTTCGTATTCGCCACCGGACTTGATATCACATGCATAAATGTCTTTGTCCCAGCTGATGATGACCCTCTGGAACTCCTGATGTATGTGCCTCCCCACGACAGGTACTGCCTGGAGATTGCCAAGGCATATGAGGGGATGGCAAGGAAAAAGGACATCGTCACGATTAGGGACATGAGCAGAGTCTTCGGCTGAAGATGGCACTCGTATGGCAGCCCTTCGCAGTCTACCAGGGCAAGTACGGCTTCGGCATCAAGCTCGACCGCTGCTTCGCCCTTGAGATGATAGCCGCGAAGGTGCCAAAGAAGTTGCAGGATCGGATGAACGTCTTGGGAGAGGAGCTCAACCAGAAGATCGGATACTCATACCCGAGCCCTTACGACTTCCACAAGGACACCGCTTTCGTTTCCGGCTTCTACCTGGGAAGCAACGGCATATGGCTGGCGCTCGACGACCACTTGGGAGCCGAGCCATTGAGTGAAGACAGGCCTCTCCAATACTCCTCACACAACGTTGACGCCAGCAGGGACGCGTACGCTCTGATGGCCTTGGTGGACATGTGGGTCGAGTACTCCGAGGTTCTGAAAAAAGGCTAGTGATTGTCCAGGAAGCTGATAATCTCCTCAGTCACGCCAGCGTTCCTGACAGCCAGGGCGCCGAACTGCTGTTTTGGGTTCTCGACCATTATGTGTGAGAAGTTGCCGTAGCTAACTCGAGTGTTGCCGAAGGCGTGGTAGACCTTGTCGATTCTGGTTTTGGCAAAAGGTAGGAAAGGCTTGATGTAAAGGTCCCTTGCGCCGTAAATAACCAATTTGGGCTTGTACTTGATGTACTTGTCATAATAATACTGGAAGAACACGATCCTGCCGTCCTTCTTCCTGAATTTTATCATCTCCTCAATCAGCTTGAGGTAGTCGGGCAACTCCTTCATGTGCGCAAGATATTCCAGCAGGCTGTGTGCGTCCTTGGTCTTGAGGAACTGCCAGTTGACGTAGTCAGGATCCTCCTCAGGCTTGAAGTGGACCGGGTTGCCCTCCTTCTCTATCTGCTTCAGAGCCGGCTTGTGGAGCATGGTCTCGACGATGAACTTGATTGCCCTCTTGGGCAGCCTCCTTATCAGGCCGAGTGCAGGGAGACCTCCTTTCACCTTCAGAACCGGCGCTAGCAGAATGTAGCAGTAGGGAACGAGCCCGTTGCTGATCACATATTTCATTGAGGATACGATCTCAGACTTCATCTGGTTGTACTCCCCCTCAATCGCCTGGATTAGCCTTTTCTTATCTTCAGATTTCTCAAGTTTTTCCGCCAACGAATTTATCCTCTCGAAGTGATTGTAGAGCGAGTTCTCCAGGCGGGTGTTGTAACCGCCGGCCGAGAATACCGCCGCAGTCGATCCGACAGAATGCCCTATCACCGCCACCTGGCCGAAACCGTAAGTGCTCTTCAATAGATGTATGCCCTCATGTATCATCTCGCAGATGTGCCCGATCGTGTATGGGTCGGGATTCTGGTAGTGTGATGGCAGGTCGACGTTGAGGCAGAAATACCCGGCCTCAGCAAGTCTCTCTGAGAGCACCCCCAATCCGTACCGGTTCCCGCTCGTGCCATGGACTACGAGAACGGCCTTCCTCATCTTGTTGTCCTTTGAGTAGATTGTGCCGTGGATCCTGCCAGTCGAGATGTCCTTTATCTTGATGTCGAACTTCTCACCGCGCTTGATCTTTTCGTTGAGCTCTTTCCTGATTTCTCTCCAGCGGCCCATATGTTATTTCCAGTTCTGCGAGTATATAAACGTTACATATATATAGCAAGGAATCAAGGAAAGCATCATGCTCGATGAAGTCAAAAGGTTTGTCGAGGAATCCTGAAGTGCGATTCAAGCAAGAGCATGAGGCATTTCGAGAACACTGTTGAGTGGCTGCTCAAGCTGGATTTCATGTTCAAAAGGATCAGCTCAAAGGAGGCGAGGCAGTGGGCCCAACCCATGTATGGGGAGGCCTGCAAGCACTTGGAGGAGGTGTGAATGATGGGAGTGTTCAAATGGGCAGAAGGGAGGGTGAAGCGGTTCGACATCTGGGATTTTGCGATGCTGAAGGTGGCGCTCGTCATCCTCGGCATGGTCATCGGAGCCTACATTGCGTCGTTCGTCAGGCATTACGTCTGGGTGTTCGTCGTGGTGTTCGTTGTGTTGTACGCCCTGTTGATGTTCAAGGCATTCAAGAAGTGATGGTCACCTGACTTCTGCGTCCACAGCGCACGCCATCCGCCGAAGCGTCTCCTTGGAGTAGCCGGACAGGTGCTTCTGAGGGTGCAACGTCACGTCGTCCCTATACTGCTGCAGGAAGTACGGCGAGCCTTTTATCAGCCCGTGCATGACAATCAGGTCCTCAGAGGTCATGCCGGGCCAGACCGTAGTGCGGAACTCGTGCGGAACGCCGCTCTTCTTGATCAGAGCTATGGACCTCCGTATCTTCTTCGTCATGCCGGCGACACCGACGACTTTCGCGTAGCGGTCGAGCGGGGCCTTGACGTCCATGGCAACGTAGTCTGCCAGGCCCTCCTTTAGGATAGCTTTGAGCATGTCAGGGTTCGAGCCGTTGGTATCCAGCTTCACCGCAAAGCCCATTCGCTTGATGTTGGCCAGGAACGAGGGAAGCCCTTTTTGGATGGTGGGCTCGCCTCCTGACACGACGACTCCGTCGAGCTTGTCCTGTCTGGAGGCCAGGAACTCAAAGAACCTCGCAGGGGGCATCAGGTCGGCCTTGTCCCTTACCGTTCTGGGGTTGTGGCAGAACGAGCAGCGGAAGTTGCAACCGTGGAGGAAGACCGCGCAGGCGATCCTTCCGGGAAAGTCCTGCAGGGTGGTCTCCTCTACGTGGTGTATCTGCATTTACCTATTCCTCAATCATCTTGAACAGCAGCCTGTCGGAGAACTCAGCCTGCTTGCCCTTGTTCCAGTTCATCACCGGCCTGATGTAGCCGACGATGCGCGAGTAAACCTCGCAGGTCGCCTGGCACGTGGGGCATGATTCGACCTTCCCCTTGAGGTAGCCGTGCTCTGGACAGACCGAGAAGGTTGGCGAGAGCGTGAAGTAGGGCATGCGGTAGTTCTCCGCGACCTTTCGCACCAGCCTCTTGACAGAAGCCGTGTCGGGCATCGACTCGCCGAGGAAGATGTGGAACACGGTGCCGCCGGTGTACTTGGTCTGTATCTCGTCCTGCAGGTCCATGGCCTTGAAGATGTCGTGGGTGTAGTTGACAGGCAGCTGCGTCGAGTTGGTGTAATACACACCGATTCCGGGGTTCCTCTTCCAGATGGCCTCATTGGCGACGATTATGCCCGGATACTTCTCCTTGTCCTTCTTGGCTAGCCTGAACGACGTGCCCTCAGCAGGCGTTGCCTCGAGGTTGAACAGGTCGCCGGTTTCATCTTGGTAGTGGCTTATGACCTCGCGCATGAAGTCCATTATCTTCAGCGCCATCGCCCTGCCCTTCTCAGTCGTCATGTTCTCGCCGTCGAGGTTCTTGAGGCATTCGTTCATGCCGACGAGGCCGATGGTTGAGAAGTGGTTGGCCCAATACCTGCCGTAGCGCTTCTGCACGTCCTCGAGGAAGTACTTGGAGTACGGATATAGATGCATCTCCGTGAACTTCTCGAGCACTTTCCTCTTGATCTGCAAGCTGTCCTTGGCCGAGTCCATCAGCTTCCTCAGGCGCGCGAAGAAATCCTTCTCGTCCTCAGACAGGTAGCCAAGACGGGGCAGGTTGATAGTCACTACCCCAATGCTTCCCGTGAGAGGGTTTGATCCGAACAGCGCGCCTCCACGCTTGATAAGCTCGCGGTTGTCCAGGCGCAGGCGGCAGCACATGCTCCGCGCGTCGTCTGGGTTCATGTCCGAGTTGATGAAGTTTGAGAAGTAAGGGATGCCGTACTTAGCGGTCATCTTGAATATGGGCTCGAATTCTGGGTTGTCCCATTCGAACTCCTTGGTGATGTTGTAGGTCGGTATGGGGAAGGTGAATATCCTGCCCTTGCGGTCTCCTTCCATCATCACCTCTGCGAATGCGCGGTTGAGCAGGTTCATCTCCTCTTGGAACTCGCCGTATGTCTCGTTCTGCGGCTTGCCCCCGATGATGACCGGCTCCTTGGCCAGGCTTCCCGACGGGACCAGGTCGAAGGTGAGGTTGGTGAAGGGCGTTTGGAACCCCACCCGCGTCGGCACGTTGATGTTGAATATGAACTCCTGCATGGCCTGCTTTACCTCCTTGTACGACAGCTTGTCATGCCGGATGAAAGGCGCAAGCAGAGTGTCGAAGTTGGAGAACGCGACGGCTCCGGCCGCCTCGCCCTGGACGGTGTAGAAGAAGTTCACCGCCTGGCCCAGAGCCGCACGGAAGTGCTTCGGTGCCTTCGACTCGACCTTGGCCGAGACGCCGCCGAAGCCTTTTATAAGCAGGTCTTTAAGGTCCCATCCGCAGCAGTAGACCGATAGCATGCCCATGTCGTGGATGTGGTAGTCGCCGGAGTCGTGGTGCTCCTTGACCTCCTTTGGATAGACGCGGTTCAGCCAGTAGTTGCTCATGATGTGTGCCGAGACGTAGTTGTTTAGCCCTTGCACCGAGAAGTTCATGTTGCTGTTTTCCTTGACCCTCCAGTCCGACTCCTGCAGGTACTTATCCACCATGTCGGCAGAGCTGAGCACGAACCCTATCTTCCTGAGCTCCTCGTGCTGCTTCCTGTAAAGGATGAAGGCCTTGGCGACCTGGAAGAGGTGCGCTCGCATGAGCTGCTCCTCGATGGTGTCCTGTATGCGTTCGACCTCGAAGATGCCTTCATTTCCCAGCACCTTCTCGGCGCCGTCGACGATCTCGCTCACCAGCTCGGTCCTGGTCTCTCCCACAGCCTCGAATGCCTTGGTCACGGCGTTTCTTATTCTGCTGCTGTCATAATCCACTATGCTTCCGTTTCTCTTCTTGACCTTCTTCACTGAACAACACCTCTTACAGCATTTCCGTTCATCTTTCCTCAAGCCTTAAGTTTCTGAATCTCTTCACTGAACCTGTCCACGTCGGAGAAGCCGCGGTAGACCGAGGCGAACCTGATGTAGGCTACAGAATCGAGCCTCTTGAGCTTCTTCATCACCAGCTCGCCCACGACCCTGCTCGGAACCTCGGTGCCCTTCCTGCGGCGGAGGGCACGTTCGATGGACTCGGCTGCCATCTCGATCTGCTCATGCTCTACAGGCCTCTTGTTGCAGGCCCTGGACATGCCGCCAATCAGCTTGTCCATGGAAAACTGCTCCCTACTCCCATCCTTCTTGATGATGGTGAGGTCGATGGCCTCTATCCTCTCGTAGGTGGTGAACCTCTTGCCGCAGGACAGGCACTCACGCCTCCTGCGGGTGATGTCCTCGTCGCTCTCCCTAGTCTCTGTGACCTTGGTCTGGTCCTTTTGACAGTAGGGGCATCTCACATCAATCAACTCCTTTGGACTCCTTTTATAGGTTTGGTTGATTGGGAATCATCCCCTTTATGATGTAGAATAGGAGATAGATATCCCATCATAGATAAGCAAAGCTATAGCAACTAGCATAACTAAGAGAAGCTATATGTTTGCTTATACGCTATATGTAGTGTTTAATTTTGAATTTGCACACCACATCTAGTAGATTAATGAATGGGGTCGGTCATATATAAAGATTTCTGAAATCGAAAATATAGTATTTCAACCACTATACTGCAGACAGAATATGACTTTTGAGTAGTAAGGAAAAAGAGAATTATTCGATGACCTTGATGCATCCGGCAGGGCAGGAGGCCTCAGCCTCCTTGTTGCAGCCAACGGCGTCGAGCTCAGTCTTCTTCGGCCTGGCCTTGTTGGTCTCGTTGTTCATCTCCCAGTTGTCGGCGCAGGCGACTGTGCACGCTGCGCACCCGATGCAGGTCTCCTCGTTGTACTCAATCTTAACCATATTATCCCTCCTAAAACACTAATAAGGGGTTTTCCCTTTAAAAACCTTATTGCTTATTCTCCGCGATGGCTTTATTGACCTCTGAGATCATCTCGTCAATCTTGGCATCGTCCATGCCGTGTCCTTTGCATCCTTCCTCGATGGTTTCATAGTATGAGACGTGGCATCCTATGCAGTGGAGGCCGAAGTCCATCATGACCATCGCCGACTCAGGATATGCGCGGACAACTTCTCCTATGAGCATGCCCTTCTTGACAGGGCCTTCCTCGTTTTCCTTCTTTGCCATGGACCTGGGAAAATCCGTCGCCCTATAAAAACGTTGTGGAAAAGCTGTCTGTTGCTTTTATCTCCTATCCGGAAGATATCCGGCCGAGGAATAACGCATCTGAATTATATCCGGATTTTATGGAATAATTCTGATAATATCGGAAATTTGTTCTCTTTTTCTCAATAACGCTTAATAAAATTCTCGCACGCTTCCCAAGTCACAATGGAAAACAAAAAACGCATTTGGCCGAAAATCATCAAATACGGCTTCGTGGCAGGGCTGGCAGCGACTTTTGGGGTTTACTCAAGCGACACGGTGAAGAAAAACATCGACGAGTTCAGGTACCGCAAGGTGCCTGCAGCAGAGCAGTTCGTAGACACATGGGGCTCAATCGACCTCAAGGTCGAACGGGTCCGGAACGGAAGCGGCGAGCTGGAGACCTACCTAAACATAAGTGGAGAGAGGCTCCCTGTACTCGAGTCTGGGAACGGCTACCAGCTCGGCAGCGACGAATACCTGATGGACCGGGTGGGCTCGATGGACCTGTACGAGTTCATGGACCAGGTGGTGCCGCGGCTCGATGACGAGCAGAGGGAAGAGCTGGCGGGAAGGCTGCTGGGCAGCCTGCAGAAAGGGAGCCGCTACGAGGTCATCATGGACCAGATGGGATCCAACATCAAAGAAGAGCTCAAGGACTTCGGGGATTTCTGGGAGCGCTTCTACAACGACAAGATCAAGTGAGGTGGATGCGATGCTCAGAACCGCGTGGAAAATGGTCAAGAGGGGACTGCTCTACACCGGGATTTTCGCTGTGGGCTACTACGTCGGCGCAGGAGGATGCTCAGGGCGCCAGTACGACGCAAAGCCGAAGCAGGTGATCGAGCACAGGATAGAGAAGAACAGCCTGGAGGACAGGATAAGATGAACCTGCGTGAGCTCATCATCCTCAAGATGGTGTTCCTTGCGGGGTACGCGACAGGTTACATAACTCAGTCGAAGGCGCCATACGCGCCCCCGCCGGCAAGGCAGGAGGTAAGGCAGCCACAGCACCCGACCATCGACCAGCTGCTGAGGGAGAGCTATGGAAAGCAATGATGGACGGGCACTCGAGCTGCTGGTGGCCGAGGTCCTCAAGCGGCAGGGCAAGCGGAAAGTCGGGACGAGGATGGACATAACTTACAGGAGCGACGGGCACCTGCTTGTCCACAACTACGACGTGGTCTTCTACGACCATGGGTTGGGTCCTGTCAGGTGGGGACTCCATGTGGCTGAGGTCAAGTGCTACACGAGCTCCAAGGTGCCCGAGGTCGACATAAATCACTACCTGGGCAAGCTGCAGGACAACCGTATCGAACCGGCCAACGCGCTGTTCTACACCATAAGCGACTACACCAGGAAGGCACGCGCTAGGGCAAAGCTTGCCGGGCTAACCCTGCTCAACGGCAACGAGCTCGAGCGGGACTACCACACAGCCTTCGGAACAGACCCCAAGCTTGAGGGCATGCTCAAGAAGCTCTGCTCGGCAGAGACCTTGATAAGGGAGAAGTCAGCGTCCGCCCGCAAGGTGAGCAGGTTCACCAAGGGGGCAACGCTGGCAGACCGTTTCCTGGCAGCGAGGATCGGATCGCTGATCAAACGGAAGCAGAAGTTCGAGGAGAAGATATCAAGATATCGGGACAAGCACAACATCCCGAAAATAGAGCAGATGATAATGGAGGGAAAAAAATGACAACGACCGAAGCAAAGCAGGATGAGGACATACTCTCCCGCATGCAAAAGGAACAGGATGTAATCGACAAGGAGGAAGAAGTCGACCTGAGAAGCATAAGCGAGCTACTCCGCGAGGGGTCCTCTGCCACGGATAGGAGAAGGGGCAGGTACAACGAGACCGTTGGTTACAGGAACCTGAACAACGTGCTAAGGGAGATGGCCGAGCTGCAGTACCAAATAGAGAAGCGCTTCAGGGAGAAGGCTTCGCCCTACGTGAGGTTCTTCGAGGGCGTCAAGGAGAAGTACTTCAACTTGCTGGGCAGGGAGTACCAGAGGTTCACCCTCGACGAGCTGATGAGGATGCAGGTGACCAACGTCGAGAAGATCAACAACCACCTGCAAGAGGTCACGGGCAACACCAAGTTCGTGATAGACGACCTCCTCGACCACAAGAAGAGCGTGGTGCTCGAGAGGAAGGCGGCGAAGGAGGGCTTCAAGAAATACTCGACGGAGCTCGCGCAGAAGATCAAGAGGCACAAGGAGGTCACGGACGAGCTCAAGACCATGAAGAGGTCGGACCCGCTCTTCGACGACTATGAGATAGACCAAATGGAGCTGGACAATGACATAAGCGAGCTCAAGCTCAACGCGACAGACCTTGGGACCAAGATGGTCTTCAAACATGACGAGCTGGGGCTTCTCAAGCAGTACGACAAGCTGATGAAGGTTTCATACAGCAGGTGCAAGCTGTTCTCCAGCAACGTCAAGAACATCAGCGAGCATGTAAAAAGCGTCCAGCCCTACATCAGGGCGCTCAAGGACCAGCAGGAGGGCATGGCCAACCTTTACAAGGCCGCAAAGCCACTGAGCGACTTCATAGTCAAGAGCATGGGACTGCTCGCGGAAGGGACGCGCGAGATGGGCAACATAATCAGGGAGGACCGGCTGAACGGAAACTTCCCAAAAGAGATGAGCGGAAGCCTGTCCGGCACGGTCAACGACATCCAAGCGGTCAACAGCCAGTACTCTGACGAGCTCATCAACAGGATACAGGACTACCTCGACGGATGAAGATGGCGCAGCTGAAGGCTTTCAGGCTTTACAGGCACCTCGCGGACCTCGAGAAGTGTCTGAAGGCCCTCTGCGAAAGGGTGGCTGTGCCCGACCTCGGAGGGGTGGTCAACGCGGTGCACGCCCTCAAGTACGAGCAGGTAGGGGAGATTGCGCAGGGCAGCGGCTTTCCTGTGGCAGGGGCGTACTACCAGCTGAGGCGCGACAGGGACATGCTGTCGGGCCGCACCGTCGAGGAGCGCGACCTGGTCTCGGAGTTTTCGCAGGCACTCCTCTCCAAGGACAGGAAGGCTGTCCGTGAGGCGCAAGAGGCCTACAGGGAGAGGAGGTACCTCAAGGCCGTTACCAAGCTGGCCCTGCCGCAAGAGGATTACGCCCTGGTAAGCGACGGGGAGATGAGGGGCTCTGAACTGAGCCACGACCCTAGCACGCCGTGGATCTGGAGGTGGTACCTGGCTGTGGGGGACTTCCGCAAGGCAGAGGTGGCCCAGTACGAGCTCTGCGAACCTGAGAGGCTCGCCAAGGTGCTCTCGATGAAGGGGGCTGACGTCGCTGTGGTCGAACGCACCTCGCTTGGGCCGTTCCACTCCAACGAGGCCAGGACCGACCTGGGCAAGCTCCTGTCAGAGGGCGAGTTCGCCCTTGAGCTTCGCAGGCAGACCTACACCCCTGTCGGAGGCTCGACCTCTGTTGTCACAGTCCTGGTCGGGTGCTGGTCTGGGGACTCCATTGCCCAGGCTGTGCCTGAAGCAGACATATACAGGGTGGCATGATGGAAGTAAGGATTGCGGATGAGCGGATGCTCGAGGCCAGGCGGTCTGCTGAGTCGCGCCTCTACAGGAGGTACGACCACGCAAGGCTGCTCACTCTCGGGAGGGACAAGCTTAAGCTGTCTGCTGAAGAGGCGATACTTTGTGACGGCATTGAAGGCTTGGTTGCCGCTTACCAGACTGTTTCTGAAAGCCTCGGATCTTACCCTGATGACATCAGGAACGGCTACTCGTGGTACGCCGCAGGGGCGTACGGCAAGTCGGTGCTCTCAAGGCTTCTGAGCCCACAGCCCATCCACCGCTCCCTGGACGAGTTCTCAAGCCTGTGCCCGGACTTTTCGGAGATCAACAACGGGGGACTTTCAGGGCCTTCATCCAGGAGCCTGGTGGAGTCCTCATACTTTTCGATAGTCAAGATGCTCAAGAAGCCGGAGGAGGTGACAGACTTCTCCTTTTGGTTCTTCGACCAGATAAGCACGAGGGGCCGGGCGCTCGCAGCCTCGCGCGAGATGCCCCACCTGGTAATAGACGGGCTTGCCATAGGACCTGCTCAGGAATCGGTTCTGCCCAAGGAGACCTTCGGCGACATAATCGGCCAGGACGAGGCCGTGGGCCGCATAGAGGAATTAGTGAGCCACGTCATGAAGTACAACACCCGCCGGTGTGTAAACCCGGTCGGGGAGTTTGCCAACTACGTGCTGCTGTACGGATATCCGGGAATGGGCAAGACCAGCACCGTGAAGGCCATCAAGAGGAAGATGCTGGAGGTCGGCTCCAGGAACGGCAAGCCAGTTGTTGTCAGGGAGGTTGACGGGGGAATCAAGGACAAGTGGTACGGCAACACCGAGCAGGCTTTGATAGCCAGCTTTGACGCGGTCAGGGCCAGGGATGTCATAGGGCTGCTGGTGGTTGACGACGCGGACGGACTTTTCCCCAGCAGGAACCTACTGGGCCACGGCGACCCCTCGAGGGGTCCGCAGCAGACCCTGATGAGCCTGCTTGAAGGGGTCAAGACAGAGAACAGGTACAACCACCTGGTGGTTTTCATGACCAACCGCATGGACGACCTGGGCGAGGCGGTGCTTCAGAGGACTAGCCGGGCCCAGTTCGAATTCGCGAGGTACTCGAATGAGGGCCAGTATGAAAGGCTGATCAAGAAGAAGAGCGAGGGCTTCGACAGGTTCAAGGTAAAGGACTGGAAGGCTGTGGGGGGGTACTGCCTGGACAACAAGCTCTCGGCACGGGAGGTCACCAACGCTGTGACCGATGTCATAACCACAAGCAAGCGCTACAAGGACGAGGACTGGATGTACTCAAACGACTGCGACCCTTCAAAGGTCACCGAATCGATCAGGAAACAGTACAGGACTGTGACGGATAAGGAGCTGCTCGAGGCCTTGGCCGGCAAGGTGGAGATGCGCAGGCGCGGCAGGGAGATCCAGAGGTCATCCGAGATCAGCCAGATGTCTGAGCAGATACTCAGGCGGTTCGAGGCCGAGGACCTCGCTATAGAGGCACTTGCAAAGAGGATGGGTGAGGGGGATGGATAACCTGGAAGAGCTTGCGACCACCCTTGGACGATTAGGGGAGAAAAACGATTTAATCCTCGATGACGGCTTCGTATCTGAGTTCATCGGAGCCCTGGACTGGTGCGGATCGGTCGTTGCTAGCAGGCAGTCCAAGCGTTTCTGCGAAAGGGTGCACGGCCAGGACATACCAGAGGCGCGCAAGCTGCTGGCCAGCCTAAAGAAAATTTCACTATTCTACAGGAGGATAGGCCTAGCGCCTGACGGGACTGAGGCGCTCGTGGAACGGGAGCTCTCCCACGCCGAGGAACGAGTGAGGGTGGACATGATTAATCTCAGTAGGGCGGCTGAGGCCCACTTGGACTACATAGAATGCCGTGGGGGAGGCAGGGAGGCCGGTGACCTTGGCAGGGTGGTCGCCACCATGAGTGACCTTGCCGCAGGCTACAAGAGGTCGCACCCTTTGGTGGGTGTGGCCAAGGGCCTGATTGAGTCTGTCAGTGAGACGCGCGGCTTCGCAGGCGATCCTGAGGAGTGGGCCCGCAGGTACGTAGAGACTGTGGGGCAGTATGAGAGCTCAGGATTCTACAGTTTCGTGCCCTACGGGTGGGGTACCATCCTAAGCAGGAATAGCGCAGCCGCTGGGGATGCGAAAATCGTCAAGGAGAATGTGGAAGGAGCGGGTCCGCTCAGGATACCAATCGCTTATGCTTTCGATAGGTGCATGAGGGCTGCGGTCTCGAGGTCTAGGGGCGACTCGGCAGTGAGGATAGTCCCTGATGTGGAGGAAAAGGATTCGTTTGTTGTGCTCAACGTCTATGACAACGGCCCGGGATTCGACGCGAGCTCCGGTGAGGGATGGGATTACCTGCTGGCCAGGGTTTTCGTCGAGTCTGTTGGCGGCAGCCTGACACTGCAGGGTCTAAAGGAGAGCTCGGACTGCAGGGGTTACTGCAACGCCACGCTGAAATTTGCCAAGTGATTATTCCGGTCTGTGTGAATGCAATCTTGGATTTCTTACAGCCAATCCAGAAAAATTACGAATCTCAACGGAATATTTTCAGGTCTCCCGGAATTCTTCCAAGATTTTCCGGCAAACCCATTTAAACTTGTTTTCTCGACGATAAATAGCCTTAGGGCGGAGGGATACAATGAGAAAACCTTACGAGAACGACAAGCCTCTTTATGTCACGATCGAGCTGGTGACTGCCAAGACGCTTGACCCGACTCTCACCAAGCATGTGCCTGTGGAGTACACAAAACAGAGGTTTCGGGACCTGTTCGATTTCATGATCGACCCCGAGAAGGACAACCTCAATCCGGGTTACACCATTGAAGAGAAGGCGACAGCAGAGACCCTGAACGACTGGATTAGGAAGTACCAGCGCAACTCCGAGGACAAGCTCATCATAACCTACAAGGTCGACGGAAAACCGGTCGAGGACGCAGACCTTACCCTCGATGACATGGTGGGGGACTTCACCGACAGGATAATCCAGGTCGACAAGGTCGAGAGGGACGACGGCATCGTCGTGCCGGTCAAGAAGATCCACCTCTACACGAGGTACGAGGATGGTGGGGCGGGATATTGAGCGATCCCCACTCCGAGCTCCTGGCTGCAAACACCATCTTCGACTCGCTCCGGCTCACACGGGAGCCGGTGCTGGTCTGCGGAAGCAGGATGTACTCAATCGACATCCCCCTGGGTGAAGACCCGTCGGATTTCATCATCATCGACAGTACCAAGTACCCCCTAGAGGAGAGCCTTCCTGTGAGCAGCCTAGAAGCGATGTACCTCGACGACAACAGGGCTGGCATTGAGGGATACCTGAACCAGTACTTCATCTCGCTCAAGGACAGGCACAACCGCCTGAGCGACGAGCTGAGCAGGCTGGACGGGATCTACTCCTCGATGAGCGAGCTCTCACTTGAGACCTTCATCAAGGTCGACGTCTTCCGGCAGTTCATCAACCTGTACAGCAGGAGCGCGGGCGGGAACCGTCAAACCATCGACCAAGACGTCGTAAACCAGTCACTCGAGATGCCAGACGTCCCGACGGTGAGGGAGCTGTTTTCAGGCGAAAGCTTTTTTCGCAGGTACGTGGGCAGAAAGGATTTCCTCTTCCTGGATGGGAAGGTGCGCCAGGTCCAGGAGGTAAACAGCGAGGGCACCATCAGGATAGGACGGATAAGTTACGAGCAGGTGGGCGAGCCGATCCCGATGATTGAGTTCTGCGAAGGCTACAGGGAAACCATAATATCCACGATTGATGCGCTCCTAACTGAGAGGGGCAAGGGGATCCTCAAGTCCATCGAGGAGAAGGTGAGGTGCAAGGAGTCCCTTGAGGCCAGCATAAGGGATTACCAGCAAGAAGTCGACATAGACAGGGACCTGCCCCAGCTCTCCATCAAGCAGATGAAGAAGGACAGGTACCAGGTCGTGATGGATCACCCTCCCTTCATCATCAAGAGGTCCAACTGCGGAGAGCCCAAGTTCTACAGGTTCGACGCCTTCAAGGCAAAGACCACGGTCAGCATGAAGGGCAAGACAGTCACAGTCCAATCACTGCCCAAGGTCGCCAAAGGGTACGCTCACCCATTCGTTTTCGGTGACGGCAGCATCTGCTACAACCCCGACTCCGACAGGCTGGCCGAGACCATAGGGATTGACAGGCTGCCCATGTCGTTTTCCATCGACGGCAAGGACAGGATGCTGTACGCCAAGCGGATAGCCATGATGTTCGACCAGTGCAGGGAAGTGATGACCCGGGGCTACTTCAAAGACGAGAATGACATGCACCCTGTGATAAGGCTGTACCCTGAGAAGTTCCCGAGCAGCCTGATGACACAGGCCGCCGCGCTCAGGTCTGGCCTGAAGGTTTACGACAACGACAACAAGGGGGTGGTGATGGTTGGATGACCCGCTGTCATGCATAAGGATAACCAGGAATGCCATGGGCAAGGCGCAATACATCTCAAGGCGGATCACGGAGATGACAGGGCTCGATCTCGAAGTCGCGTTCTACCTCCTCAACTCAAAGGATGCCTACGAGTCCGGGGACATAGCGGTAAGGGAGATAATGCTGCCACACGCACAGGTCGTCAGGGATTCCAAGTACACCATCCCAGGAAACGCGCTGATAATAGACAAGCACAACTTCGGGAAGGAATGGGTCATGCACGGCTACGGGCATTCCCACGGCGGCATGGACGCCTTCCACTCCGGGCCTGACGACGATTCGCTGCGCATGAACCTCAAGTCGGGAGGTCTCAACTACGTCACCACCACGGAAGCCGAGCTGTTCGAGGGCGAATGGGAGGACGGCAGGGCCGTGTTCAGCATTGGCGGCAGGTCGTACGTGCTCGATTTCGAGCTCATGGATCTTTTCAAACATGATGCCCTCAACAGCAGGAAGATAATCCTCGCGGAGAGGAGGCCCGAGGAGGTCGAGTTCCTCTATGGCATGGTCTTCAACAACAAGGGAAGCGATCCCTTCGGAGTCATAGGCATCAAGAGGGATGGTGAGATCACCCTCGAAGGCAGGGTGGGAATCAAGGTTATAGGGGAAGAATCCGAGTTCGACACAGAAGCGATTGATGCAAGGATGCTCTCCTCCATCAAGTGCGGGAGCAGGCCTCTTAGCGATTACGTCGCGAGAAAAGGATGCATCTGCAGCCTTCCCGACAAGTATGATCACGAGCAGCAGCACGCGTACAACAAGGACCTGATAGGCCTACATGAGAGATGGGCAGAAGGCAAGATAGAAGAAGTCGGGCCCGTACAGGAGCGACTCGACGACGACAGGGAGGAGCTGCGCAAGCGCCTGTACGCGCTGAACTCTGGGATGAAATCTCTCCTCCCTTCAAGGAGGGACAGGGAGGAGTCGGAGTTCATACAGAGGTCGATCAATGCCATCGACGGCCTCATCGAGGAGTTGGAGGCTAGGGGTGGGGAGTGATGGAAGTCGACGGAAGGTACTCGCGCCAGGAGCTCATCCAGGGCTGGGACCAGGAGAGCATGGAGGCCGCATCGGTTATGATCGTCGGCAGCGGGCCTCTCGCCCAGTACGTCGCCTCCCACATGGCGGGGCTCGGTGTTGGCAGCATGTATCTGATAAGCAACTCGAAGATAGACTCCGCCCTGCCCTCAGAGTTCATGACATCGATCCCGAGCAGCGGGCGGTTCCTCAAGGGAGCCTCGAAGGTCGAGCTGATGGCATTCATGGTCGAGGAGATCAACACGACGATTGACGTGAAGGCCATGCACACCAACTCTCTCGAGGCGCTCGTGGCGTCATACGAACCCACTGTGATAGTGGACGCTACCAACCAGCCCAGGTCGAAGATAAAGAACCTCGACATAGCGAGGAAGTACAAACGGCCCCTCATCTCCGCGTCTTGCGGTTCGTCATACGGAGAGCTCATCAGCATGCTGCCCGGCCTTGAAGATGTGGATCTCGATTGGGACTCTTTCTACCTGTCGAACTACGAGGGCAGGGAGCAGGAGCCTGCGATCAGCGGGGTAATCGCCGGCCTGGTGAGCGATGAGGTGCGGAAGAACATCTTCACGTTCGAGGGCATGACCTATTCAGACGCGCCCAATCCCAGCGGCAACGTCATCAGGTACAACCTGGCATCGCCCACCCGGAAGGGGACCCAGGACGCGCCGAGGCCCATGATGGACTACTACCAGGGGTTCTCTGCGCTCGTGGTCGGAGCTGGGGCTGTCGGGACCTATGTCGCGCTCGCCCTCGCGGCGAGGGGGTTGGGAAGGATTACCTTGGTTGACAAGGATGTGGTGGAGGGAACCAACCTCAACAGGCAGCTGCTCTACTACCGTGCCGTCGGGCAGAAGAAGGCAACCACCCTGGCGGAGAGGCTCATGATGGTCAACCCAAACGTGAGCGCCCGGGGAGTGGAGGAGTGGTACGACGAGGGCGGCATCGAACTGGTGGAGTCCGGAAACAATGGAAAGCCCTTCGATGTGGTTTTCTCATGCGTCGACTCAAACAAGGCCCGCTTCCTCATCAACGAGCACTGCGTCCGGGCAGGCGTGCCGCTGATCGAGGGAGGCTGCTCAGAATCCTCCGGCCAGGTCAGGATGTACCTTCCGGGAAGGATACCCTGCATAGACTGCCTCTTCGACCTTGCGAACTTCAAGGAGAAGAAGACTGAGAGGAGCTTCTGCGGCCAGGACGCAACGCCGAGCGTCGTCATGCCCAACTGCGTCATCGGATCCCTGATGGTCTCTGAGTCGAGGCCTGCCCTGTACCCGCTCACCTCGACGCCCATAGACAACTACATCCGGTACGACTCCCTGGGGGTCGGGGATAAGATAGGCATACAAAGAAAGGAGAGGAAGAAGAATGGCCACGAATGCTGATGTCGATTTGGACACCGTCAGGCGGGAACTCGGCCCGGTTGAGATCACGAGCGAAGCTTACAGAAAGGTGAGGTACATATCCTCGCGGGTGAGCGAGCTCTCAGGCACTCCCATGGAAGTGAGCTTCATACCACTTGATTACAAGGGCAACGGCAGTTCGGTCGTGAGGGAGGTCTATCTGCCCAAGAAACAGAAGGTAACGCCTTCGTCATGCCTGATAACCTCATCCATCACTGACCTGCACGAGCTGAAGAACGATCCTGACTGGAAGATAATCGGATGGGGTCACTCCCACGGAGGCCACAACCTTTACTTCTCGCGGCCAGACCGCGAGGTTATCAGGTCGTATGTGGCCAACCCAAAGAACCACAACGGATCTTCCTACCATTACTCGGTCGGGCTTGTCTTCAACGACCATGAGGAGGCCTTCAAGGCTGCTTACGGAGTCGAGATGGGCGGCGAATACCACTTCATCGACGACGTGGAAGTCAGGATCGTGGACGAGGAGAACGGGATACCCTTCGACAGGGAGGCAATCGACCGCAAGCTGGCGGAGTCCATCCTAATAGAGGGCAGGCCGCTTGAGGACTTGGTCGAAAAGCCTGACTACAAGACAAGGTATGAGGATTTGCTAGCAGAATACAACAAGGAGACGGCAAGGCTTCGGCAGGCGATAAGCAGGCTCAGGGAGGAGAAAGGCTCGCTGCTCGAGCGGCTGGTGGAGGAAGCGGTGCCGGTTGAAACCGCACTCTACGACCGCCTCGGCACATCTTACAGACAGAACCTGGAGACATACAAGGATCTTTACGACATAAAGCCAGGAAGTGGAGCGGTCGATGATGTCGTGGAGGTTATCAGTGGCAGTTACAAAAAGGACGGCAAGCGGCTGTGGACATGGGAGTCCAGGGTGAGCGAGGTCGAGAGCATCCTGGAGGGTGAGATGACCAGCCTCGACGTGAAGAAGGCGGTGGACCTGATGAACGTCATAAGCACCAACAAGTACCTGGCCAAGAAGCACCCCGAAAAGCTCAGCAAGCTGTACATGGCCTTGGCCAAGCGCACAGTGAAGAAGAAAGGTGGTAAAGATGCAAAAAAAAGAGCTGGATCTGATAAGGCTGCTAAGAAACGACGCGCGAATAAGTCTGGCTGATATAGGACGCAAGACCGGAATGCCGATCAGCACGGTGTTCGACAAGATGGGCAAGCTGGGCCCCCTGCTTCGGAGGACCGTGGCCATCCCGGATTTCATCCAGCTGGGGTACTCTGTGAGAGTGGGCTTCCTGATCAAGACCCCAAAGCGGGACCAACTGAGGGAAGTGCTGCAGAGCCATCCCAATGTGAACACGCTGTACAGGATAACCAACGGGTATGACTACTACCTCGAGGCCATATTCAGGAATCACGGCGAGCTCGAGGAGTTTGAAGAGGCCATCGACAGGCTGGTCACGAGCAAAATCAAGTTCCACACAGTGGAGATACTAAACCAGGAGAAGTTCATGACAGGGGAATGCAATGTCTGTTGACGACAAGATAAGGAGGCTGATGGCCTACCGGCATAGCGGCAGCGAGGATAAGGTCCGGAGGCTGGTCAACTTCGAGAGCGAGGACCAAAGCGCCCTTAGGAAGCTGCTCGAAAAGGAAGCGGAAGGCGAGCTGCAGGCAGCCTATGAACTCTCCCTGCAAGCGGTGCAGCTCTACCCTACAAAGCAGGTATTCCCGGTGATCGCGGCCAGGATAGGCTGCGCGCTTGGCGAGGAGGAAGAGGCGGCGAGGCTGATGTCTGAGCTGAATCCCGAGTCGCTGCCGGCGACCTGCCTGCCCGACGCCTCTTACGTCTACGGCAGACTCGGCATGGTAGAGGTGTCCCTGTCGCTCATGAGGAAGGCTGCAGCGAGAGATCCGTCCAGGTCCACGCTTCTGAGGGCGGGCGACCATTTCTACAGGCACGGATGGTACGACGAGGCCTACAGATGCTACCTCGAGGCCGGAGAGCGATCGCTGGACGACGCCCTCAACGAGAAGATCTCCAAGAGCAGGCGCAAGTGCGGGAGGTGAACAGGCTTGTCTGACTACTACCTCCTCAAGAAGATCAAGGAGCAGAACAGGAGGAAGAACTACGAGCTCCTCGAGAAGATCAAGGTCGACATCCGCGCCGACAAGGAGCAGGAGCGCATCAGGCGAAAGATAAGGGAATCGATCAGCTCGCACACCCTTGACCTGGATGACATCCTTGACAAGTACCAGGTCATCATCACCGACAGGAGCGAGGACTTCCCATTCATCTACTCAAAGGACCTCACCGAGGTCAACAGGATCACAAGGGACCTCCCTACCAGGATGGATAAGGCGAGAGCCATCTTCGGCTGGTTCGAGGAAAACATCAACTACTCAAAATCTGGTGATGTGGGTTACAGGAACTCCGAAGAGGTCTACTGCCAGAAGCAGGGGATCTGCGGGGAGATGTCTTACCTCTACATCACCCTGGCCAGGTCGGCAGGGATGCAGGCTGAGATGGCCTACGTCGACAGGGACGCTTACGGAAAGGAAGTCCATCACGCCTGCGCATGGGTAAGCGTTGAAGGAGGGGACATTTTGGTGGATCCGGCCTACCACGCCTTCGGCATCAGGCACGAGAGCTATAGGACACTCTCGGACAGGGAGGTGACAGAGCTGTTCAGGGACTGGAGGTATTGCCATGCATGAGGCTAGGGACAGGATCGCATCCATTGTACAGGACTACGACGATGTGAGCTGGGAAGAGCATGGATTAGGCGACGAAGCATCGCTCTACTCATCACTCAAGCTTAGGGAATGGGAGCGGGTTCCACTCCCGCGCTCGCCCAACCCGCATGATTACATAACAGCCCAGAGATACCTGGACAAACTGAAGCACAGGTCTCTCGAAAACGCGGTAGTTGAAGCCAACACTATTGAAGACCTGATCCTTATCCTTTACCTAGACGGCTTCCCATCCCGCTCTGGAAGCGGTAGCATGATGGATGCGATCGACAACCACCTCGGCGGACACCTCACACAGATGCGCTTGGGTGAGCTCAAAGCTTTGGAGGACCGAATCAATAGCCTGCAGGCCAGGGCGTCCCGCATAAGTGGCGGGTTCTCTGAGGCCCAGGAGGTGATGGACCTGATGGCTGAGGAAAAGGCACTAAGTGCGATGACATTCACCCAGCTGCCCCTGCCCCAGGTCCAGGAAGCGTACGAGGCGACTGCCGGGATGCTTTTAAGCGCTTCGGAGAAGGTTGGCGCAGCGGTGAAGCTATTCTCGGAGACGCTCGCCGGCATGAGGTCGTCCCTCGAAGACGATCTGGAAGGATTGAGCGTGGAGGGCGCCGGATTCGCTTCAAAGCTCAGGAGGATATCCGCAAGGCTTGAGAAGATGTCAATTCCTTTAAGCACCTCTCATCTGGAATGGTACGAAAGCTTTGAGGGGCGTATTGAGAGCAAGAAACAGGAGAGGCAAGAATACAACAGTCACTCTGCACAGCTGAGGAGAATCACTTCCAAAATCCAGGACCTGCGGGAATCCTCTGACCGCCTGACTTTCCAAATCCTGTTGCCCGGATGCGCCAAGCTCAAAGAATACGCCCAGGCGCTGCCGTCCGTCCCCTCGGTTACCTATCCCTCACTGGAAGAGTCGGTCGCCCAGGCCAAGCGGGCCCGGGAGGAGGCTGTTGCCGCGCTTGATGGGAAGTGGCAGGAGGCGAAGATGAGGATAGAGCAGATTCTGCAGGTCGGCAAGGCCTACGAGGACGCAGTCAGCCTGAGCCCCCAGCTGGAGAGCAGGGCATATGATGTATCAGCCAGGCTGGGGCAGGCCCTCGATGCTTCGGAGTCAATCGGTTACACCAGCGGAGCCGAAAAAGCCAGGCGTTTCCTCGCGGCGCTGCAGGGCAAGCTGGAGGACCGGGTCCGATGCAGGGAGAATTGCAACATGCTCATGAGGATAGGGAACAGGTTCAGGAAGGTGTCCAAGCCTTTCAGGAGGGCTGTTGGGAAAGACCTGGACGACTACGCACTCGACGTCGTGGGTTCGAGCTTCGACAGCTTCTGCAAATTCCGCCAGGATCTGCTGGGTATGGTGTCACACCCAAAGACCAACTCCCAAAGGGAAGCTTTGCTGAGGGCTGTCGAGCAGGCCATGATTGATTCCCGGAACTACGCCAGGCGGCAGTCGGCTCTCCTCGAACGGTTCTCCACGTTCTGCGAGGGCAAGTACGAAAGGACCAGGGGATGGGACCCGTTCGGGAGGAAGCAGCGCACATACGAGCGGCTGAAGGTGGTGGCGAAGGCATACGCAGTGTATTCGGCCAAGCTCGACAGGATGGCGGGTGATATGGATGGGTGATGCAGAACGGAGGTTCAAGCGGATACTGGACTCTGCCAAGGCGCCGAGGAAGGGCAGGCTGAAGAACCTGCTCATCTGCGGGCTGGTGGCAGGTTGCGGGCTGAGCTACTACGCCGGCATGCACCACGTATCGCCGGAGGCCGCGGAAGATGAGCTGGCAAGATACGCAGGGCCCGTCGCGGGATTGTTCGGGATAGAGAGCGTGATGCCTCCGCCTGAAGATTCCTTCAAGGACTATGTATACCTCGTCAAGAGGGATGACCGGCTCTGGGACATCGCTCAGAAATACGCAGGCGACCCCTACCTTTGGAAGGAGATTGCAGATTACAACCACAAGCCATGCGGCATGCTCTCGGAAGGGGAGGAGCTGCTGCTTCCTAAACACATCGTCAGGTTCGCTGACGGGCTGCAACCTGCGAAACCTTAATATAGCGGTAAGGCAAGTGACTTCTCATGGACCTGTCACCGCTTGTGATTACCAAGTTCGCAATCGAGATAATCGCCATCGCGTTCCTGACCTACACGTTCTTCGACCTGATGTACGTCGACAGCAGGATAAAGAAGAGCCAGATTGCCGAGAGGTTCGAGATATTCCACAGGTACAAGATATTCCGCTCTGCGCTGATTTACATCGTGGTCGCGCTCTACTTCTTCCTGCTCTCAAGGATCGCCTTCTATTTCACCGACAACATGGTATTCCAGGACTCGCTCGTGATCATCGGCGACCTCTTCGTGATAGTGTTCACTCTCAACATGTTCAGGATGGTGAGGCACTACGCCGAGATCCACGGCATCAACAAATCTTAAATAATAACGCGTTCTTGCTAGTGGCAATGGAAGATGAGATACTGAAGGACATGCGAGACGCGGCTGATTCCGAGGAGAAGCCCAAAAAGAGGTGGTTCTCGCCAGCCATAGCCGCCCCACTGATGATATTCCTCCTGGTGCTGATGGTGATCCCCTACTATGGGGTCAGGCTTAGTCCCGAGCCGAGGAACATACCCACTCTCAATTCCTTGACCGGCGGAGACTTCGTGATGACCAACACTTCGGTGCCGAGAAACCAGATCCTGCTGCAGGTCAACCCAAACGACCCGGTGGTAAAGCAGATCGCGTCGCGCATCGCTGTCCAGTCCTGCCCGTCAGGGGCAAGGCTCTGCCAGGCCAAGGCTATCTACTATTTTGTCAGGGACAACATAAAATATGTGGGCGACCCTCCTGACGAGTACGTCGAGAGCCCTGCTGAGGTCCTGTATGTCGGAGGCGCTGACTGCGACGGACACGCCGTTCTGCTGGGCAGCATGCTGGAGGCGATAGGCGTGCACTCCAGGTACGTGTTCATGCCCGGCCACGTTTACAACAGCGCCTACCTGCCTGACGCGAAGAAGAGCATAAGGGGCGACGATGACTATGTCGAGCTCGACGCGACGTGCAAGACCTGCGACTTCGGTGAGCTGCCGCCGTTCCAGGCAGAAAAGACCTTGAGAGTTGTGGGTTGAAGGAGTACTTATGAGAGTCTTTGCATTTAATCAACCTTCTTCGACATAGTCCCTGACCGCGGTGACCTTGTAGCTCCGGCCGACCTTCTCCCTCTTTATCATGCTCTTGTACTCAAGGTTGGAGACCACGGCAGACACCTTTGACTTGGACCACGACAATTTCGAGCAAATCTCCTTTTGGCTGAGGGTCCCCTTGCCTATCGCGGACAGCACCTTCTTCTCGTCAGGGCTCAGCAGGGACGCGGGCACCACCGGCCACACCTCCTTGCGGTTCTCCCTCCAGAGCGCTATCACGAATCCGGCGCCCATGCCCGCTGCAAGGATGATTACCATGATGAGCCAGACGCCCCATTGCTCCTCGCCCACTCCTGTTATCGATGTCTCCAGACTCTCATGACCCCTGTAGCGGATGAAGTACCGGGTTGGCAGTTCCGGACGCGTGGCGCTCCAAAGCACTGAGATCGCCCTGCCGTCAGTGAGGATAGAAGAGGGCAGGGGCACCACAGGGGTCTCTCCTCCAAGGTCCAGGTAGGTTCCTATCGGGAGCTGCATGCTGTAGGTGAAGCTCTCCGGCGTGGAGGGCAGGTTGAGGGTGCGCGAGAAGGAAAACGTGTCATCCCCTAGATCTAGGACGACCTTGGGCAGGTCGTACGAGACCGAGACCTCGCACTGGGTGCAGTCAAGGCTTACATTGACCTCAGAAGCGGGCTGCCCGTTGACGAGGATGCCCTTTGCGCCTTGCGGCAGCGTGAGCGTGAAACTGCTGGTGGTGACATTGCTCATGAGGATGGATACGCTCTCCCGGACCGAGCCGTCATCTGCCAGAACGTCATCTATTGCGACCTCATCAAGGATGAGTGCTGATGAGGATCCTGCAATCAGCAGCAGGACCAAAAAACTCAACACATAAATTCGCATAGGCTGCGGAAAGTTCTGAACTATTTAATTCTATTGTTGAAAAGGCCGGCTCTCCGAGGAAGGTTCTGAACTTTCGTGGGCCCATATTTTGCCTTCTGGGGCTGTTTTGGGCCATCCTCCGGAAATACGGTTCGGACGCTAAGCAGAGATGAAATAAATACTACAAGCCATTCCGGACGAGCTGGCGAAAAAGGCCGGAGATGATAATCATGGGATTGAAGACATTGTTCGCACTGCTCGCTGTCATAATGATACTTGGTGCCATCGCTGTAGCTGCTGAGGATGATCATGAGGATGACCACGAGGACGACCATTGGGAATCGGATGACGAATGGGATTTCAGTGACGACTTCCAGGAACCGGTGATAATCGCGACACCTGTTGTGGAACCTGTCGTCGAACCGGTAGTAGATTCTGCCCCGCAGGTCGAGAACCAGACACCTGATGTCGTTGTCACCCCAGTTGAAATACCCATCATGAAGGACACCTCGATGGAAGATGACGACGGGGACGGCATACTGAACAAGGATGACCTCTACCCGGGCCAAAACGACCTCCTTATGCGCGACAGCGACGGAGACGGCACGGTCGACCTGTTCGACGTGCATCCGGGAGAAGACGACGCCGGCTACTATGATGTGGACGGAGACGGGATCATGGACAAAAACGACAGCGACACTACGAGACCAACAGACAAGGACCATGACGGGATTGATGACGCCTACGATCCGCACGACGACAGGTCCTTCGTCGTTAGGATGCTCGTGTGGCTCGGAATGATGAGGTGAAAATGATGGTTGTGATTCAGTACAAGAAGAAATCCTGCATCGGAGCTGGAGAGTGCGAAGCGGTAAGCCCGGCTCTCTGGAAGGTGCTCAACGACGGCAAGGCGGAGCTAAAAGGCGCCAAGCTCAATGAGGACACCGGCCTGTACGAGCTGGAGGTCGATGACGCGCTTGTAAAGGAGCAGGAGCTGGTCATAAGAAGCTGCCCGGCCAACTGCATAACGCTGAGGCGGTGAGCAATGGAAGCCAGGGTCTCACGACTAAGAACTGCGGCCGAGGATATATACGAGCTTGTCCTTCGTCTGCCCTCAGCCCTGGAACATAAGCCGGGACAGTACGTCATGCTATCCTTCCCGGGCGATGATGAGAGCCGTGCCTACTCAATCGTAAGGGGAGGGAAAGAGATGACGATATACTTCAAGGGACAGGGGTCATTCACATCCCGCATGGTGAAAGTCAGGAAAGGCGATACCATCAAAGTCAGGGGACCGTACGGGCGTTTCGTTCTCCCTCCAGGGGACGCCCGTATTGTCCTCGTCGCCGGAGGCATAGGCATCACTCCGCTGTACGCGATGGCGGCAGAGCTCGAAAGCACCCGCGCGGCCGATGCGGTCCTGTTCTACTCCGCCCGCACCCGCGCCTCGATGGCCCTGCTTGATGAGATATCCCGTTTCAGGCACGTCAAGGTGCACCTCCGCGCGACCAGGGAAGGCGACCAGCGGGTTGACGCCGAGTCAATAATGCGCGAGGTTCCTGAACTCGGAGCCGCCAATGTGTTCCTCTGCGGGCCTCCTGTGATGATCGAGAACTTCAGGACGCAACTAACCGGCCTGGGCCTCCCCCCAGAAAGGATATGGAGCGAGGATTTCAATGGCACAGCGTGACGTACCCATGATGGGCGGCACTGTGAGGTTCGTGCTCTACGATGTCGACGACTTCATAGGCAATGAGGTTTTAGACGCAGTGACCAAGGAAGGGCACAGACTGCAGAAAATCTTTAACCTTTATGATCCTGACAGCGAGCTCTCGAGACTGAACTCCTCCCGCTCAGCTGATGTATCGGGCGAGATGCTTGAGGTCATCAGGACAGC
This sequence comes from uncultured Methanosarcinales archaeon, assembly GCA_964587045.1. Classification (GTDB taxonomy): domain Archaea; phylum Nanobdellota; class Nanobdellia; order Woesearchaeales; family CAZPJY01; genus CAZPJY01. The sequence continues at coordinate 27,383 of CAZPJY010000006.1, forward strand.
CTTGGAGTTCTCCAGGCTCAGCCGCGGCAGGTACGACGTATCAAAAGGCATGGAGTTCCTAGCGCGAAAAGGCGGGAGGGAACTGCAACCTGTCAGCTGCACGTACAAGGACGTGAATGTGACAGGCAATAGGGTGTCACTTCGCCACCCCGATGTTCTCATGGATTTGGGAAGCATCGCAAAGGGTTACATAGTCGACCGACTCGCGTATTTCCTGCGCGAACAGGGAGTCGAGTCGGCTTTCATAGACGCGAGAGGCGACATGCTGATTTTCGGGCAGCACCTGGAGGTGGTGGAGATTCAGCACCCGCGCGAACCTTCTAGCGCCGTTGCGACTGTGGTGCTGGAAAACGCTGCAATAGCGACTTCTGGGGATTATAATCAGTTCTGCGGCTCCTTTTCGAAGAGCCACATCGTCGGTGCTAATAAATTCGCGTCCTCCACTGTTATATCATCAAGCCTGATGGATGCCGACGCCAGGGCTACCTGCATGTTTCTGGGTGACCCTCAGACCGCCGCGCAGGGAAGGCCCGCCTTGGCAGTAACAGTTGAAGGGGCATTGATACCCATGAACGGCTTCCTTGAGGTGGGACGATGAAGACGCGCACGCTCTTGCTATTCAGTCTGCCCTTCATGATAATCTACATCGCGCTCTCCATCTCCCTCAGAACGAGCGAGGCCATATGGCTGCTGACTCGCGTGTTCGGCCTGCTGTCATACGCTTTCCTGTTTATGACCCTCCTGCTGGGCGAGGTGCGGATGCTCTCCAAGGTCAAGGGAGACGCGCCGCTCTTCCGCTTCCACACCCCGCTCGCGATATTTACCACCTTCCTCGTCGCCCTGCATTTCATATCCGCAGCAGCCGAAAGGTACAAGTGGGGAGTTGGGCTGAGTTTTACCGACTATCTGGGAGCGGCCTTTGGGGACAAGTGGCTGGTGCTCCTCTCCATGGGCACTCTGGCCTTCTACCTGATGCTCCTGATTGGCGCCACTTCCTCTTCTCTGGGCATGAGGGTTCTGAGGTACAAGAGGTGGAAGGTCGTACATTTCCTGAGCTACCTTGTATTCTTCATCGCATACGTTCACAGCGTCAATCTCGGAACAGACATTAAGACATCCATACTCGCCCCATTCATCAAGCCTCTCATCCTGGCGTCGTTTGTGATCATACTAGCTATGCTCTTGACGCGGGTCCTCAAAAGCCTGCGTGTGTTCCGGGCTGCAGAGGACGCGCAGCTGGCTGCGGTATTCTTCATAATCCTCATCGGCGGAGCAGTAATCGGGGCTGCGATGCTCCAGTCAGGTGAGGACAGGGTCTCGTCAATTACAGCAGACATCGCTGCGACAAGGAGTGATGTGGACAAGATGATAATCGAGACTGCCCGCATCGGTGACCTGAACACGCAAATACAGAGGCAGGTCGAGCAGACGGTGCTCAACAACACACTTTTGCAGACAGGAGGTGCTCCGAATGGATGAGGACAATGGCACGGGAAGGATGGCCTGGGGTGCAGCGACTGTGATGCTCATACTGATCTACATTGCCGGAGCGGTTTATCAGAGCACCGATTTCTCCAGGCGCGAGCAGGGACTGATGGAACAGTTCGCTGTACTTGAGAGCCGCAGGCAGGAACTCACCCAAAAGATGATAGACATCCAGAGCACGCAGGTCATGCTTCAGGCCCAGCTCGAGAGGGAGACGGACTCTTTGAGGCGTACAGAGCTCATGATGCAGCTGTCTGATGCGACGAAGGCGCAGGAAGCCCAGGCCCTGCTCGATGCGCAGGCTGAGCAAGTACGCATCGCGGCAGAACAGGCTGCGCAATTGCAAGCCCAACAGCTTGAACAGGCTAGACTGGAAGCGCTCCGCAGGCAGCAGGAGCTGGCTGCCAAGGTCGCTGTTACCGTGAAACCGAGGACTCGCGCCTCCTGAATCGAAAGCATTAAGAATCTGAGCCCTAAGCCACATCCCATGGTAAAGGTGCTTGTTTTCGGGGACAGCATCACCTGGGGTGCGTTCGACCTGGAGAAAGGGGGCTGGGCCGATAGGCTGAAGACACACTTCCTGAAGGGCTATTCAGAGTGGGGAATCCAGGTCTACAACCTAGGTGTCTCTTCTAACGACACCAGGGGGGTCCTGCAGTTCCTGGAGCAGGAGATAGCTAGGATCGCCAAGATCGAGCCCGAGGACAACATCCTCCTCTTCTCGATAGGAACCAACGACCCTAGATACTTGGACAGGAAGGGCAACTACTATGTGCCTTTGGGCGAGTTCGAGCAGAACCTGAAGAGAATCATATCCGTAGGGCGCAAGCACTCGGACAGGCTGATTTTCACAGGGCTCATGAAAGTCGACGAACGACTAACCAAGCCGTGGAAGGAAAACGAGTACTGGGAGAACGAGGACCTTGAGAGGTACGACAGGACGCTCAGGTCGGTCTGCAGGAGCGAGAAGGTCGACTTCATACCTCTTTGGGAGGTCATAGGGGAAAACGACTTGTGCGACGGCCTCCATCCCGACGCCGGAGGCCATGAGAAGATATTCCGCAAGGTCTTGGAGTACTTCGAGCAGAGCAACCTAATCCGCGCTTATTCATAGAGGTGGTAACATGAACAAATCATTGTTCTTCGGAATCCTTTTCCTGGGATCCGTGTGGGGCATACTTGAGGCTACCATGGGAAACATCCTGCACTGGATCGGATTTTTTCCTGGGACGGGAATGGTGATGACGTCAATCGGGATAGGCATTATGTCGTTCGCACGCGCGTTCTACAGGAAGGCCGGGTTGGGAATCGCGCTGGGAGCCATCGCTGCGGCCTTCAAGGCCTTGGACTTCCTCGTGCCCGGCAGCAACGTGCTCCGTCCGATGGCTGCAATCATACTGACCGCCCTCGCATTCGAGGCCGTGACGACGCTGGCTGACAGGTGGAGGGAGACCGTTCCTAGGAACCTCCTGACAGGTGCTGCGGCCGGCTACGTGTCAATCGCCGCTTTCGCATTTTTCACAGCCTATGTCATGCGGTTCGACTACTGGCTGGGCAAGGGCTTCGCCGGCATCATCAGGTATCTCCTTTACGAGGAGTGGACCTTCGCGCTCGGAGGCCTCATCATGCTCACCCTTGGCTCATATCTGGCCTCGAGGTTCAGGATCCCGCTCAGGAAGACGGTGGCGCTGCGCCAGTTCCACTATGCGGCGGGCGCTGTCGCTGTAGGTCTGTTCATAATCGCGGCGGTGGTCTAAAATGAGGAAAGAGATTGCTCTTCTCCTGCTCCCACTGCTGATAGGGTGCACGCCAGCACAGGACCCAGGCGTCCAGGAACTGAGCCTTCTATTCCGCGGACAGGAGCAGGTAGTGCAGAAGGCGAGCGTTCCTCTGACTGACCTCATAAAGGATGTCAATCTCGGAGATCCCAACGGCTACGTCTACACTCTCAAGGGGGACAGGTCCGCGACGATTACGTACGACGAGTTCTCCCGCGGCAGGATTGTCGGAAACGGACTGGAGTTTGACGGAATAATCTGCGAGTGCGCCGACATCAAAAACCTGTCAGGCATCGAGATCTACCCTGCCATCACTGTGAGGAACGGGCAACGCGAGTGGATCGCGACTGGAGACCTCGCCACGTTCATCCGGGAATATGTGACCAAGACCCCCGAAGCCTACACCTACAGGGTCAACGCTAGCGACCCCGTCGCCCTGACTGACCTCTCCGTGGACCAGCGCGCTTTGGTCACCATGGTCAGGCCTGAGGGCGCTGTGGAAGTCATGTTCAACGGCGAGGAACGCTCGTCCCTGTTCACCAATACATCTCTTGAGGAAAAAATACGTAAGGTCGTGGCCAAGCCGGAGGACTACTTGTACTCGCAGAACGGAACTTGGGTCGAGTTAAAGGACCTAGCAGATGGGGATGTCGTGCTCGCAAGGAAGGTGATCTACGTTGACGGCGAGCCCAAAGAGGTCAGCGTCCGTGACGACACCGCGCTTGCAGGTTTGGTGGGGGTCGAGAACCCATCTGATTTCGGCTACGTGCTGACTTCGTCCGGCGGATTCTCCCCCCCTCCCCTCTCCTGGGAAGACTTCAAGGAGGGGGTTTGGCATGCGAAGGGGCAGGTGGCTGATTACCCGAAACTCTCTGCGAAATACGCGGTTCGCGACCTCGAATCGATCACCCTCATAAACGGCTCGGCGAGCCTGGTTCCCGACGAGATCATGATAGACGACATAGTCGGCCGCCTCACCCCTATCGAATACGACGGCCAGAGGGCTGTCTTGCTCTCGAGCTTTATCGGGATCGACCATCCCGAGACTCATGAGTACAAGCTCATTGCAGACGACGGCTACAGCCCGGAGCCATACTCTTGGGATGACATGCAGCAGGGCTACTGGCTCCTGGACAGGAAGGAGACACTCTTTCCGAACAAGGACATCGGCAAGAACCGGATCCGGGACCTGGAGAGGATCGTGATCCAATGAGGATAATACTCTCATCGAAGCAGCATGTAGGGAAGACCACCGCGTGCGAAAAGCTCGTCGCGCTTCTTGAGACCGATGGGGTGCGCTGCGGAGGCATTCTCTGCCTGGGCGATGAGGTCCGCGACCTCGCCGGAGGGAGCATGCGCTTCCTTCACCATGAGGAAACAGATGATTCAGTTAAGGTTGGGAGGTTTTGGATAGGGAGGGACGCCCTGGATTTCGCCGAGAGGGCCATCCTCTCGTCCGTCGCCAAGGGACACCTGACCTTCGTCGACGAGTACGGCATGCTGGAGTGGAGGATGCAGGGCCTGCACCGGGCGACGGAGAAAGCGCTGGAGCGGGGCAGGGCCGTAATTCTGGTCAGGGAGACGCTCCTTGAGAGGTTCCTTGAGAGGTTCAAGGCTTACCGGTTCGAGATCTTCGTGCTGGATGAGGGCAACCGGGACATCCTGCCAGTCGAGATGAAAGTTTTGATATCCTCCTCGCTGAGCTGAGCTGGCTGGATCCAATCCCTCCATTTCTTGTTGTGCACAACCTGCCTGGTTCGGTCGCTCCATTCGACAGGCTGGTCAGGCAGGTACATGTACATGACGTACTTTGGGTCCCTCTCATGGTCCCACCTGAAGAAGTGCGTGATCTCGTGCCTGGCTGCCTCGAACAGGCCGGCTCTGGTTTCCGACCCCACGTTGAACAGGGCTGCGAGGCCCAGATCGAACTTGCAGATGCCCCCGTTGAAGACCAGCTCGCCGTTTTTCACCTGCCCATGCTCGCTCGACGAGTAGATGATGGACAGGTCCGCATCCTTGCGGGCTGCCCAAATCCGGTTGAGGTTGGAATCATAGAGAAGGTTTGACCCGCCGCGGACCACCCTGTTTTCAACCAGGCGTATTCCGAACTCCTTTTCGATGTGGTCGGAAACCTCGGCGAAGTTGCTTTCCGCAATCTCCTCCCCGGCTTCGCTCAGCTTGTTGTAGTAGACATCCACCATCAGCTTGCGCGTCAGCCCGTACAGGCTGTCGTATGTCTGCTTGGTCAGGTCCGCCAGGTCCAGGACTTGGGACACTTCCTCTTCAGCCATGGCTCTTGGATGGTACCGGCCGTCCAGCCTGCCGTCTGCTGAGTCCAACGCGGCCAGCTCGAGGCGCATCCTGGGCAGGAGCACACCCAGTCTGCCGAGATAATCACTTGAAAGCCGCTCCTCGACGAATGAGCATCCTTCGAAGGTCGGAATCATCCTTTCCACTCGGCGCATGGTGCTCTCCACAACCATCAGGTGCTCCTTTAGGGGCTCCCTCATGGACAGCACCCTCTGCTCGACGCCATAGACTCTTGCTGAATCGACTACCCTGTCCTGTATCCCGCCTGCGTAGCCGAGGGTTGCGAAGGCAGCGATCATGAGCGCTGTTTTCCTCATGTGGGGGCTGGTCTTCTCTGTCTTTATATAAAACTTAAGCTTATATATAGGCGGATTCTCCCGCACGAGGAGGGATTGATGATGGCACTTGAAGCATGCACAGAAGCGTTGATATTGAAAGCGGAATATTCCGGGAGGTTAAGCTTCATCATGATTAGCTTGGCGGATGATCTGATTAAAAGCACAGGCAGCATCCAGGCCGCAGTTACTAAAGCCTATGAGACCAATACCCATGCGCATAACTGCCTGAGGCAGTTCTCTGAGCTTCCGGAAGTTACACAGAACATTGACGAGACCAAGTTCATAGGTCTAGCTATTCGGGATTACCTGCCCTCCTACTACGCCCTAAGGGGCATTTATGACGCCATGAAGAACGGCGAGCCGGTTTACAGGCAAATCTTTGCCGAGACCCTGAAGCAGGTGGTAGTCCACCAAAAAGGCATCGAAATCGCCCTCGGGGAAGTCTTTCACCACGACATAAATAGCATGCTTGGCTTGTCATAACAACATTTATAAAGGGAAAGTTGTTCCCCTCATCAGACACGGAGACCTCGTGTAAATCCCGCGGAACTACCGCCTGGGGAGGCGGTAGGAGGGGTGAGGTGCCATGGAAAAGAAACAGGTTTTAGAAGCCCTACAGAAGCTGACTAAGGACGCGAAGGAGCGAAAGTTCGCACAGAGTGTAGACCTCATAGTCAATCTGAAGAACATCGACATGAAGAAGGCGGATCAGCAGGTTGACTTCTACGCGCTTCTCCACCACACGGTCGGAAAGAAGCTCTCTGTCTGCGCCCTCATCGGGGGTGAGCTCGCGTCTGAAGCCAAGAACACCTGCGACGAGTCCATTGGCGAAAGGGAATTCGACACCTATGCCAAAGACAAAAAGGCCTCCAAGAAACTAGCCGCAAAGCACCAGTGGTTCATAGCCCAAGCGGACATCATGCCCAAGGTCGCGCAGGCCTTCGGACGCGTGCTGGGCTCAAGGGGCAAGATGCCGAACCCAAAAGCGGGGTGCATCGTCCCTCCCAAGACCAGCCTGAAGCCGCTGTATGATAAGCTGCAGAAGACCGTCAGGATTAAGACGAAGAACCAGCCGGTCCTGCACATGAAGGTCGGGACCATCGGCCAAAAAGAGGATGAGATTGCCGATAACATAATGACAGTTTACGATCAGATAATACACCACCTACCTCAGGAGGAGAACAACATAAGGTCGGTTTTCCTCAAGCTAACCATGAGCAAGCCGGTCAAACTATAGGAAAATGGCACACGTCGCAAAGCACAAGATTGGGACCGTCTCCGAACTGGAGAAGCTGTTCACGTCGAACCCGATAATCGGAACTGTGGACATGGAGAACATGCCAACGCCGCAGCTGCAGATCATGAGAGCTCAGCTCAGGGGCAAGGTTCAGATAAAGGTGGCGAAGCGACGATTGATCAAGATAGCTATCGAGAACTGCAAGGACAAGGTCAAAGGCCTCGATCAGCTCAACAGGAAGCTTCGAGGGATGCCTGGGGTAATCGCCACAAGCGAGAACCCTTTCAGGATATTCAGGACCATCCAGGCAAGCAAGTCGCCGGCCCCTGCCAAGGCTGGCCAGACCGCTCCCAGGGACATCACGGTCAAGGCAGGTCCCACCCCATTCATGCCCGGTCCGATAATCGGGGAGCTCGGCTCTCTAGGGATACAGACCGGCATCGAGAACGGCAAGGTTGCCATCAAGGCGGACAAGATTGTCGTAAAGGAGGGCGAGGAGATCAGCGCGAATGTCGCTGGCTTGTTATCAAGGCTTGGAATCCAGCCCATGGAGATCGGGCTGAACATCGTGACGATGCTAGAGGACGGCGTGACTTACGACGCGAAGGTCCTCAACGTTGATGAGAAGGAGTATTTAGACAACATCGGCCAGGCTGCGCGCTGGGCGCTCAACCTGGCTGTCGAATCGGGTTTCCCAACTGCTGAGACCGTGCAGATACTCATAATGAAGGCTGCGCAGGAGTCGCGCAACCTTTCAGTCTCTGAGGGGATTCCGACTCAGATGACGATAGGACTGCTGCTGGGCAGAGCCGAGGCCGAAGCGGCAGGTTTGAAAGGGACGGTCGGCCAATGATATTTACATGGAGGGATTGAAATGGAGTACATCTATGCTGCAATGCTCTTGCACAAAGCGGGCAAGAAAATCGATGAGGCTTCAGTAAAAAAGGTGCTGGAAGCTGCAGGAGTCAAGTCTGATGAATCTCGAATAAAGGCTCTCGTCGCAGCCCTTGAGGGGGTCAACATCGACGAGGCAATCGAGAAGAGCGCGGCTGTGGCTGCGCCGGCGGCTGCGCCAGCAGCTGCTGCAGGGGAGGCCTCCGCCTCTGAACCGAAGGCAGAGGAGAAGCCGAAAGAGGACAAGAAATCCGAAGAGGAAGCTGCAGCCGGGCTGGGAGCACTATTCGGTTAAAAGATCACAGGGAGGGGATTTTTTCCCCTTCAAAGAGTTCGTGAGTGGACATGCCTGAAGATAACAAGGAGATCGTGCAACAAATACTTGCAGTCAAAAAGGAAATCAATGCCTTAAGGACCAGCCTCAATGAGATAAATCAGGAGAAGGAGACCTGGTTCGAGAAGAAGGAATCTTATTCTAGTGAGATAAGGAAGCTTATCGGCAATGTGAAGAGCGCGAAAGGCGAGCGCAACCAGTATACAACCGAGGTCAAGGAAGCCAAGACCCACAGGAAGAAGTTCAACGACGAGATCCGGAAGAAGATAACCGAGATCAAGAAGCTCAAGGACGAGCGGGACTCGTTGCTTAAGGACTCTAGGGTCAGGTTCGATCCGCTGAGGCTGAAGAAGGAGATTGATGGGCTGGAGTACAAGATTGAGACCCAACCCATGTCCTTCGAGGCCGAGAAGAGGACCATGGCCCGGATCAAGGACATGAAGCGCGAGCTCGAGGGCTCCAAGGGGATCGTCGATGTCAGCGAGAACATCAGGAAGCTGTCCCGCGAGATAAGGGACCTCAAGAAGCAGGCCGACGAGGTCCATGCCAAGATCCAGAAGAAGGCGGCTGAGAGCCAGACCAAGCATGAGGAGATGCTGGCCAAGTCTGGTGTGATTGACGAGCTCAAGGCCAAGGAGGAGGAGGCCTATAAGAAGTTCTTCGAGCTCAAGCAGAAGTTCACAGAGATCAACAACCAGCTAAAGGAGAAACTCGGTGAGCTGAACGGCCTCACCGATCAGGTCAACCAGATCAAGGCCAAGAAGAAGAAGGAGCGCCATGACAAGGAGGAAAAGGAGCTCAAGGACAAGGAGAAGGTGGTCGAGGAGAAGATACAGAAGGGCAAGAAGCTGACCACTGAGGACCTGCTCCTGTTCCAGAAGATGGAGGCCGGAAAGGAAGAGTCCTCCCCCGAAGAGAAACCTAAGCCGAAGAAAAAATCCTCAAAGAAGTAATTCTTTCTTGCTCTCTTCGTAGCTTTTTTTCACCTCACCGATGATGATTTTCTGCTGCTGGATGTACCCGTCGAAGATGTCGTTCATCTTCTTTCCAAGCTCCCTCATGTCATCAAGCTCAATTTTCGAGAAGTCGATGAAACCGTCTTGTTCCCCATCGAGCTTGTCGAAGCTGTCGATGATATCATCACCCTCCAGCGTGTACTTGTAAATCTTTGACATCGGCTCGATGTAGGAGTCCCTTTCCTCCACGGGCAGCATGCCGATCAGCTCGAGATACTCCTGGTAGCCTTCGACCATCAAGTTTTTTTGGTCCTTGACTGCCCTAAATATCGCCCTTCGCTGTTCGTATGACCTTGTTTCTAAATGGTCTATGATTCCGATTGTGCCCATCCCCATCGCGTAGCAGGCTATGCCTATGGTTATCTTTTCTTTTAATCCCATATGAGGGAATCCAGAACAGTTTATATTTAAGTGTACCGCATCGAAAGGCTGCCGAGCATCCTCGTCTGTTTCCTTATCACATTCGGGCTCTTGCGGAAGATGAGGGCGAGCCTTTCCATGAATGAGTATTGCCGTCTGAATGTCTTGGCCTGCTGCCACAGCTCAATCTTTACCTCACCGTCTTCTGGGATTACCTTGACATAGGTCAGCTCGTAGTCCGGCAGGAAGAGAGGGAAGAACTTGAAGTTGGTCGGATGTGACTTGAGCTGCTTGGACCAGGAACCGCAGTTGGCAACACACATCGTCCTGTGCCTGACGGTCAGTCTCTCAATCCCCGGGTAATGGGTGTGACCGTATACAAAGATGTCTGGTTTCACGCCTTTCTTGAATACGTGCGGTTCCTTTCCCTCAGTCATAAGTCGGAGCGAGTTCTGTATATGAACGTTCTGCATGTGAATCAGTTTAGATATGTCCTCAATCCCGTACTTCCTGAGGACTGCCTGCACGTCACGCTTAAGGAACTTGAGGTAGAATCCTGAAAGGATGAACGGGATGTCGATGAGGATTATCAGGATCAGCATCACCAGGAGCCACGTCGGTAGGGAGTAGACCTTGATTGGGGAGCTTATGGAGAAGAGCGCGATGAGTATTATCACGGGCAGTATCTTGGTGAATATGAGCGAGACAAGCACGGGAAGGAGCAGCACCCTAACAGTCTTTCCGGACTCATGGTAGAAGTAGTTTGAGAGGAACCACCAAGGCATGGCTGAGGCCGGCTTGATCTTGCTGATATCAGGCAGCCACCTCTTGCCGTTAGCCCTCCTCATGCCGCCGATGCTGAACACGACCTCCGAGGACATGATGTGGCCCAGAGACTCGATCGGACGCTTGTTGAGGTCGTTTATCCTGCAACGGGGGTCGAACTGGCTCCCGTGCTCTGAATACACGATAAGGCTCTTGCCGCCTTTCCTGAGCACCTTCTCATAGTACAGGGTGTTGTCAGTCCTTATCCCATATTCGTTGAGGGTGTCCCTGAGCCCTTTTTCATAGTAGATCTCGAAATCATGGTTGCCCATGAGGTAGTAAACCTTGTTCCTTTCCGAGAACTGCTTTATCCTCTCGAACATCTTCTTGTACTTCGGCTTATCGATGGTGCGCCTTATCTTGGATGCCTTGTCACCCTTTATGTGGGCGAGCTCGAAGAAGTCGCCGCCAAGCACCAGCTCGATGTCTTCATGTTCACCCTCAAGCCTGTCGAGGAAAGAGATGAATTCCTTTATGCTGTCAAAGATGTCCAGCTGGCCTTCCCCTCCTATGTGGAAGTCGCTGACGAAGACGAGTACGCTCACTTGATTCCACCCAGATAATCGAATACCCCGTGCAGGTCGGAAATTGCTCCTTTTGTGTTTCCTTCACGGTCGATAAGTAGCGCTCGCATGCCTAAAGACTTGGGTGCGTCGACATCCTTTTCCTCCTGGTCGCCTATCATCAGGGTCTCTTCCGGGCTGACTTTGAGCTGTCTGAGGGCCATTTCGAAGATGGCAGGCTCGGGCTTTTTCATGCCCACCTCGCAGGACAGGATAACCGTGTCGAAGTATGATTCGACGCCAAACCTCCTCATCACTGGCCTGGTTATGGGGATGGTGTTCGATACCAAACCGAGCTTCAGTCCACGGGACTTTAGGCCTTCGAGAACCTCGAGTGTCTCGGGAAAGAGTTTGCTTTGTGAGACAAGCTTGTCCCATTCGTCCATCAGTTGCGTTAGCAGGCTTTCAGGTTTTCCGACCTCAAGCAGGAATTCTGAGAAAACTGTCTCAGGAGGCTTGTCTTTGAGCCTCCATTCCCTTCCCTTGCCCAGAATGAATAGCTTGTGGGCGTCTGGTCCTATTATTGATGTGATATCCTTAAACCAGCCAGCCCTGTTGAAAGCGAGCGTTCCCCACCAGTCGAAGATGACAGCCTTAATCATTGGAAATTGGAGGATATTGGGATATAAAAATGTATCATAAACCTTAAATATTATCGCTTGCAGGTGAACCACAATCAATTAGGGGGTTACTATATGGCAGAATGGATACTGAAAGTGTATGAGGAAGCTTACACGGACATCTCTCTGAACGGAAAGGTCGTCGAGGGAAGGGTGCCTGACCCGTCTAACCCAGACAAGAACTACGGGCTCATATTGCCCCAAGACGAGATAATATTCCAGGCGATTCACAGGGACGGGACTCCTATCAAGGGGCTAGAGGAGATGATTTTCCCGGTCACCTACAACCACCACTACGCGACTGTGGGGGAGATGCTCGAATCCGAGGGCCTTGAGAACCTTGTGCCTGGGTGCAAGAGCATCGAGGAAGGGATAGAGGTCTATCTGGGCTTCCCAGGATATGAGGAACGCGTTAAGAAATACGGCATCTACGCAATCGGCCTCGGAGACCAGGTGTACTATCCTCCCCCCATAATATAGGATGGGATACAACCCTGTGCTCGACACTACCCGGCCCATAGTGGAGGACGCCCAGGACGTCTCGATTGACGGCACTGCTCTTGAGAGGCTGGCCCAGAGCATGGGTGGAATGGAGCTTTCCCCTCCTAGCATGGATGAGCCCATCTACCCCAAAGGCATCGGTGACGATGTGATTGATTTCTTCATGTTGGGCAACAGCATAAACTTCGCTTTCACCGACTTCAGCACTGGAGAAAAGTTCGCAACGACATACGCCGGCGCTGATTGGAGGGGTTCGCTTGCGATGTGGGCCTGCCTCAAGAGGGGGGTGGACAACGGGATCATTGACCATCACGGCGGCAACCTGCAGAGGATCGGTTACAGGGAGCTAGAGTTCGTGTTCATGGGCAACAGGCAGATACCAATGCTGCAGGAGCGCCTCGACATCTTCCACGAGGTGGGAGCGGTGCTATCAGAGAAGTATGAAGGGTACTTCCACAACCTGGCTCTTGGTTGTGGGGGAAGGCTATTCGATGGTGGAAGGGGACTGGTCGAGAGGCTTACGGCCGACTTCCCCTCATTCGACGATTCCTGCATTTACGAGGGCAGAAAGGTCAGGTTCGATAAACGCGCGCAGCTCTTGGCTGTGGATATCCAGTCTCGTTTCCATCAGCATGGGATAACTTTCTTCGAGGACATGGACGACCTGACCATGTTCGCTGACTACAGCGTTCCCAACACCCTTCGGCGAGGGTGTTTTGGTCTATTCATCCAGGCTCGCGGATGCTGTCGACGGCAGGATCCTGATCCCAAAAGATCACCAGTGGGAGCTAGAGATACGCGCTTGTACCATTCATGCGTCGGAGAGGCTGCGCGCTCGTATTGGGGAAATCCGCGGGGAAGAGATTTCCATCGTAGAGGTGGACAACTACCTATGGCACAAGAAGAACAGGTCCCACCCGCACCACCTTACCCGGACGATTTTCTATTGATAGAAAGGATTATAAAACATCACCGACTCTCCTGCTTATGGGGTGGAACAGCATGGCAGAAAAAAGAATAAATTTTACAATCAATGAGGGAACGTCTTTCTTTGCAGAGGAGATAGCGGTTATGCACAATCCAGTAAAATTCATAATCGATTTCAAGAGCATAACTCCGCGTTTTGACATGCGCAACCGGGAGATGCAGCCCATGGTTCTTACGCATAACGTCGTTCAGATAGACCCCTATGTGGCAAAGGATTTCCTAAAGGTGCTCAAAAACGTCGTCACTCAGTACGAAAAGCAATTCGGGACCATCAAGAAGCCGAAAGGTGTAGAGCAAAAGAAAGTAAAAGTGGAGAAATCTGAGACTCCCAACTATTTCGGCTGAGAAATAAATTCTGTGTATTGGCACTTGCCGCACGTCAGCCTGTTGCCGTGCTTGGCGAGCAGAAAACCCTGGCCGCATTTCGGGCATTCATTATTGGCCCTCGTGACCTTGTCCCCTTCCACCTTGTAGTTCTTCCAGATCTGGTATGGCTTCTTCTTCTTTTCCGCCTTCTTCTTGGCCATGATTAATCCCCTTTCTTCTCAGCTGGTTTGGTTTCTTCTTTCTCTGCTGGTTTGGTTTCTTCTTTTTCTGCTGGTTTGGTTTCTTCTTTTTCTGCTGGTTTGGTTTCTTCTTTTTCTGCTG
>CAZPJY010000006.1:41378-59700 GCA_964587045.1 uncultured Methanosarcinales archaeon
GTTTGGTTTCTTCTTTTTCTGCCGTCTTCTCTTTCTTTGTGTGCTTCTTTATTGAATAGGCTGGCTCGACAGATTGGAACGCTTCCTTGTTTTCGTAGACGAAGGCTGATACCTTGACCTCGTTCTTGCCGTACTCCTGATCTATTTTTCTGACGACGACGAGCTCGGGCTTTGCCTTCACTGCCGTTGCCACTGCTGTAACCATCTCCTTCCTCGACGGAGTGAGCGCAGTTCCCTTGACGGAAAGGTCGTACTCAGTTCTAGACAGGAGGGGCCTCTCTGTCTTCTCTAGGATGTCTATGTTCAATCAGACCACCTTCAATGCGTACTCTCCCTTCGCTTCTGATTCTATCTTCTTAGCGATCATCGATTTCGAAGGGTCGATTATGAAAATGCGTCCCTGCCAGATTGTGCTGAACTTGTTGCCCTTGCAGTTTGGGCACTCGTTCTCCTCTACGAACATCTTGCAGTTCTTACATGCTTTTTTCCTTACCATTTTCACTTCTTCTTGGGTCCTTTTTTACCTTTCTTCTCGTCTTTCTTGCCGAGAAGATCCTCTTCAATCCACTCGAGCTTGCCGAGGCCCTTCTGCCGCATGGTCAGGCCGAGCTTTGGGTTGGTGATGTCCTTGTAGCTTATGGCGATGATCCTCGCCTTGCACTTGTCATTTACCTTCAGCACACGCTTCGATTCTTTGCCGGCCAGGACCTTGTCCTTTGATAGGGAAACGAAATCGTCCATGGTCTGTGATATGTGGATCATGCCCTCGATTGGGCCGATGCTCATGAAGACGCCGAAGTCTGCTATATCACGGACCTTGCCCATGACCACCTCTTTTAGCTCAGGTACGAAGCTAAGCAGCTGGAAGGTGGTCTCATAGTACGCGGCACCGTCGCCGGCTATTACCACGCCTTCACCGATGCCTGTCACATCCGCGATGTCTACCACTATACCGAGGTCTGGGGAGATAAAGCCCTCATATTTTTTCTTCACTTGCTGGATTATCGCTTCCTTGACCTCATGATCGAATTGGTCCGGTGGCACGCGGATGAAATCCTTAACCTCAAATCGATAAAACATTTACATATACCCCCTGTGTTCTATGACCAGATGGCTCTTTCCTCGCAATGTGACGAGGGGAATCCCCGCGTCTTTAAGTTTTTTTCGAAGGGCTGCGTCCTGCGTGGCGACCCAGATTTTACCCTTCTCAGCTTCTGTGGAAGCTTTCTGGAGGATGAAATCGTCAGCAGTTTTAAAAGCTTGCGTTTTTAAGCGTGCCAATCCCTTGGTCCTGATGAGCTGCAGGGCCATCTCTGCCGCACGTCGGTGCGAGCCCTTCTGGTTCCTTATTATCCCCTCGAGCTCCTCGATGACGATATCAGGCACTACCAACCGGATAGGCCTGTGGGCAATCATGTGGATCTCTGAGAATATGTCTACCTTGAACTGTGCTGGGATGAGCAAGAAGTTGGTGTCAAGTATCACAGAAATCATATGCTGTGGGTAGCGTGCGCTATTTAAATAGCTTTCGGGGCCAGATGTCTTGCAGGGGCCTGATGCGCCCCTCTTCCTCTGCCTCTTCATAATGCCGTATCGCTACCTCATCCTTCTGTTCTGGCGTCATAATGAATTGTAATGTAGCCCGAGAATAAATATAATCGTTGCACATGGACAGTCAACACTGAGTTAGCACCTGAGGGTGATTATCTCCCTTCGTGTCGTGGCAATTAATACAACAATTTTTTTATAACGGTTGCAGTTCCTTTCATCATATGGACATCAGGACAGTACTCAAGAGCATGGGGCTCACCCCAAACGACATAAGCGTCTACACCACCCTACTCAGGCTTGGCATGAGCACTGCCGGGCGGATAGCAAAAGAGGCCCACACCAACAGGACCTGCACCTATGACGCGCTCAAACGCCTGCTGGAACGCGGTCTGGTCAGCTACGTGGTTCAGGCCAACCGAAAATGGTTCAAGGCAGTCAACCCAAAAAGGCTTCTGGAGCTCCTGGAAGAGCAGAGGAAAGACGTCCAAGGAGTGCTCCCGCAGCTTGAGGGGCTTTACAACCAGACCAAGTCAGAGGAGAACGTGACCCTTTACAAGGGACTGAAGGGAATAAAGAGTGTCCTCCAAGACATCATCCGCACAGGGAAAGACAACTGCGTGTTCGGAAACGAGGGCCAGCTGCAGGAGAGGATGCCCTACTTCCATCCCCACTTCATCAGGCAGCTCAACGAGAGCGGGATCAAGACCCGGCAGATAGTGAGGAAGGGCCGAAAGGGAGAGATCTCCAAGCAGTCCAGGACCAGGTACGTCCCAAAGGAGGTAAAGAGCCCTGTCACAACCAACATATATGGCAACAAGATCGCAATCATCATCTGGACCGCAACTCCCGAAGCGGTCATCATCGAGAACAAGGCAGCGGCAGACTCATACCGGGCTTACTTTGAGGTGATGTGGGCTGCTGCGAAGGCCGACTGATTTTTTCCTGATTCTCCACAGAATCCCGCATGAACGCATGGATCAAGCATTAGCGGGCGCTCTGGCACCCCCCACTCCTTTCGATAATGTTCCAGATAACCGTGGTGAACATGGTGCTCTTCGCAAGCTTGGCCGCGTCGGCGATAATCCTCACGAACTCAGAGTCGCATCACCTTCCCAAGCTACGGACGACACCCCTCTCATACGTCATAGCGATAACTTTCCTGATATTCGGGCTTTTCGGATCCTCTTCCACACGCACCTCTCGCATAACACCTTACTGGTCGGTAAAAGCATGTTCCTGCTGGATGCGATCCGCCCCCAGCGTCGCTGTCCTTCCTTCTACTCGACAGGCGGGCAATCGACCTGCTGTACCTTTTCATTTTGATATTCTGCCCGCTCATAGCGGTCAGGTTCATAACATACCTTTTTGCGCAGCAACTTTCCACCAGGGACTTCCTTAAGGAGTTCCTGAAAGGCGCTTGAGCGTGTCAAGCATCCTGAGCGCATCGCCGAGTGGGTCGGGGCTCTCGTTGATGACTGAGATGTCGGCCCTGCTCCTCAGGAGAGCTGATATGAGGTCTTGCATCTCCCTCTTTCCTGTGAGCTTGTGCCTCTTTTCCCCCTTGTCCCCGAACTCGATGCCTGAGAAGTGCGAATGGATGTGCCTCATCCCTTTCAGCTTGCTCAGAACCTCATCATAGTCGACGCTGCCGTTCCTGGCCAGCAGGTGCGCGAAGTCGACGCATATCGAAGTCCCCAGCTCGTCGCGTAGGCGTATCAGCTCGTCCAGGTCGCCGAATTGGCTGGGCTTGCCTGTAGTCTCGGGAGCGAGCGCAATCTTTTTGCCCTCGAGCCTCTCCTGCACCTTTGAGATGGCTTCGCTGACCAAGGCCATGACATCTTCTGGCTTCCTTCCCTGGTAGAATCCTGCGTGGAACACGACGTAACGCGCGCCCATCTGCTCCCCTCGCAGCGCCGAGTCGGCTATCCTCTTCATGGAGGCGCGCACCTTCCCCTCCTCAAGCGACGCGAGGTTTATGAAGTAAGGCGCATGCACCGAGAGCTGGATTCCGCTCTCCCTTGCCGCGTGGCCCAGCTCAGCCGCCTCTTTTTCGTCGAACCTGACCCCGTAGGTGAACTCGACTTCCAGGCATCCCAGCCCCTTAGACGCCACTCCCCTGATCCCGTCAGGCGTGCTGAGCCCACCCCCTGCTGGTCCTATCCTTATCATATAAAATAAGGCTCCTTGAGCTGATATAAAAAATGTCGGAAAGCATTATATATGCAAGCCTTTCAACCTCATCACTATGGAAATGCTGAACAGGGTGCTCGGAAGGATCCGCCCAAGGGACGCGGGGCTGATTGAGACCGTGGATGCTTTCGTCTCCCAGCTAAATTCGATCATGTTTTCCATGCACATGAAGGCCAAGGCGGTCACCGGCGGTTCCATCGCCAAGGGAACCTATCTCGAAGGGGATTATGACGTCGATATATTCGTGGCTTTCGACCGCGATTACTACAGGGACGACAACCTCTCGGCCGAGCTATCGCGCGCGCTGAAATCGTTTGATGGTGTGGAGAAGGTCCACGGCTCGAGGAACTACTTCCACCTCATCCACAAGGGCATAACATTTGAGATAGTGCCTGTTCTCGACGTCTCGGAACCATCCCAGGCCAAGAACGTGACTGACATGTCCCCACTGCACGTTGCCTGGTTCTCGAGAAGGGCCAGCGTGCAGACGTCGGATGAGGTCCGCTTGGCCAAGCAGTTCTGCAAGAGCGCCCGGGTATATGGGGCCGAGAGCCACATCAACGGCTTTTCGGGCCATGTCCTGGATATTCTTGTGATACACTACGGCTCCTTCCTCAAACTGGTGGAAGCCGCCTCAGACTGGGAGAAGCCTGTGGTGATCGATGTCGAGAATCATCTCGCGAACCCTCTCGAGGAACTGAACGCTGCAAAGGTCAAATCGCCCCTCATCCTAGTAGACCCAGTCCAGCCAGACCGCAATGCCGCAGCAGCGCTGTCCGAGGAGAAGTTCAACAGGTTCATCGAACGCTGCCGTGAGTTCCTGGCTAAGCCAAGCGAGAGGTTCTTTACGGTCAAGACGTATTCAGAAAGCCAGCTCAAGGACAGGTTCACAGGCCAAAGGCTGGTGCTGTTGGAGGTTAGCCCTGCCGACGGCAAAAAGGACGTGGTCGGAGCCAAGCTGCTTAAGGTCTTCGAGCACATACTGACCCACGTGAAGCTCAACGACTTCAACGTGAGGGAGGCTGACTGGCAGTGGGACGGCTCGGCGCTCATGTGGTTTGTCTTCGGCACCGAGGACCTGCCCAGGGTCAAGAAGCATATGGGCCCTCCGGAGAAGAAGACGTCTGATGCCAAGGCCTTCCGCGAGGCCCACGTCCGCGACGAGGTCTGCGGGGAGTTCGGAAGGCTCTATGCCATTGTCGAAAGGGAATTCACCAAGCCTGAGGCGTTCATCGAGCACCTGATCAAGGACGAATTTGTCACCAGCAGGGTCCGCAATATAAGGCTGATAGCGAAAACTTAATAATAGTAGCAAGCTCTTTTCAGCTGATGCTCAACGAAATACTGCTGGTAATATTCATAACGTTCATTCCCGGGCTCGAAGTGAGGGCCAGCATACCATACGGAATACTCCTCGGCGGCCTGCCGTGGTGGCTGGTGTTCCTGGTCGCATTCGGCTCAGATATCGTGCTTGCGGTAATCAGCTACTTCATATTCGCCAAGGCGATTCATCTAATCAACAAGATCAAGCTCATAGGCAACTTGTATGAAAGGGCGGTGGTGCGCACCCAGAAAAAGATCAGTCCTTACGTGGAGAAGTACGGCAAGTGGGGCCTTGCAGCCTTCATTGCCATCCCCCTTCCCGGGAGCGGTGACATCACCGGCGCCCTCGCCGCCAACCTGCTGGGCATGAGGTTCAAGAGCTTCCTCATGTCGGCAATCGTCGGGACCGCGGGAGCGTCCATCACCGTGACCGCGATTGTGATGACAGGCGTGGGACTCTCAAGCATATTCGTTTCGGTGTGAAAATGGCCTGGAAAATTTGGAAAAAGGAGGATGTCGGATACATCATCGCGGCTTTGGCTGTGCTCGTGCTCCTCCCTTTCGACATACCAATCGAGAGGTTCATAATCAGTCTCCAGGTCCCGATAATCTACGGGTTCATGGAATGGATTAGCTATTTCACCTCCATCCTGGTGGTGCTGCTAATCATGACAAGCCTCTTTTTGTGGGAGGAACGCAAGAGGGCCTGGATACCTCCCCTCTGGATAAGCTTCATATCGTCATTGGCAGTCGGATTCCTGCTCAAGGTGCTGATCGCCCGCCCCAGGCCTGAAGGGCTGGTCATGCTGCTTCCGCTCACCAACCTCGTGGACTACTCCTTCCCCAGCGGTCACACCATCGCCGCGTTTGCGGCCCTGCCCGTCCTCCTCAGGGAATATCCCAGCATGAAATGGTTCTGGATTTCTTTCGCTGTACTGGTCGGGCTGAGCAGGCTGTACCTCGGAGTGCATTACCCAAGCGACGTCGTTGCCGGGGCCCTGATCGGATATGTGCTGGGCAGCCTGGCGGTTTTCCTAAAGGTAAGGTATGACTTTCCCAAGATCATGGACAAGAGGTACAAGGGGAGGGCATGATGGAGTTCCGCCGTAAGGTGTTCCACGCTCTATACGGCACTGCTGCGGCTTTCCTCATCCACTACAGAATCCTCGGTACCTGGTTCTTCACAGGTCTACTCCTGCTGGGGCTGGCTGTCTCGGCGGCTGCGCATAGGTGGAGGATACCTGTTATCGCTTGGTTCCTGGACACTTTCGAAAGGGAGGCCGACAGGGCTACTTTCCCCGGCAGGGGCGCGATATATTATACTGCCGGAATCCTGCTCGCGCTCCTCATATTCCCGGACGCAATAGCAGCCGGAGCGGTGATGGTTCTCGCTTGGGGAGACTCCTTCGGTCCGCTTTTTGGGATGCGGGTGAAGAGACCGAAGTACCAAAACAGGGCAGGAAAGAACGTTGAGGGCCTGGCGGCTGGGACCGCAGCAGGAGCCCTCGCTGCGTGGTGGTTTGTGGGCCCCATCGCGGCGCTTATCTCGTCCATAGTGGCAATGGCATTCGAGTTCGAGGAGATGCGTATTGGGAGGACATTGCTCAACGATAACCTGGTGATCCCGATAATAGCCGGCGGTGTGATGTACCTGGTCCTGCTGTTCTAAAATAAAAAAAATAAAAAAGGAGGTAAGCTACGATAAGTAGAAAACCGTTACTTCTTCTTCTTTGGTTGTTTTGCCTTAGGTTTGGCTGTTTTCTTCTTCGCCATTTTTTTTATTCCTCCATTAAATTAGTGTCAGATCTCATCGTCCTCTTCATCGTCCCAGTCCTCATAGTCGTCTTCGGGTTCGAACATGGGTCCACACCTCACAAGGGTTTGTTGCAGTAAGGGCAGATGACGGAAAATCCCTGAAGCTTTGCCTTTTTCTTCAGCTTCCTTCCGCAATGCGTACAGACCAGCTCCTTCTGCCCTTCCATGGCTGCAGAAACCGCGCGATTAGTATTTCAATGTATGGTTAATATTAACAAAGGAATAGGGATAACAGGTTGGTTATTTCTTCTTTTTCAGGAAGAACTCGTCGAGGGGGAACTCCCTCTTGTCCAGTATCTCATACAGCAGGCCCACGAAGCTTTGGGTTATGATCCTGTCAGTCGAGAACGGGTAGGCCTCCTTGATCTCCACCTCGCGTGAGAACTTGGTCTGGATCTTGATCAGGTAGCGGTCCATCTGCTCGAGGTCTCGGAAGCCCATCAGCAGGATGTGGCTGACGTTGGATTCGGGCACGCGGTAGGCGTTGATTACGTAGGGTATCCTCTTGATCCTCTCGCTTATGACCTCGTCTGGCATCGCCTCCCACACTTCTGGAGTGAGCTTGATGACCAGCAAGGCCATGATGTTGATTCCTATCTTCTTGAGGTCGATTATCGGCATGTATCCCTTGATGATGCCTGATGCCTCCAGCTTCCTGCGTATCTTGAAGACGGCTTGGGGGGAGAGGCCCATCTTCTTGGCAATTTCCGTATCAGGCATCTTGGCCTGCTGGATGATGCTCTTGAGGACGGACTGGTCGTTCTTGTTGAGCTTGAGCAGAGAATCTGGTTTCATTTGTGCTATACCTTGCGCCCTTTGATATTTATTCCTTTCGAAACGGCACAAGTTTTTTATAGCCCACTCCTTTCACCCTTTGGGATGAACTCAAGAACATTTTTCCGGAATACCAGCTTCGATTTCCCTGACATCATAGGTCACGACAGCGTGAAGAGGCAGGTTGCGTCAGCCCTGATGACAGGAAGACACATCATCATAGCAGGCCCGCCCGGTGTGGGCAAGACGACACTCGCAAGAGGCATCGCCTCGCTGCTCCCCGAGATGGAGCTTGCTGACTGCCCGTACCACTGTCTTCCTAACGATCCACTCTGCCCTGAGTGCAGGACCCATTCTCCCAAGACGAGGAAGGTGAAGGGCATCGAGCGGTTCATACGCGTCCAGGGAAGCCCGGACCTCACAGCTGAGGACCTGATAGGGGACATCGACCCTGTGAAGGCGCTCAAGTTCGGGCCGCTATCAATCGAGGCCTTCACGCCCGGCAAGGTGTTCAAGGCCAATCTGGGGCTGCTGTTCTTCGACGAGCTGAACCGCTGCCCTGAGAGGCTGCAGAACACGTTGCTACAGGCGCTCGAGGAGAGGAAGGTTACCATCGGTAGCTACGACGTCGACATAAGGGCGGACTTCGTTCTCGTGGGGACGATGAACCCAAACGACTCAAGCACAGAGAAGCTCTCCGACGTCCTCCTGGACCGTTTCGACATCATCCAGATGGGATACCCAGACTCCCTCGAAAATGAGATGGAGATTGTTAGGAAAAAGGGCCAGAATCTTGAGGTGTCCTTCCCCCTTGGGATGGTTGAGCTCGCGGTGTCATTCGTCCGGCATCTTCGGGAGGACGAAAAGCTCGACAAGCTTCCAAGCGTCAGGGCATCCCTCGGGCTGTTCGAGAGGGCGCAGGCCAACGCTGTGCTTGATGGGAGGAAGGTGGTGGAGAAGCGCGACATAGAGGCCGCGGTGCAGTCCGTGATCAGCCACAGGATCAGCTTCAAGCCGTCCCACAAGTTCCTCAACGAACCCAAGACTTACCTTTCTGAGCAGTTCAGGGCGTTCGAGGAGCGGTTCACCCCTTCAGTCGAGAAAGGTGGTGGCCTTTGACAGCCGGCCAGACGAAGCGGAAAGGGGGGTGAAGCCCCGCGCAGAGGTCAAGGAGCAGATTGAGGAGCTTCAGGGGGCCGTGGGCAAGCAGCAGGACCACGATTCCCTCATGCATTCAGTGTTCGAAAACGACAAGGAGGTCGTCGAGAACGGCATGATGCTGGCCGAAGCCTCGAACAGGGGCTTGGGCATGTTCATCCCCGATATGATATTCTCGCAGCTCGTCAAGAACTTCCGCATGGCCAAGACCCTGTACGGAGACAACGTCATAAGGAACCTGTCAGAGTACGATGTGGACTACGTTGAGAAGAACCTCCCCATCCCTGAGTTTCAGCGTGAGCTCAAGGAGAGGCTGGAGAAGAAGGTTGATAAGCTCAAGGCCGAAGGTCTGATCAGCGAAGACGGGAGCGTAGCTGAGAAGGGTGTCACTCTCTCAGCGCTGGTGATGTGCTTTGAGGAGCTCGACCGGCTCATCCCCAAGGGAATCGAAGGCGAGACGGTTTCGAGACGCAACAGCGTGTACGGCGATAAGTATGAACTCTCGAAATTCTCAAGCGGCTCAAGGTACAGGGACATATCAGTCAAGCAGTCTGTCAAGGTGGCCTTGAGACGGGGGCATTCGCGCCTGACGCAAGACGACCTGCGTGTGCACAGCCGCATCCAGCACGGCAGCGTGTACCTGGTCTACGCAGTCGACGCGAGCGGGTCGATGAGGGGGGAGAAGATTGGCAGGGCCAAGAAGGCCGGGATAGCACTCGCCTACAAGGCGATCGAGTCCAAGGACAAGGTGGGGCTGCTGGTATTTGGGTCTGAGGTCACAGAGGCCATACCTCCGACCGATGATTTCATGCAGCTTGCCAGGAGCATCGCCCGCGCCAAGGCAAGCAGGCAGACCAACCTGGCCGCGACGATAACAAAGGCGGTGGAAATATTCCCTGAAGGAAACCATTCAAAGCACCTCATCCTGATAACCGACGCGCTGCCGACGACAGGGGCCAAGCCTGAGGACGAGACCATGTCGGCTGTGGCGAACGCAAGATCTGCTGGGATCACCATCTCGGTTGTGGGTATCAGCCTCGACGCAAAAGGTGTGAGCTTAGCAGAGAGGATGGCGACCTTGGGAGAA
The DNA here is from genome assembly GCA_964587045.1 of uncultured Methanosarcinales archaeon. Taxonomy (GTDB): domain Archaea; phylum Nanobdellota; class Nanobdellia; order Woesearchaeales; family CAZPJY01; genus CAZPJY01. The sequence continues at coordinate 51,277 of CAZPJY010000006.1, forward strand.
GGGAGGTTCTACGTCGCGAGGGAGGACGAGGAGCTCGACACAGTTGTGCTCGAGGATTACTACTCGCTCTAGCCGAAGACCAGCATCCTGTGGTCCCGCCTGAGCCTGGTCTTCACCGCATCGAACGCTTCTTGCATCCTGTCCCAGCGCAGGAGCTTCTTTCCGCTTGCAGGGTCGTAGAGAAGGAACTTCTCGTCGCTGTAGTCAAACACAGGAAGGTAGTTGGACACGGCCCGCTTGTTCCTGAGCAGCCCCGCGTTCAGCCTCAGGAGGAGCAGCTTCCCGTTCTGGAGCAGCTTCTTTACCTCTTTGAGGTCGAAATCCCTCGCCTCTATCTTGATGCCCTGTGCCTGCGCTTTTTTCAGCATCAGCCCAGAGCCGAAAGTGGCCTCCTCGACGTCCACGAGCTTGTAGCTCCTGAACCTGTACATGGGGAACTTGTAATTGGGATCGCCCACCACGATCTTGACAGGGATGCCGAAGGAATGTGCTATGAGGGCGAGGCCGTATATCGAGCTGCCCCTGGTGGGGAGTGCGACGCTCCGCTGCCAGAACTCGTACTCGTGCTCCTTTGAGAGGGCGAAATCGGGCTTGAAGCGTTTGACTATCATCATCAGCGCAGCAGACGCGCTTGTAAACTCTGTGGTCTGCTTGTAATACCTCATAAATTAACCTTTGTAGCCCTCTGATATAAATAGCTTGCCACAAAATATATAATCTGGTGTGGGTTTTCTGAGTCATCATGAAAATACTCGCGTTTGTGGACCTCCACGGTGATTTGAAGACCCTGAAGAAGGTAATCAGGAAGGCCTCAAAGGAGAAGGTCGACTACATCCTGTGCGCCGGCGACATCACGGTTTTCTCCCACGAGCTCGAGTTCCTGCTCTCAGAGATGAACACTTCGCCCTGCCCAGTCCTGATGATACACGGCAACCACGAGGAGGCTGGTGAGATGGAGTCGGCCTGCTCACTGTTCAAGAACATAACCTTCATGCATGACAAGACGCTACGCGATGGCGACGTCGTATTCGTCTGCCACGGGGGCGGAGGCTTCTCGATGAAGGACCTGCAGTTCGAGCGGGCCATGCCCGAGCTTAGGAAGAAGATAAAGAAAGGCGATAAGGTGGTTCTGATGACGCACGCGCCGCCTGCGAACACCGAGCTCGACTTCATCTACGAGGACCATGTGGGGAGCAGGCCCATCAAGAAGTTCATCACCGAGGTCAAGCCAGTGCTTGCAATATCCGGCCACCTGCACGAGAACGAGGGAGTGGTCCAGAGGAGCGGGAAGATCTTGATGGCAAACCCAGGCCCTGAAGGGATGGTATTCGAGGTGTGACAATGGAAGAGAACATTGAACTGTACAGGAGCGACGGCGACCGCCTGAACCCAAACGGCCCCTGGACGCCTTCCGAGGCAGAGGCCCGCAGTTTCGGTGACGAGTTCGGTCACAAGTTCCTGTACAAGATTTCAGTACCCAGGAAGTACTACGAGGATCATTTCGTGCCCAGCGGGTACGGCATGAAACCCGATGTTGACCTTGAGCTCGCCCTCTCAGACGAGGACGTCGAGAGGGAACCGATCTAGAACCTCATTATCCTGTCCGGCGTGTCCTCTTTCATCAGCAGAGCCACCCTGCTGTTCTCCTTTTCGTCGATGATTCTGTATCCGCAGCTTTCAGCAATCTTCTCTGAGAACTCGACAACTTCGCGGTGGGTGGGCATGTTCTTGATGGACAGCCTCTGCCTGGAGCTTCCGACGAACATGTAAGCCTTGACCTCGACGAAGGTGGCGTCAGCGCGCTTGATGAGTTTTGCGTACTCTTCCGGGCTTTCCATGTTCATCCCTTTTATCACGGTGATCCTGATGGCGGTCCTGGTCTTGTCCTTGAGCGCCTTCAGAGCGTCGAGGGACCTCATCAGCCTGTCCCAACCGTCCTTGAAGGCCGGTCGGTCTATCTGCCTGAACAGCTGCTCGTTGGGCGCGTCGACCGAGATGTAAAGCTGAGTTGGGGGCTCCAACGACGAGAGTACTTCTGGCAGCTGGCCGTTCGAGACCACGAAGGTCGAGAAGCCCCTCGAGTGAAGCTTGCGTATCAGCTCGCTGAGTTTTGGGTAGATGAGGGCTTCGCCTGTAAGGGATATGGCGAAGTGCTTTGGGTTCTGGGACTCATCGAACTTCTGCTTGCTCACCTTGTCGTTGCCCCCGAAGCCGGTGAGGAGCTTTCTCTGCGCCTTAATCGCGTTGTCGATAATCTTGTCGGGCTCGTCCAGCTCTCTTTGGCCCATCTCAACTCCGACGGTGTGCTCCATATCCCGCCAGCAGAACACGCACCTGTTCTGGCAGTATCCAACGCTCACTGACATCTGGCAGCACAGATGGCACCTGATGCCGTAAAACCTCTCCTTGTAGCAGACGTCCTCGTCCCTCAGCGATTTCTTGGTCCAGGTGCATATCTTTACCGCCGAATGCTCCCCTGCCATTCCGTACTGCTGCTTTTCGAGGGCTTGCCGGGCCTTTTCGTCCATTCCCCCCTGGGAACACATGATGCAATTTAAATCCTTCGCGGAAAAGTTTAAATAAGCCGAGCCTAGGCATAATGATGATGGATGAGAAAGTCATCAGGAAGGGCATCAGCTACGGGGAGCGCAGGATTGAGATAACAGTATACACCAACTTTCTCAAGTACATCGGCGCCATATGCATCCTGATATCCACCTTCTCGTTCTTCTACTCGGGCGAAGAGTATTTCGTGACAATCATAACCCTAATTGTCATTGGATTGATAATGGTGGCTGCTGGCATCGGCTGGGAGCTCTATGACAAGTATGTATTCAAGAAGTTGAAGCGGGAGATGGATGGCGAGGAGAAGGAAAATGGAGATTACATTTGAGGCCCTGGACCATGCGTACGCAAGGATCAGCAAGAACAAGAAGGTATCATCATGGATGAAATCCAATGAGGGCAGCTTCCTGGCCAACGCTTTCAACACAGCTGAGGGCTCGCAGTTCGGGCCATGGCAGTTCGGATTCTTCCACCCATCGACCAAGATGATGGTGGCCATAAACGCTACCATGCAGCCTTCCATATCTGAGCCTTCGGAGATACTGGAATCAGGCAATCCGATAAGGGAGCTTGACCTAAGCAAGGTCCGAATCAAGCTGGATGATGCTCTCGAGAAGGCTTGGGAGGCTGGCAAGAAGCACCCGAAGGAATCATTCATCCGGAAGCTGGTGATCCTCCAGCATTCTGATAAGCAGCACTGGAACATAACACTCGTTTCCCAGTCCCTGAACACCCTGACTGTAAAGGTTGATAGCCAGTCCGGTGCTGTACTCGACGAGCAGTTCGGTTCTCTGATAAGTCAGGCATTCGGAAAATGATATTGCAGAATATACTTGAAAAACTATAAGTTTCATAACCTACATTTCCTGTGGAAACCTGTCTGATCTGTTAATACAGTGGGTGGGCTTCCACTCGAGGTGGGCGAGCTTCTTCTGGAGGGTGACCCCAATACATCATTTTCTCCTTTTATCACTGGAAAGAAGGCCTCTTTCGTCGATATTCCATATGAAATATAGTGAATTTGAAAATATATTTCTCAGTTTGATAGTATTTATATACAAGCTTCACCATTCCTTATACTGAAACCCAGACCGAAAGAGGAGGATGATCTCATCCTCCGGAAAGTTGTCGCGAAACACAACCTTTATTTCCAATGGAGGCCTGGGAAGTGACAACAAGCGAGTACTGTGTTGGTGGGTCACTCGAGGCACACCCCCTGCAGATGTGCGTTCTGCCATCAGCACACAGCGATTACAGTAACAATTTTGGAGGCAAAAATGACCGGCAACAACATAAGTTACGACACAGTGAAGAAGAACAAGACACTTTTTGAGAGCCTACAGCCGAAAGACAAGGATCATTCTGAGAACAACTAGCACCACAACGTTTATTAAATACCTCGGTTTCCTCACGTTATGCAATTCAGTTCTAAGAACATAAGTGGATGGGGGGCCGCGAATGCAAGCTTATATCAGTGGAATGGTACCTACATCTGGGATCGACTCCCCGAGCAGGACCTTTATGACCATCTATTTTTCGGGATGTGACTTCAACTGCCCAACTTGCTCAACCCCTGACCTAATCGAACCGAAATCCGAGTTCCTGATTGACCTTTCCGAGATAAGGAGGGAGATAACCACCCTGGCCCCCGAAATCCAGGGCGTCTTTTTCAGCGGAGGAGAACCGCTCCTGCAGAGGCAGGCCCTGCTCACGCTAGCAAGGCACGCCAAGACCAAGGGCCTACTGGTAGCGGTTGACACCAACGGCTCGAAGCCAGAATCCCTCCGTTCACTCCTGTCCGAGGACCTGCTCGACATAGTCTACATGGACGTCAAGAGCCCCCACACTGTGAAATTCAACGAGGTCACCCGAAGCAGGACCTTCTTCAAGAGTGAACGTGACATCATGAAAGGGGTGAGAGACAGCCTGGTGCTGCTGAAAAAGCATGAGGACAGGCTGGAAATTGTCCTTCAGACCCTGATAGTGCCCGGACTGATCTACAAGAAAAGCGACCTCACGAAGATAGCGAAGATGATAAAGACGCTGGACGCAAGGTGGGAGCTCGTCGCCTACGACCCGCAGGGCACCAAGTCCAAGAGGTATTCTTCGGTTGAGCCTCCAACAGTCAAGTTCCTAAACAACCTCAGGGAGGACATACTAAAGGAGCACGCAACCCTGAGGATTGAAGTCAAAGCAGCCGGTCAAGACCAGATATTTTGACATCCCTCTCCAGCTGTCCCTTGAGGTTGTCAGGGCAGGAATGGACGAGCTTAGGGATTACCAGGCTCAGAATGTCATCATGGACCTCTTCAGGATCCTTCGTGCCGTCGATCGAAAATATCGTTGCGTCCTGCTCCCCGATTATGGAGTAGTTCTCTGCGACCACGCTCTGGAAGCTGCGCCCGTTGAACTTCTTTTCCTCATCAGGACGCCTGCCTAGCCGCTTAAGGCTCACCTCGACAGGTATGCGGAGAATTATCGTGAGGTCGGGCATGAGGATTCCAGAATGCATCCTTACTATCTCCTCGAACATCCTGAGCCTGTCCGCACCCACCACGCCCTTCTGGGCGGTCTGGTAGGCCATGGTCGAGAATAGGTAGCGGTCCTTTATCACCACTCCCGCAGGCTTCGAGAGGGCTTCCTTGATGAGAGGCTGGTGCTCCCTCCGGTCCTTGACGTACAGGTTGAGGAGCTCAGCATGGCTGGAGCCCGGGTCGTCCTCCTCCCTCAGGATCTCCCTGATCCTTAGCCCGTACTTTCCGTACGTTGGATCCCTGGACAGGAGGATCTCTGAATACACCTTGCTCAGATTGTACAGCGAGTCGACCAGCCTGGCCACCTGAAGCGTCTTCCCGCAGGCTTCGATGCCCTCGAAAGCCACGAAAAATGAGTCATTATCGTTCCTGGGCAGAGAATCGAACATCATCTTACCACCTCAGGCACCAGGTTCGGTGTGACCCGCCGGGCCAAGCCTTCCATCAGACCGGCGATCTCGCGTATCTCCCACTGGGCGTGCGGGGAGATGCGCAGCCTCCTTATGTGGTAGAGCTCCCTTGCGTTGACGGTCAGGGTCACCAAGCGCACGACTCCGTTGGGCAGCACGTAGGCGGCTGCGTCCGGATACTCCTGCTGCAAAACCTTGAAGGCCTTCTCCGACCTGTCGTACACGTCGCCCAGCCGGTCTGCGAGACCCATCCCGCTGATGAAGGGCGGCACCTTGAAGCCGAAGCCTGTGCTGTAAGGGGTGGGCTCAAGGGACATCATCCTGTGCCTGATCATCTGGTGCTGGCAGGCCTCGCTCATCAGCGCCTCGAAGACGTAGAATGCCTTCTCAAACTCCCTCGGGGGCAGCTCGTTGTGGCGCATGCCCTCCAGGCTCTGCCTGATCACGAATCCGGAATCTCCCAACAAACGCTTAGCCTGTCCCAAAGTGATCCCGTGCCTGCTCTTGAGTATGCTCGCTGCCACGAGCTCCTCCAGTCCGGGGTCTGAATGCACGAGGGACACGGCTTCGGGAAGGGAATCTGGGGGTATCACCTTCTGCCTCCCCTCATACCTGCTGGTTGGCTCGCTCACCTCTGGGAAGAGCGACGGCGCGACCGCCATCACCTGCTCTTTGAGCCTCCTCCCGACCTCCCTTATCTCCTCTGCTGGGTGGTTTTCGGCATGTACGATGAGCCTCTCCAGCGCTGTGGCGTTGACGGTCGCTCCCACCCGCGTATGCGTTGCCAGGGGGAGCGCGTACCTCAGGTCCTCCTTGGCCTTCTCCTCGATCTTGGGCCTCTTGTCGAGGTCGTAGTTCTCTTCAGCGAACCTCACGCCGGCCTCGAAGTTGTCAAGGTAGAATCCGAACTGCTCCTTGACTGTCTCGCAAAAGAGCTTCCTGAGCTCCTCGTTCCTGATCTCTGGGGGGGTGGTGTAGTTGCCTGATGTGTGCGGCACGCCTTCGGCCATCTCGTCGAAGCTGACCTTGACGTAGCGCTGAGACTGCTGGATGCCGCTCATCAGTCGGTGGCCGAAATGGAACATGGACCAGTACCTCGAGAGACCCTCGAAGAGGATGTTGAACGTGGCGGCCTCGGCTATGGCGTAGTGACCCCTGCCGAAGAGGATCGCCTTATTCCTCTTCCTGGCGAGATCTATGTCCTCGATGGCCTTGCTCTTGATGGTGTCGAATGGCTCGTCGCTTTGGCTGATCCTGGTTATCATCCGGACGATGTATTCAGGAGTCTTCGGGCTGCCCCTGTACCTGTCCGGGTTCTGGATCATATCTAAAGGCAGGTTGTAGCCTAGCAGTTCGACGCGCATTCAGTAGCGGTTGCGGAGCGTTGCTTATATACTTATGTTACCCAAAAACAGGGACAGCGTTGCATACTTATTTTCCATCGCAATAATATTTTTATACTGAGTTGCAAGCCTAGGACAGATGGCATCGACCAAGGTATTCGCCCTCGTTGGGATGTGCGGGTCAGGCAAGAGCGTCGTTGCAGACCACCTTGTGAGCAAGGGGTTCGGATTCTTCAGGTTCGGCCAGATAACCCTGGACGAGATCAAGAAGAGGGGGCTTGAACCGACTGAGGAGAACGAGCGCCCCATCAGGGAGGAGTTCAGGAAGAAATATGGCATGGCGGCTTATGCCGTCCTTAACTTCCCGAAGTGCGACGAGCTCAAATCAAAGGGACACGTCGTGGCTGACGGGATGTACAGCTGGGAGGAGTACAAGGCCTTTGAGGAGAGGTACGGGGAGGATTTCGTATGCATCGCAATTGTCGCCTCCCCAAAGGTTAGGTACGCCAGGCTCGCGTCGAGGGAGTATGATCCCGCTGCGGATCCCAAGATGAGGAACAGGCCGATGACTGGGGACGCCGCACGCTCCAGGGACTTCGCTGAGATTGAGAAACTGCACAAGGGCGGGCCGATAGCGATGGCCCACAATACGTTCGTGAACGAGGGAACTGTCCAAGAGCTCCTCTCGTTCGTCGACAAGGCTCTGCACGGTTACGGGATAAAATGAAACGGATAGGCTGGGACGACTACTTCATGAAGATGGCTTACCTCGTTAGGGAGAGGGGTACCTGCCTGCGCCGCAGGGTGGGGGCTGTGGCTGTAAGGGACAGGCGCGTGCTCGCCACGGGATACAACGGCCCTCCCCGCGGGCTGCCGCACTGCGACGAGCTGGGCGGATGCCTCAGGGACAAGCTGAACGTGCCCAGTGGAGAGCGCGCGGAGCTCTCGCGTGCGGTGCATGCCGAGCAGAATATCGTCGCGCAAGCCGCGTTCCACGGCGCAAGCATAAGGGGCGCGACCATCTACGTGACCAACCACCCCTGCAGCACGTGCGCAAAGATACTCATCAACGCAGGAGTAAAAGAGATTGTGTTCTCAGAGGGTTATCCTGACCAGCTTGGAAAGGACATACTCAAGGCATCGACCGTTAAGGTGCGTCAGGTGCCTTTCGACACCAAGCAGATGCTCATCGTGCCCTAGCGCGTCGAGACGTCGATTGTGCGGATGGCGCCGCTTTCGAGGACGATGTCCATTTCGACCATCTTCGCCTCGGAGTATTCCTCTTTCCAGTCGTCGAACTCGATTGAGTGATCCCAGCGATTCTCGTCGACAGTTACGTAGGCTGGCAGGATGAAACGGACGTGCTCCCACTCCTTCATCTCCTTGAGGTGGGGCATGAGTGCTTCCTTCTTGAATCTGAAGCCGCTCGTGCCTGAGAATCCGTCGTACGATGCCGACGAGGTCCCGTACCTCATCTCCAAGAATACATCATGTTCTGCCAATCGGAACCCGATGCGGTATATGCTTACAGGGAAGCCTTCCTTGTGTCCCCGGATAGCCTTCCCAGGGATT
>CAZPJY010000007.1:0-54835 GCA_964587045.1 uncultured Methanosarcinales archaeon
AGTATGCCCTCACATTAAATCCAGAATCTGTAAGTTCAATCATCTCGAAGTCTTTGCGTACTATTAATTTAAACCTTTTTTGTGGCAGATATTTCTTCTTGAATCCAGGATAATCCGAAACCGTAAAATCAGCATCCCCAAGCTCTGGTCTTGTTGTGTCCGGCATCCGGATTTTCAATAACTTGAGGTCCCCTGCGTTGGTATCTAAAGGTCGGATGTGAAATAACGGACCGGTTGGTGTTTCCTCAATTATAGACCCTATTTCTTGTGTTGCCGCAACGAAGCTGTTAAACTGCTCCTCGCTTTGACAAAAAACGCAGGCATAATTGACGGCTGCTTGCTTCTCAGAAGTGTGTTCATCCCTCAGAACGCATGCCTTGTTCACAATGTCCTGTACATATTGTTTCAGGTCATTTATATCCATATTGTGGCCTTGGTTGTTTATGCGAGGGGCGGGATTCGAACCCGCGGACCCACTAAGGGACAGGATCTTAAGTCCTGCGCATTTGACCAGGCTTTGCTACCCTCGCCTATAAAAACCGGGTTGTCTTGTGTCTTTATAAAATTTCCTGGAAAGGTATATTAAGTTATCCCAACAGACAACACTCTCATGGTAAAAGGATGGCTCCCAGACGGACTTGGTCTGGACAGGCGATACATCACCATGATCAAGGAGAAGGCCAAGAAGGTAAGCGTAACGGAAGACGAGGAGAGGCTGGTGAACAGGTACACACCCATCGACGCCCGTTTGAACTTCTGGAAGAAGGAGGACTACAAGACGAGATTCCAGAAGATGTGGGAAAGTAAAGTCAAAGACTACAAGTTCTTCGTAGCGCTCTATGAGGACAAGGGAGGCACCCTGCCTGACAAGGTCGAAGCTTACATCAGGGCGTCACCCTGCGGCAGGGAGAAGCTGAGGGCTCTGAAGTCCCGGGACAAAATCAGTTCTGATGGATCTTCTTGAGGGTCTTTTCCAGGCTCTCTATGGTGGGTACGATCTGCTGCAGCTCGCTGAACAGCAGATCCAGCCTCTTGATTGCCTCTTCAGGGTCCTTTCGGATGAGCTCCTTGATCTCTTCTGGCATTCCTGACATTCCGTGAAGAACAGAGCCTTGAGTTTATAAAATATGTGTTTACCTGGAAGCCCATCCGATTAGTATAAATATAACCATCTCCGACGGCAAAGCATGACCATCACCAGGCGAGAATTTATTACCACCCTCCTGCTAGCAAGCCTTTCCCCCAGGATGGTTTTGCCCAAGTTAGAAGGTGAGCGTAAGCGAATTAAAGGAATCTATATTCCTGGCTGGCGAGCCATCAACCAATCCAGCATAGATAAATACTTACGCAAAGCCCAAGCAGAAGGTCTCAATGCCTTCATGGTGGACATTAAAAACGTTCGTGGCGAGCTCTTTTACCATCCCGAAAACAGCCTCGCGCTCGAGATCAGCGCCCAGGCCAAGACAGTGGGTAAGCGTCCCAGAACTCTGGACTTCAAAACTCTCGCAAGGGCAAAGGATCACGTGAAGCTCATAGGCAGGCATGTCATGTTTTGGGATAATACACTCTATGAGCAAAGGCCGGATCTCATGCTTTTCTCCAAAGGCGTCCAACACTGGGTCGACTTGACAAAAGAGGAGGTGATCGCATACAACATAGAGCTGCTGCAACAAGAGCAGGAACTCGGATTCGACGAGCTCGTTTTGGACTACGTGCGCTTTCCAGCAACCAACAAGTTTGGCACTGAATCTGAGAAATGTGAGGTCATCGACAACATCGTGGCTCGCATTTCTCGGGAGCTGGATATCCCATTTGGACTACAGGTCTTCGGCTACACAGCCTGGGACCACAAGAAGGCAGGGGTCGGCCAACGGATCGAGAGCCTCTGCCCGTACGTGGATGCCATATACCCCATGCTTTACCCTTCGCACTTCTGGAAGGGCTCGTTTGGCTTTTCTGATCCTTCAGACAACCCTTATGATATAGTCAGACTCGGGTGCCTCAACGCCAAAAAGAAGATTCCTGGTACCACCCAACTCATCCCGATGCTTCAGGCCTTTTCATACAGCACAGAGCAGATTGAAGCGCAGATACAAGCCGTGGATAACGCTGGGTGTGACGGTTTCGTCTGCTGGAACCCACGCGGAAGATACAAGCCATTTTCTTGAACCTATCCATGATGCTCGTACCAAAACTCCAGGAGCTGTCGCATGAGTTTGATGAAGGGTCTGTCTGTGAAGAGCAGGATCTCATTCGATTTGATGAGTGTGACCATTAGCTCCTCATCATCGATTACGGAAAGCGCGACACCTTCATTTTGGATTGGCGCTATTTTGCCTACGATTCCTTTCCAAGTTTCAACGCCCTCTTTCGTCTCCCTATCAACGCGACCCAATAGCTTGTAGGAAAGGTTTCGGTTGAGGGTATCTTGCACGCTGCGCCTGAACTCAGGGTGGGTGTCGAAGGTGTACTTGAGCGAGATCTCATATTTCTGGGGTTTCCTCATCTCCCGGATGACTTTATAAAAGTTCTTCTTGCCTCTCGATATCTGAACAGCCTCTTTTTCATGCTCCTCATAGATAGCCTTGAAGTCCCGTACTTTCTGCTCAATCAGGTCGAGTTCTTCTTTTCTTCTCTTGATAACAGCACTAAGGCTTTCAGGGTCTGAGGGCATGAACATCTTGGTCTTCTCAGGGATGATCTTTACGAGCCCCTTCATCTGCAGTGAATCCAGCACCGGGTAAATCCTACCGTAGGGCACTCCCGACTCCTTGCTCACATCAGCAGCTGAGCTCTTTCCTAGGTTCAGCAGGGCTTCATACGCTTTCGCTTCGTTTGCCGTGAGGCCCAGCTCTTTGAGGTCCATATGACTTGTATTGTGCTTCAGTTATAAAAACTTTTTGATTTGCAACCTTATTTAAGGTTGCAATAATTAATAGGTTTCAAAATTACCACTATATAGTAAGAAAAGAGGTGATTTTGATGGGTAAAAACGAAACAGGAGGGCTCAACAAGCACCAGCTGCAGGACCTGGTTAAGACTGACCACTCCGGCAAGCCACTGATTGAAAGAGGAGAAATCGAGAGATTATATAACGCGGCGATGGAGATGAAAAAGTATTACAGCAGCGACGCCGCACGCTTTGAGTATTACCTCCCCTGCTTTTGGAAGGTCCAGAAAGCATACGATGCAGGCAGCCTTAAAGACTTCCGTTCAGCGATGGTATACCTGCTGGACTCGATCAAGTGGGAGTAGGTGATGACAGTGGAAATACCCTACACCTGGCAAGACATCGAGGACCTGATTCGCCCTGAACTGGACCACTGCGGCGCCATCCAAACCTTCGGAACAATTGGCAGCAGGAATCTGGAGCATGACATAGATATTATCATAACAAAAGAGCCAGGCGCCAAGTCCTCTGACTTTTACAGGCAGATCCACAACGTCTACGATACGATAGACACCTACGTCAGGCAGCAGGGCAGGAAGCTGATAAGGTTCACCTGCCTAGACCATGAGATGGACGTATGCCACATCGGAGGGTGGGAGCCCGGCGACCTGAGGCTGCACACCATGACCTATGTGTCACTGCCCCAGATGAGGAAGGACTGGGCTGTCCCCCTGGGTGAAGAGCTGGAGGTAGAGGATGTCTTGGACAAGGAGTACATACCTATAAAGGGCTCAAAGGAGGACATCTTCTCAAGGGGTTTCTCGAAGGGCAACAGGAACGACCACAGGATATTGAAGCTGAGCGACGGCGACAGGGTGCACTCCAACTACCCTGAGAAGCTCATGGTCGACGCTATGAACCACATATTCAGGTACGTGAGCAAGCACGCGAAGATCGAAGAGGTCCTAGCGACATCAAAGGAGGATGTGAGGGAGTGCATGTACAGGATTGCCGATGCATTAGAGGAGCAGTCCTAGGAGAGACTGCCTATCAGGTCGATTACGCGCCCAGTTGCATCTGGCTGGAGCCTGAAATCCATCGCGATCCGGACTATTCCATTCCTGAAGTCATCATCTCTCAGGGCGTGATTGATCAGGCACTCGCAGGCTACCTTCGTGTAACCGACATGCATTATGTCCGGGCCTGTGACGAACGAGATGTAATCTCGGCCCATGAGTCCAGGCTGGAGGCTTACGGCAGGCCTGCCCATCATCAAGGCCTCGACCCCGACCGTCGACACAGCGGTGAACACGACATCGGATGCCAAAGCCAGCTCCCTTGAAGGTATCTCCTCCTCAAGCGAGGCGTACTTCGAAGACGAAACGTAAGACCTTATCTCGTCACGCTCCTCCGCTGGCATGCGGGGATGCAGGCTCACCACGAGCCTCTGGTCCGGGGAGAGTTTCCTCTCAATCAGCCTCACATTGTCTAAATCCCAAAATCCGACGCTTTCCCTCTCCCGCTTGAATCGGTCGCCGGCATAGAATGCCAGGAAATCGCCTCCGTACCTTGAGCGTATGTAGTCCCTCCTAATCTGGGTGAACCCCGTGACTAGTTGTTCGAGACTGTCAAAATAAGGGTTGCCCGTGACCTCCACCAATCCAGGAGGGATGCCTTCACCAGTCATGATCTCCTTGTGTAGGTTGTCGATTGCGGTTATCACTGTCGGCAGTGCTGAGAAGTCGTCGAAGATGAAGCAGGCCTTGTTGTTGGTCCAGAAATCAGACACCGTGACAGTCGGAATCCCTTCGGAAGCGAGGATTAGGGAATGCTCAAGGACGTCACCGTTCGGCCTGTCCGCCCTGCCTGTCACGATGATGTCAGGGGAAAAGATGTCAAGCATCCTCTTGACGTAGTCGACGCCCACATCCTTGGGCACCACGTGGGTGATGCCGGCATTTTCCGCTATGCCTGAAGTGTGGGTATAGGCTAAGAGCTCCTTGTCTGCCTCGAGCCTCTTGTAGACAGGGAGGATGGCATTCATGCCGCCAGGATGCGATGCTGCGAAAAGCGCTCTCATGCATGCCAGGAGAAATATGTTATTTATAAACTTAGTCACTTGCGCAGACTATGGTGAATCCTCATCGAACATTGTCAGCGGTCTTGGGTTCAACAGCTCGAACCTAAGTGTAGCGAAGAGGTCCTTACCCAAATGCTTTCTGATGAAATCCTCAAGGCTATTCTCATCATCTATGGGAAGCTCCCTCTTCTGCTTATCAGAGAAGACATCATTTCGCGAGAGCGCATAGGCAAGAATCTCAGGCCTGTAGACGTGGTCTATGTACTCCTTGCCAGACGCTACGAGCTTGTAACTAACCTTTGCCACATCGATAACCGGCTTTTCCAGTGCCTTGTCAATCGACTCGTCATCGATCACGCCCAGGCCGTACAGGGTCTGCAGCAAAACGCAGTTCTCATTTGCAAAATGGTTCAAGAAGTAGAGATCGACCCCTTCGATGCTTGCGAGCACCACATCCCTAATCTGCTTGGAGAGTGGCTCGAAAGACGACTTGATGCTGACCATCATCTTAGGTAGTACTGTGAAACCGCTCTGTCGATTATCCCCAGGCTCGCTTCGACATCGAAGTTGCCCCCGACCGCGTAGGACCACCCAGGAGTCTTTAAAATCCGGGCTCCAATCCTCCCAAAGACAGACATCAGTGTCTCCTCGCCTCTAAAGGCCCTGTCCCATATCGGGCTTTGGTAGGTCCAGGTCTTCAAGCCTATCTCATGGTCTATGATCTCAGTGATGGCCTGCTTCTTGGTGCTCTCACTCACAGAGTCGGGCAGCTCCATCACCATCTCCAGCTTCCTTGCAAGTCCCATCCTAATTCCCTCCAGGTACTATTTCGAAGTTGACATCGCTTGCGAAAATACCTTCCAGGTTCTTCTTGATTACCTCCAATGCCTGGGAGAGCGCAAACCTCCTGTCAGTGTCAAGAACAGTCCCTTCCAGGTTGGATACCGGCCCGTGCCTGCCGGTCGTTTGTGGATCGTAGGCGACATAGAATATCTCATAGCCTCCAGTGACTGGCTTGAGCTCCACTTTAGACCAGCTGTGGGCGCGGTAGTCGCACTTGAATCCAGTGTCAGTTGGGTAAATCCTTAGTTCCATCGAATTCAGATACCACCCCGCTTTATTAAAAGCTTCCGGTCCCCCTAATTCAACGAAAGCTTTATAAAGGCTCGGTGCCTCCCCTCCTTTGTTGGAAGAGATGTTGGAAGGCAGAAACAGAAGGGTTTGAAAAACAATTATGCTCATTCTGTTTCACCCATCAGGAGACCATTTCCGCTGGGTTTTACCAACAAATAAGAATTCCAAGGAGATAGTAAAATATGTCATTTAAAGAACTTGAAGTAAGACAGGATATAGTTGACGCCCTCAAAGACATGGGCATCACAAAACCCACACAGATACAGCAGAAGACCATCCAGATGGTCAAGCAGGGCAAGGACGTCATCGGCATGTCCAAGACCGGATCCGGCAAGACAGCCGCGTTCGGCGTGCCCATCCTGGAAATGATCTCGCCAAAAGCAGGGGTGCAGACCTTGATCATAGCTCCGACCAGGGAGCTGGTCGTACAGATCGCAAGGGAGATGCGCAAGTTCGGAAAGAACATGCGGGTCTCGATAGCGACTGTTTACGGCGGGGTCGCTATAGACCCGCAGATTGAGCGCATAGCCCACTCTGAGGTGATTGTCGGCACGCCCGGAAGGCTGCTGGACCACCTCGAGAGGCGCACGCTCGACCTGTCAAAAATCAGGACCTTCGTTCTTGACGAGGCTGACAAGCTGGTCGAGATGGGATTCATCGAGGACATCGAACGCATCCTAGGCCACACCCCAAAGCAAAAGCAGATCCTGCTATTCGGCGCCACGTTGTCCGATGAGATCGAGCACATCAAGAAGAAGCACATGCACGACCCTGTCACAGTCAAAGCCGAAACCCATGTTGAGGAGGATTTCCTCAAGCAGTACTACTACGACATAAAGTCGCACGAGAAGTTTTCCCTCCTGGTGCACCTGCTCAGGAAGGAGAGGGTCAAGAAGGCCATCATATTCTGCTCCTCAAGGACCACTGTCGAAATCGTGGCCAAGAACCTCCGGGCGCAGGGCATAAGGGCAGAGATGATACACGGCAAACTCTCACAGAACAGGAGGCAGAAGGTGATCGACGACTTCAACAAGTCGGCCAGCTCGTTCCTGGTCGCATCGGCCGTGGCAGCGAGGGGGCTTGACATCAAGTTCGTCTCCCACATCTACAACTACGACCTGGCACAGGACCCGCAGGAGTACGTCCACCGCATCGGAAGGACAGCAAGGGCAGGGGAGCACGGCAAGGCCATCACGCTCCTCTCAGAGAAGGACTACGACGCTTTCTCCGACATCCAGAGGAGGTTCCCGGTAAACATCACCAAGCTTCCTAATGAGAGGTTCAGGCGGCTCAGATTCGATGCCCGAGTTGAGAGGCGCCGTTCAGGCGGACGCAGGGGCGACGGAGCCCGGCCGCAGCGGCGCTCGTTTGGCGAGCAGCAGTTCAGGGCCGGCGATGTCGCGTACGACCAAGAAAGGATGTCAAGCTGGGACGTCATGGATTGAGAGATGCTAATACCTCTCCCAAGAGCGTGTAGTACTCGCCGTAACTGGTCCAGTTACCCTCAGCCAGTGCCGACTGCATGCCCTCATAGTACTGCTGGGCAGCAGCTATAGAATTATTGCCCACTGACGGATGCTGCTCAGTGTATGTAGGGGTGCCGAACAGCTTGGTCAGAGCGGCGTCGAGCGTTTCTTCCATGGCCACTTCATTTCCGAAAGAGACTATGATCCTCTTGAGCTCAGGAAGCTCGCTCCTCTCGGCTATGATGTATAGCGGCTCGATGTAGAGCAGCGCATCACTGATGGGTACCACAAGCAGGTTGCCTCTGAGGACGCTCGAACCCTTCTGGCTCCAAAGGGTCAGCTGCTGGGATATCTCAGAGTCCTGGTCCACCCTTGCCTCTATCTGCATAGGCCCGTAGATGAGCTTGTCTTTGGGGAACTTGTATAGCACGATGTCTCCATAGTTCTCGCCGTCAGAGCGCGCGGCCATCCAGGCAATCATGTTGTCCTTCCCCCTGGGGGTGAACGGGATTAGCATTAGGAACTCAGCATCGTCGTAGCCGGGCAGCTTCATGATCATGTAGTAGGGGTCAAGCCTGACTTTGGAGTTGGTGCTGTAAACCTGGAACGGGAGGTTCCATTCGTCCTCTTTGTTGTAGAAAACGGTCGGGTCTGACATGTGATATACTCCATATATCTCAGACTGCGCTCTGAACAGCAGCTCAGGGTACCGCAAGTGGGCGTGAAGAGACTCCTTCATGTCCGAAAGCGGTTTGAAGGCGCCTGGGAATATCCGGGAATAGGTCCTGATAAGGGGGTCTGAGAAGTCTGTAACATAGAAAGTCACGTCCCCGTCGAACGCGTCTACGACCACCTTGACAGAGTTCCTGATGTAGTTCACCCCTCCCAAAGGCTTCGAGTACGGGTAGCGGTCGCTTATGGTGTAGGCGTCCTGGACCCAGACCAGGCGGCCCTCATCTATCACCATGTAAGGGTCGTCATCCAGTAGGAGGAATGGCATTAATTTCGCAATCCTCGACTGGACGTTTCTATAATACATTATCCTGCTCTGCGGGGTGATCTGCCCTGATACGAGAACCTTAAGGTCCGAGAACCTGATGGCAAACATCAGCCGCTTGAGGAAGCTGTCAATCTGAACCCCTCCCCTTCCGTTGTACTCAGTGTACACGTTCGAATCCCCCTTGGGGTAGTCGAACTCCTTGGTCAGGGTGTTTACGAGCACGAAGTTGGTGTCCGAGCTCTCCCCATAGTAGATTTCAGGCCTTGTTATGTCAAGTACCGGATCGCCTACTAGGTTCTTAGGCGGTATGTCCTTTACGAAGAACACTGGAAGGCCCTGGTCGTCGACGAGGTTGACCGGGCTCACCACGACTCCGTAGCCGTGCGTGTAGACCAGGTGCTGGTTGAGCCACGTCTTGGCCTCGGTTGCCAGCTGGCCCTGGGCCATCTCGCGGGGTGAGAGCATTACCTGCCTGTAATCGCCGTTGATCATGTAGCGGTCGATGTCAACATCCTTAAAATCGTAGTACAGTCTTATCTCCTGCAGCTGCTTGTACGTCTGCATCAGCGGTTTCCAGTCCTGAAGCCTGAGGTTGTTTATGGTCTCGGGGTTGTTTTCAATTACCTGTCTTGTAATGTTTCCGTCGGCTGGGAAGTCGTAGGCGGCGACGTCGGTCAGGCCGTAAGCTTCCCTTGTGAATTTGATGTTGTTCTCGATATATGGGGTCTCGAGCGTGATCTCGTTGGGTGAGACCACAAAATGCTGGACGAAGCTTGGCACGACCCCCAATCCGACTATGGCGAGGACCAGGTAGGTCCCTACAGCATAAATGAGCACCTTCCTGGCTCTTACTGCCTTGGAGCCCAGCACCCACAGGAGCACGATGATTCCGACGACCAGCGCGACCACGGCCATAAACAGGAGCACAGGCAGGTTGATGTGAGTATCAGTGTAGCCCGCACCGAAAACCGCTCCTGTGGATGACAGCAGTATGAAGTAGCGGTCGATCCAGTGCTTGATCGCTATGAGCACGAACAGGGCGGTCAGGAAAGCACCCAGGTGCACCTTTACAGAGCCGGAAACTTTTTTCCATCCCTTGGAAAAGCTCATGCCCTGTCCTGGGAACTGCTGGTTGGACTGAGCCCAGGATGAAAACCTGGGTCCCTGGATGAATAAGCTGCCGAACTTCTGCAGGTAGGTGATGGCAATCAGGATGAAGGTGCCGATTAGCACGATCAGCGCGAAGCTCCACAAGGTCTGGATGAAAGGAAGGGAGAAGACGTAGAATCCCACGTCGTTTGCGAAAATCGGGTCGGTAATCAGGAAGTCTACCCTGTTGATGAAAGTCAGGATGGTGGCCCACTTGCCTGAAAGGTATGAGCCGGCGATGAGCGCGAAAGCAACGGTTACAAGGTACTTTATGGACGTCTTCTTGGCAGATCCCTTAACAGAATGTGCAAACCACAGGTTGAGGAAAGCAATCGCCAGGAACACGAAAGCCCCCACTATGAACAGGCTGAGCTTGGCCCAGAGTATGGTCAGGAAAACTGAGGAGAAACCCAGGTTGGAAAACCAGTAGTAGTCAGTGTAGAGGGTTGCTATGCCCGAGGCAAAGAATAGGATGAGAATGAAAAGAAATATCACGAACTGGGTAAGGGTTTTTCCTCTAGCCATGTGATGCGTAAAAAGAAGGAGATATAAAAGTTTATTCTTTTCGCTTCTTCTTAGTCTTCTTAATCTCGCGCTCGAGGTCCAGTTTGTCCAGGAGTTCCTTGTACCTGTTCCTGATTGTGACCTCAGTCACTCCCGCTACATCGGCGACCTCGCGCTGAGTGCGCTTCTCTCCGTTAATAAGCGCTGACACGTAGAGGCCTGCGGCAGCAATGCCTGTCGGGCCCCTCCCTGAGGTGAGCTCAGCTTTTTGGGCCTGCTCGAGGATCTCGATGGCCCTGGACTGGGTCTCAGGCGAGAGCTTCAGGGCTGATGCGAAGCGAGCGATGTAGTCTGCCGGGTTGCTGGGCAGGATGGTGATCCCAAGCTCCCTAGTGATGAAGCGGTACGTGCGTCCGATCTCCTTCTTCTCGATTGAGGAGGCCTCGGAAAGCTCGTCAAGTGTGCGGGGGACGTCGTGGCGCCTGCAAGCAGCGTATAGTGCGCCTGCGACGACAGATTCCATCGACCTGCCCCTAACCAGGCCCCGCTGGACCGCCAGGGTGTATATCTTGGCTGCTTCCTCCTCGACGGATTTTGGCAGCTTGAGGTAAGATGATACCCTTTTCAGCTCTGCTAGCGCGAGCTTGAGATTCCGCTCTATAGCAGTTGAGATGCGGTACTGCCACTTGCGCAGACGGAAAAACTTGTTCCTGCTCTTGTTCCCAAGCTGGTAGAGATCGGATTTTCTCCCGACCTCGGTCCCGAGGCCTTGGTCGTACTGCGTGTAGGTCATAGGGGCTCCAACCCTGCGTTTGACCTCGCCGTCAGAGCTGTCGAACTCACGCCATTCCTGCGTGAAGTCGATCATCTTCTCCTCGACGACCAGACCGCAGTCTTTGCAGATGACCTCTCCCTTCTCCTTGTTCCAGAAGAGGTTGATTCCGCCGCATTCAGGACACTTTTTTACGTAATTAGCCATTGTCTTTCACCTTTGCTGAGGGGAACGGCTAGTCACTATTGATATATTACTATGAATCATCCCCCGATGAAATCAGTATATTTTTAAAGAGTAGACGTTCATGGTATATAAACTTTTCTGTTTTTTCCGGTATTTTTTTAAATTTTGCGCACAAAACAGTCTTATAAGGATTGCGAAACGATTAAATGCTCCGATAGTTATTTATGGTGGTCAAGTTTTGTTAGGGACCATCTGCCGCGGTGGCACAA
Organism: uncultured Methanosarcinales archaeon; assembly: GCA_964587045.1. Lineage (GTDB taxonomy): Archaea > Nanobdellota > Nanobdellia > Woesearchaeales > CAZPJY01 > CAZPJY01. Next base: position 11,451 of record CAZPJY010000007.1, read on the forward strand.
TCTGGTACTGCGCCGGCCTTGAGAGCCGGTTTCCTTCGGGATTTCCCGGTTCAAATCCGGGCCGCGGCGTAACCTTTTTCAATAACCTTCTTAACAAAAATGGTATGAAGCTCTACTTCGCAACCACCAACAGGCGAAAGATAGCCTCACTTGTCGCACGCCTGAAGGACTACGATGTCGACGTGCTTCCCGTGCCTATGAACATACCTGAGGCCAGGTCTGACAGCGTCGAGGCCATCGCAAAAGACAAGGTTGGTTTCGCATACAGGATAATGGGCAGCCCGACGGTTGCGCTCGATGCCGGCTTCTTCATCCACGCGCTCAACGGATTCCCCAGAGCGTTCGTAAACTTTGCGCTAGACACTATTAAGCTGGAAGGCATACTCAAGTTGATGGAAGGAAAGGACCCGCGGTGCGAGTTCAGGGAGTGCATGGCCTACATGGACCAAAGCCTTCAGGAACCGCTTACCTTCACCGCACACATCCCAGGAAGGATTTCACCCAGAATAAGGGGACAAGACCACAAGTACCTCTGGTCCTCCCTTGGACTGATCTTCATCCCAGAAGGACATGAAAAGACTCTAGGGGAGATGGGTGAAGAGGATTACATAGCTTGGCGTGACGACCAGAGGAAGGATTCAGCGACCGGGCGTTTCGTCGAGTGGTACAGCACCAGACTAGACAAATGAGCCAGCTATTCCCAAACAAGGGTCTCCTGCGTCTCATGCCCTGCGGTGTCGAATACCTGCAGCTTGTACACAGTCTTGCCAGACGGCTTGCCGATAAGTATCATGTCAGCATAGGAACTACCTTCAGGCTTGATCTCTTTGATGATGCGGTCATTTTCGGATATGACTATCATCTCCAAGCCAGCGAATTCTCCCCTGTCAATAACCTTTATCCAAAGGACGCCGGGCCTTAGGAATTCGAAATTGCTAATCCGCGGCGGCTCATCGAGGTCCGCGCCTGAGAAGTTGATGGTGAGCTTATCTGAGAGCACCTCATTGCCTCCCCTGTCAATTGCTTCGACGTAGTAGTTCACCGGGCCGACGATTCCAGGAACGACCTTCACCTGGTTGAAGACAGAACTGCCGAAAGGTCCGTCTGACTCCCAGGCGATGTGCTTGTTCTCGTAAAGGATTAGTTTTTCGATGCCTGCGTTATAGCCGGTGTCGCTTGCCAAGATGGTGATGGTGGTCTCCCTTCCGGGGTAGAGCGGCACAGCGTACAGCTGCCTGACAACCGGTGCGGGATCTTCGATGGCAAGTACATTTTTCTGTTCAGGTAGAACAGTCAACATCGGCGCATGCACGCAGCCGAGGAAGGCACACATCATTCCGGTCATTAATGCTTTTTTCATCTGAAATCCAAGGTCAGCTTCCCTGACCCAGCCTCCTGCTCAGCTTTTGATACCAAGTGTTTAGGAAATCGCTTCACAGACACCACCCCAAACCAGCAGAAACTGACTATTTATAAAGCTTGCGAGGCAAAGCATTTATACCACCCAAGGCACATGTAACCTTATGAAAAGAGGTGTGATACTGCTGTTGCTGCTTCTCGTCCCAGTAGTGTCTGCCCAGTGCGACGAGCAGTGCAGACTTGACCTCGACCTAGCGACGTACAGGTACTTCAGCATCTTCGAGAACCGCAAGCTCGACCAGCTGCCTGATGTCGTGACTCCAGAGCTCTACCAAACCCTGGATAACTACATCTACGGCGAGCAACTCCAAATCCTCTATAACATATCGACACGCGCACCTGGTGCTATCGAGGACCGCTTCCTCAACCTCGAGATCAGCAGTGAGCTGGCGAATGATACCTCCGCGATTGTCACCGCCAGGTACAGGGCGCTCACGACCTACCGCAACGCCATCGACATATCAGACCCGTTGACACTCACGCTGCTGCTAGAGCGCCGGAAGGGCAGATGGCTGGTAGCCGACGTCATGTACAATGATGTCTGGCTCCGCCTGACCGAAGAAGAGGAGGGGAGGGACAGCACATTTATTGAGGATGCAAGGGTCTTTTTGCAGAGGCTTATCCTCGTGCTGAGAAGCGAGTTCCACTTCCTGACCAGGAGCCGCCGCGGGGAAGGAAGCGAGCAGTACATTGTAATCAACGGGACCAACTACACCTATGAGGAGTACGTGCAGCTAGTCGACGATGCCGCCAGCCTGGCTGAGGCATCGCCCGTCTACGTCGACTTGGGATTCTGGCTCTCGCTCAACCTGCTCATAGCGTTCACTCTCTACTTCTTTAGAAAGAAGCTCAAGATGGTCGGCTACTACGGCCTGTTCACCATCGGGCTGGCCATAATCGGCTTCTTCCTTGATTATATCATACTCGGCGCCGCCACCCTGATCATGGGCGCTTTCCTATCAAAAAGCCTGATAGGCAGACTCATCAGGAGGACGAAGCCTGCCCGGCCAGAGGAGCACAAGGAGGCTCACCCTCTCAAGTTCGACGACAAGCCACGCGACGAGTTCGCAAGCCTCTTCTACGAAGGCGAAACTCACTACACCATCCTGTCCCAATACGTGTACAGGTACAGGGAGTTGTACGGCCGTGACGAGAAGCATTTGCCCAAGCTCGCAAAGCTTGTCAACAAGGAACTGTACAACGGCAGGAGGGATGAAAAGGAGCTGGCAGACGAGCTCGCGAGGGAGCTGAAGACTTTCTTATGAGCCGCAAGATATAATAAACACCCCAAACACTTTTATTTGCATGCCAGTCTTCAAGTGCAGCAACTGCTCGTACTCCGCCAACAAGGAGACCGCGCCTGAGCGCTGCCCTTACTGCGGCAAGCAGGGGACCTTCACCAGGCAGAGCACTGCTCAGGATTACCTCGACATGTCGGACTAAAAGATGTAACGGGTAAGCCTCGACACGTCACTGCTCCTTGACAGGATGCCCTTGAGCTTGCCAGCGATCTCTGACGCGGCAACTCCCTTGTTCTTCTCGGAGAAGGCGTCGCACGCCCTGGACAGGTCCTGCCTTCGAAGCGCCACCTGGTCCGATAAGTCCTTGTCCCTCTTGTAAAAAGCAGTCATGCAGTCGTTGTACTGCTTGATGACATCGCTTATTAGGACCTTGAGCTGCCTCTTGTCGAAGCGCTTCGACTGGTGGATGAGCCTGGATATGCGCTTGGTCTCATCGGCGATCTTTTCGCAGTGTATGTTGGCCTCCCAGTATGCCAGCATCTCGATGTTGGACAGGTCCAGGCTCTTAGCTATCTTGATGTCAATGAAGGATGCCTTGAGCAGCTTGAAGATGAGGTAGCAGAGCCTGTTGACCTCCTTGTCGCGGGCGTATATCACCTCGTGGAGATCCTCGCCATTGAGGCATTGCAGGGTGTCGAGCATCATCGACCGGGTTATGTTGTCAATCCTCCGGATGAGACCTTTGATGGATATGTCCTTTAGGTCCAGGAAGTTCCTCAACACGATCTTGTCAGAGGTCTCCTCAAATATCTCGAGTGCGATTAGGCTGTGGGTCACCTCTCGGATGTACTCCGCCCGCCGCATGAGCTCCTTACCCTTCAGGATGATGCGGTAGTAGTTGTTGAGGTATGCGGAGATTATCTCGAACTTGAGCGTGAGGAGGGCCCTGCCGTCGATGTTTATGACGAGCTCCTTCTTCTCTATAGTGTCTTCCTTGAACTCGGTCGACAGGATGAGCTGGTCTGGAGTCTTCTCCTGCATGTAGACCAGGTCCCCCTTCTTGAGATTGTTCTTCTTGATCCAGTCCTGCGGGACCGCGACTACGAATGAGGACAGCCCGCTCTTGACAAGCTTCCGTATGTACATGGAATCACCCCATTACCATTTGGGTGCCGTAATATTTAAGCCTTTTGCAGAATATATACAAAACGTTTGGGCAGTGCCAAAGATATATATCATATGTTATCCTTGTTACCTCCGGTGGAAGAATGCGAATAAACGACTACTCGAGCCTTTCGCCTGAGGAAGAGGAATTCAAGGAGAACCTGAAGCTTTACTTCTCACGACAGGAACGATCCCTTGAGAGCTGAGCCGCAGGCGCACGAGCGCTTCTCATCAACCGCCGGTATAACCTTGGGGAGGAGCTTCCGAACCTTCTCAAGGTTGCCTTTCATCACCCTCACGACCTCGTCAGAAGAAACGAAATGGTCCTTCCACACGTCGTAGTCGGTGACGAGCGCTATGCTCGCGTAGCACATCTCCGCCTCCCTTGCGAGAGCCGCCTCCGGGCAAAGGGTCATGCCGATGATGTCCGCATCCCAGGACCTGTAAATCCTGCTCTCAGCCTTGGTCGAGAACCTCGGGCCTTCAATCACCACGCAGGTCCCGGACTCGTGGAAGGGTATCCCCAGCTCCTTGGCCTTTGCAGCAAGGACCTTCCTGACCTCAGGGCAGAAAGGCTCTGCGACCCCGACGTGGCAGACCCTGCCCTTGTCGTAGAAGGTTGTCTCCCTCTTGTAGGTGCGGTCGAAGAACTGGTCGGTGAACACCAGGTCGCCGGGCCTGTACTCCTCCTTGAGCGAGCCCACGGCAGACACCCCTATGACCACCTCGCATCCCAGCTCCTTTAAGGCCCAGATGTTGGCGCGGTAGTTAACGCTTGACGGATTGAAGCGGTGGCCTATCCCGTGCCTGGGGATGATGCAGACATCCACGCCGCCAAGCCTCCCCACAGTCACCTTGTCGGACGGCTTTCCGAACTTGGTGTCCACCGAGACTTGCTTTGCGCCTTCCAGTATTCCCGGGTCGTACACGCCAGTGCCGCCGATTATTCCTATTTTCATCTTAGAGCTTGGCCTTCACGGCCTTGTCAGAAATGATCGCGCTGTTGCCTGTGGGGTCCTCTATTATCAGCTTGATCTTCTCGCTGCCCCACAGTACCTTGTTGAGCTTTTTTAGGAGGTTCTTCGCTTTCTTCTTGACCTCGGGGTCGTCGTCGCTGTCGCGCTTCGACTCTATCTCCTTCTTGATGCGGTTGATGATGCCCTCGGCGTTGGTCACATAGCCGTTCGAGGCGGGCCCAGGGGTCACTTCCGCAATCCGCGGGATCTTGACGGTCGCCTGTGCGCTCTTGACCACCCTCACCTTGAGGTCGTCTTGGCTGCCTATCTCCATCGTGTACTTGCTTGCGGGGTGGACCTCCTCGGACTCGACATCAGCCTTGTGATACTTGCAGTTGGAGCAGTCCATCGAGAACACGTAGCAGGGCCCGAAGAAGGGCACCTCTATCCTGGACTGCACCAGCGTGAGGTTGTTGGTCGAGCAGAAAGGGCACAACTCGCCGGTGACTGTCTCCATCTCCGGATCCGTGAGCGTATCTTGCTTCTCTGGCATGGTCCCTAGAAACGGTTGAGAATTATAAAAACGTTTCGCCTACTCCTGTTGGACGTCAGATGTCTGCTTGGTGCGGTAGATCTCTGCGAAGCTCGGCACGATAATGATGACGTCGTCGCCGAATCCGGCGATCTCGCCGTCGATGGCGTCGCAGGTTTTCTTGAGCTTGTTGATCGCGCGCTTTAGCTCGATGAGATCCTTGTCCTTCAGCGGCCTGATGTTGACCAACGCAATGGTGTACCCCTCGCGCAGAGCGTCAAGGATGCCCTTTATGTCTGAGAAGTCCTCGATGGTGAACGGGCGGACGACAATCTTGCTGGACTCGACTGCAGCCTCCGTATCAAGCTGAACGTATTCTTCCTCCCCTTCGGCCTTGGCCTTCGGGGCCTTCGTGCCTTTGGTCAATCGTGAGATAAAGCTTTTCATGGTTGCCATCCTCCCATATGGATGTTTCTTAGAAGGAGAACGCCCATATATAAATTTTTCGTCCTATTCGGCGAGCTCTTTCTTGAGGTCCTCGACGATATGAACCTCTGAGGGATCGACCTCGTATATGAGCGCCAAGTGGTAACTGGTCCAGTCGCCTATGTAGATGGCGGAGAAGAGCTTGATAAGCCAGCTCTCTCCCTTTATGCCCAGCTCGAGCACATCGACACCCTTCTCCTTGATCAGGCGCTTGGTGATGTTGAACCGCTTCTTGATCCTAGGGTGCTCGTCCTCGTCGCCGATCAGGATGGTGTAGTACTTGGCCTTCAGGCTGGTGTAGCCAACCATCTCGTTGTGGTTTAGCTCTGAGAAGACGTTCCAAAAAGCGTGCACCTTGCTGCACTCGTTGAACATGATCTTCCACTTGTAGCCTACGCAGGCGTACCTGCCCGAGGTATAGATCAGGGGGACGAACCCGACGAGCCGCTGCGCGATCTCCTGCCCCATCTTGCTGTACTTCTCGTGCTCCAGCGCCCGCGCGAGGCGTTCAAGCTGAGCCCTCTGCTGCGGTATTGCGTTGGAATTGGAAAGGATCATGAGAAGAGGCGCCAGCATGTAGCCAATCGCTGCCCTGGGCTGCAGCCCTGACGGTATCTGGACCAGCTCGGTCTCGTTCATGCCGCATAGCTCTGCCAGCTTGCCCCCGCTGGTTATGACAAAGACTTGTGCGCCCAGCTTGATGGCTTCCCTGTAGGCTGAGATGGTCTCTTCGGTGTTGCCCGAATAGCTTATGACGAAGACGAGGGAGTCTTTGGTGACGGTGGGCGGCAGGACGTATTCCCTGACGACCTGTATGGGCTTGGAAAAGTCCCTGATCCCTGCCAGGTAGCCCTGCAGGACCAGTCCCGGCAGGGCGCTTCCGCCCATTCCGCAGACTACTATTGAATCGAATGGCCTGGTGATGCTCCTCGAGCCAGCCAGGTCTATGCCCTTCCTTATCTGAAGCGGGTATTCGGAAAGGACCTTCTTCATGTTGGATTTGTCAATCATAGCATAGTTGTCCTCAAATCAACTATAAAAAGATTACGAATAAATAGGATGGGCCATTCCCAGGGACAATGGCCAACGTGATGTTCATCACCCAGGGGTGCGCTGTCAACCAGGCCGACACCGAGACCATGATGGGGATACTCTCAGCCCACGGACACACCCTGACAGCAGACCAGCAGGACGCCGACATAGTGATTATCAACTCATGCACTGTCAAGGGCCCCACCGAGAGCGCGTTTTGGAGGAAGCTTAAAAGCCTTGACCGCAAGGTGATAATCGCCGGCTGCATACCCCAATCAGAGCCTGAGGATCGTAGGCTCGCTGATTATTCGCTTGTTGGCCCGTTCCAGATAGGGAGGATAAACGAGGCCGTCCAGGAGACCCTCTCAGGTGGCAGGGTCAGGTTCCTGGACTCCAGCGACGCCTCAGGCAGGCCTGAGGAAAAGGTGAGGCTGAACAGCGTGGTGGAGATAGTGCCCATAGCCCAGGGCTGCCTGGGCGCTCCGTGCTCGTACTGCAAGGTCAAGAGCGCGAGGGGCAGGTTGTCCTCCCGTCCAGTAGAGGAGATAGTTCAGCAGGTGAGGGCGGGAGTCGCCGGCGGGGCCAGGGAGGTGTGGCTGACCGCGCAGGACTCCGGTTGCTACGGCCACGACATCGGCAGTGACATCCTCAAGCTGCTAGATGCAGTCCTGTCTGTTGAGGGCGAGTTCATGGTCCGCCTTGGCATGGGCAACCCAAACCACTTCGGCAGATACGCCGATGGCCTTGCCGGTTTCCTGAACCATCCCAAGATGTTTTCATTCGTCCACATGCCGGTCCAGAGCGGGAACGACCGCATACTCAGGCTCATGAGGAGGGGCTACTCGTGCTCGGAGTTCGAGGCGTCTGTAAGGGGGCTCAGGGAAAGGGTCCCTGACCTGACCCTCTCGACTGACATAATATGCGGCTTCCCGACAGAGACCGATGAGGAGTTCGAGGAGTCCCTGGAGCTCATCAGGAGGATCAGACCGGGCGTCCTGAACATCTCCAGGTTCTGGCCAAGGCCTGGAACAGAGGCAGCCGGCATGGAGCAGCTCCAGGGGGCTGTGGTCAAGGCCAGGTCCACGGCACTCACCAGAATATTTTCCGAGATTTCGGAGGAGGACAACCGCAGATGGAAAGGATGGGAGGGAGACGTCATCATCGATGAACTGGGCAAGGACGGCTCGATGGTAGGGAGGAACAAGCATTACAAGCCCGTGATTATCAAGACGACCGACGAAAGCCTACTCGGCAGCAGTGTGAGGGTAAGGGTTCATACCACTACCGCGCATGACTTACGAGCAGATAAGGTATAATAATAGGTATGAATACAATCTCACATAACATCATACAATCCGAAATATTTTTATACTTGAGTGTGTTCATTGGCAGCATAAAAACCTGGGGGTGTCTTCATGAAAGAGCGAATCACACTGACAATCGACGCAGACCTGCTCAAGAAGATCGACAGCTCGATTGACGGCTACAAGATCAAGAACCGCTCGCATGCGGTAGAGCTGCTTCTAATGAACTCTATGGGCGACCGCAAGATCAAGACAGCGCTGATCCTCGCGGGCGGGAGGAACAACGAGGCAAAGAGCGTGACAAAGGTTCCGAAGGTCATGATACCCGTCCACGGGAAGCCGATACTCGAGCACCTCATAGAACTCTTCAGGAAGAATGGCATCACCAACATCATACTCTCCATCGGCTACAAGGGAAAGCTCATCAAGGAGTATTTCGGTTCAGGGAAGAAGTTCGGCGTCAACATCAACTACATCGAAGAGGAGCACCCGCTCGGGACAGCAGGGCCCCTGCGCCTGGCAAGGCCCTTCCTCACCGAGACCTTCATCATGTGCAACGGCGACGAGCTTAAGGACATCGACATAAAGGACATGTTCAACTACCACAAGGAAAACAAGGCGCTCATAACCATCGCTCTCACGACGGTAGACAACCCCGCAACGTACGGCATCGCGGTCATGAACGGCAACCGCGTCCTGGATTTCATAGAGAAACCATCAAAGGCCCAGATGGTCTCAAACCTGATCAACGCAGGCCTCTACATAATGGAACCTGAGGTCATTGACTACGTGCCGGACGGCTTCTCGAGGCTTGAGAACGACGTCTTCCCCAAGCTTTGCAAGGAGGACCAGGTGTTAGGCTACCCGTTCTCAGGGCAGTGGTTCGACATCACCACGCCGCAGTCCTTGAGGGTGACAGAGAAAGGGTGGAAAGGGGTCTACTGAATGGGCATATTCAAGGCATACGACATACGGGGAGTCTACAAAAAAGACCTGACAGAAGAGATATCCGAGAGGATCGGGCAGGCTGTCGTGCAGTTCCTGAAGGCCAAGCGGGTGTGCGTCGGAAGGGACATGAGAGTGTCCTCACCAAAGCTCTTTGCGGCCCTCACAAGGGGAATGATGACCAAGGGCGCAGAAGTCGTCGACCTTGGGCTCATATCGACTCCGCTGCTCTACTTCGCCTCCACCCACCTGGCAGGGGACGGATTCGTGATGGTGACAGCATCGCACAACCCGAGCGAGTACAACGGGTTCAAGGTCATGAAGCCTGGTGGGATCGGCGTTGCTGGCGACAGCGGGCTGAAGGAAATCGAGAAGCTTGCGTCGGCAGCGAAGCCTGGAAATCCCAAGGGCAAGCTCAAATCCTATTCAGACCTCAAGGCTGACTATCTGGAGTATGTGCGGGGCCTGATTGCGGATTTCAAGCCGGTTAGGAAGATCAAGGTCGTGGTAGACGCCGGTAATGGGATGGGCCACATCGAGGGGATCATGCTCCAGCAGCTCCACGAACAGCTGGATATCGAGGTAGTCCCGCTATTCTTCGAGCCTGACGGCTCCTTCCCAAACCACGAGGCGAATCCAATCAAGAGCGAAAACCTAAAGGCCCTCAAGAAGGCGGTAGTTGAAAACAAGGCCGACTTCGGAATCGCATACGACGGGGACGCGGACAGGATTGGCCTAGTAGATGAGGAGGGTATCATTGTCCCGGCAGACATACTGCTCGCGCTTTTCTCAGAGCACTACCTCAAACTGCATAAGGGCGCGTCAGTGGTCTACAACATCGGCTCGAGCATGATAGTCCGCGAGACGGTGGAGAAGGCAGGCGGGAAGGCCTTTGTCAGCCCGGTAGGCCACACCAACGTGAAGGCTGTCATGCGGAAGCAAAAGGCCGTGTTGGGTGGAGAGATCTCAGGCCACATCTTCTACAAGGAGTTCTCCAACTTTGAAAGCACGCTGTACTCGGCCATACTTCTGATCATCATCCTAAACGAGAAAGGCGGAAAGCTGTCCAGGACTCTCAAGCACCTGCGCGCCTACCATAAGATTGAGGAGACCAACTTCGAAGTGGCGGACAAGGACGGGATGCTCTTGAAGGTCGAGAAGGCCTTCTCCAAGGGCGCGAAGGTATCCCACCTGGACGGGGTCTTGCTGGAGTACGGCGATGCGTGGGTCGGGGTCCGAAAGAGCAACACGGAACCGCTTATCAGGGTAAACATCGAAGCCAAGAGCAAAAAGAGGCTTTCTGAACTGAAGAGAAAAGTGCTATCATTCATCAGGGAAAACAGACGATAATCCTATTATTTTTATAGAAAGTTTTATATACCTCAGACGGTGTTGTTCTACCCAACTGTTGGTAACAGTGAGGGTGGGGGATGGATTCACATAGTCAGGTACGACAGGAACTAATTTTCACATTCTTACTCATTATATTTATAGGATCTGCTGCGGGATTCACGGTAAGCATCCTGCAGCCACAGGAGGATGCAGTCATATTCGGAAGTTACACAATAATTGTGAATATAACCAACTCAAGCTTTCTCAACATCACCGGTGTCAATTTCACAACCAGTGGAGTGTTCTCAAACTCTAATAACACCATAGGGCTTGAACAGTACAGCATTATTTGGCCGACCCTTGCTGAGAGTGATGGCAGCTATCTTCTCAATGTCACTGCATACAACTCCTCCGGCTCGAGCGCAAACAACCTCACTCTGAACATCACAATTGACAACACCGGCCCCAACATAACTGTCAACGGCCCCGCAAACCAAACCAACTTATCTTATACTGCAATGTGGACGTGGATCAACCTGACCACCAACGAATGGGCCAACTGCAGCATCAATGGAACAGGATTCGACACGACAGCAGGAACATCACACCTGCACAACCTAACCGTGAGCGCAGGAAACCAATACCTACTAATAGAAAACTGCACAGACATTTACGAAAACTACCAATTCATAAACCACGAATTCGGGATTAACAGCACGCCCAACCCAGATTACGGACCGACAATAACCAACATGTTCCCATGGATGTCCATAATAGCAAACACATACAACCTAACATTCAACTTCACCTGCACAGCAAACGACGACCTTAACCTAACCAACGTAAGCATGGTCAGCAACGCATCAGGAATCTGGACACTCATAAGCACAGACACAAACCCCTCCAACGGAGTCCCATCAAACCTACCAAACACAATCGCAACCGACGGAGAATACCTCTGGACCTGCCAAGCCACAGACAACAACAGCAACACCACAACCTACACCACAAACCACACGCTAACCATTGAAACAACAATACCAACCATCACGACCAACAGCCCCGCCAATGAGAGCGTCATCCCAAACTCCCAAAACTGGACGTGGATCAACCTGACCACCAACGAATGGGCCGTCTGCAAAGTCAACGGAACAACATTCAACACAACCTCAGGCACCAGCCACCTGCACAACCTCTCAGTCACACCAGGCAACGAATACATGCTATTAGAAAAATGTACAGACGCATACGGAAACTACAAGAACCAAACCCACCACTTCTGGGTCAACAGCACGCCCAACCCAGATTACGGACCGACAATAACCAACATGTTCCCATGGATGTCCATAATAGCAAACACATACAACCTAACATTCAACTTCACCTGCACAGCAAACGACGACCTTAACCTAACCAACGTAAGCATGGTCAGCAACGCATCAGGAATCTGGACACTCATAAGCACAGACACAAACCCCTCCAACGGAGTCCCATCAAACCTACCAAACACAATCGCAACCGACGGAGAATACCTCTGGACCTGCCAAGCCACAGACAACAACAGCAACACCACAACCTACACCACAAACCACACGCTAAACATCGATACAACACCACCAAGTTTATTATCTAATCTTGCAGTTGGAAGCTATAACCTTACTTGGATTTACTGGCAATGGACACAGCCAGAAACTGGAGCAACGTATGAAGCCCACCTAAATGGTACACTCAGCCAGATAAACACATCATCCACTTATATCAATTTCACAGGTCTTACTCCAAACACTAGTTATGAGATCAGCGTGTGGTCATTCGATTCCTTCGGTAATAAGAACACAACACCAGTATACTTGACCAATACAACAGAAGCTGCTGCCGACTCCACACCCCCATTCCTAAACAACACAGCGCATGCTGCACATATTACGTATGCAGAGATTACTTGGGACACTGACGAGCCTTCAAACAGCCTGGTAAAATACGGCACTCAGAGTGGGAACTACACTATGAATATGTCTTCTGGTGGGCTCGTGACTTCTCACATCATTAACTTAACCAGCCTTACTGCGTCAACTACATATTATTATGTGGTAAACTCCACTGATGCTTCAGGCAACTCGAATGAGAGTGCCGAATATAACTTTACGACGTTAGTTAATCCGTGCCCAGTGCCTAACAATTCTTCTACATGGGTAATCAATGGTACGAACAGTTATACCTGCACTGGGAGCCTTGAAAGTTTAAGTGATATAAATATCACTGGAAATGCTGTTCTCATATTAAATGGAACAAATTTAACTATCAATGACAATTGGTTGATCATTCTAGAGGATAATGCCTCAATGGAATGGTATAATTTGGATATAGCGAGCCCCACAAATTACACAAATATTTACCTATGGCACAATTCATCATTTTACATATACAATACAACAATACAAACAAATCCTTATTATATTTCTTCAGATTCCTATGATAGCTCATTCTTCAGTATATCTGATTCGAACGGAAGTTTTTATGTGACCGGTTTAGGTGGTTTTGGAGATAGCCCAACTCTGATAATCAACAACAGCGTGCTGACAGTTGGGTCTGTCGGGGCCTATGGCTCCTACACAATATTGAATTCATCATTCAGTATATTTAGCCTATATTCAGAGTATAATTCTGGAATCAGTATCGATTCCTGGGAAGAGGATAAGTCAACAAACCTGATTGCGCAATCAGCGTATACACCATTCGAAATGTACATCAATGATTCTACCTTCAGTGAGATTCGGACTTATTGCGAGGAGAACAGCTCCCTTAATATCTCAAATTCAGTGTTATCGAGAGTTACCTCTGACGGTGACATCTCTCTCCCTAGTACGATGTTTATTGATAATGTTACAGCAACATATTTTTCAGTGATTAATTACGGCATTATCGATGTACGTAACTCGTTGTTTAGCAATCCTGTCACGATTGAAAAAGGGGTTAATATTACATTCACAGAGACTGTGATCAATAATACATTATCAGTGACTCAAGGTTCAAGGACGACAGCTAATAATCTAACAATAGATCAATTTTTTGATATCGGAGAGATCTTGAATTCTGGAGAAGCTGTAGTTTCGGGTAACATCACAATCCTTAACGACAATATTGGGGGCGTATTCAATAATCAAACCAATCTTACTCGTAACTATCCAATCACAGTCTACAACGACTCTGGGCTTGCCGACAATGTTAACATCACAATTTATCTCGGCGGAACATATTATTTCACAGGACTCACGTCAAACGGTTACATCGAAGCAGGCATCTTATTCAACGAGACCAATTACTACTTCAAATATAATATCAGTGTCGACGGTCAGTACGCCGGCCAGCTCAACCTAACATCCGACACGCCGATCAACCTGACATACGACACGACACCTCCTTCCCAGGTTAGCAACCTCAACGTCTCGTCCATGACTGATACTACAATCACATGGCAGTGGACCGAACCAGAGACCGGGGCTTTCTACGAGGTCTTCATCAACGGAACAAGCGAGAACGCGAACACATCCAGCACGTTCTACCAGTTTACAGCCCTCACCCCAAACACCACATACACTGTAAGCGTTTGGAGCTACGATCTTTCCGGCAACAAGAACACTACACCTGTGAACAACACCAACGCGACGATTGCTGCAGTTCCAGACAACAATCCGACTGTGGCCCTGGACTTCCCGCCTAATGGTATTGTCTACAGCGCATCAAATTATACCTGGGTCAACTTCAGCTGCACAGCTTATGATGACTATTTGTTGACCAACCTGAGCCTTTACACTAACAAGACGGGCAGCTGGCAGCTGTACAATTACACAACGCCTGAAAACGACATCCAAACAGACTTCCTATTTATACCACTACCTGAAGGAGTAACTGTCTGGAACTGCCTTGCTGAGGACAACGCGTCCCAGACCGTGTGGTACGCGACCAACAACACCATCAAAAAGGATACAGTACTGCCAACCATAACAATCATAAACCCGACCAACCTGTCCAACTTATCCTTTGCAGCAACGTCGACTTTCCTCAACATCACGACCAGCGAGTGGGCCAACTGTACGGTTAATGGCACTAGTATGCCATACGTCTCAGGCATCAACCACTCATCCAGCATCCCGGTGAGCAATGGCTCCGTATATTACCTAGAGTATTCCTGTGTCGACGGGAACGGAAATACCGCCACCGCTGGCCACGTGTTCTATACTGATCCTGTCCCACCAGACCACGTACCGGTCGTATCCGACCTCGGAAGCCCGGCCAGCGGGACGCAGACAACCTCAGGCAACGTGATTTTCAACTGCACCGCATATGACGACTACAATCTCGTTAACGTTAGCCTACACACCAACAGCTCAGGCTGGAGCATCCTAAACTCTACAGACTCGCCCTCAAACGGATCGGCGAACCTCTTCAGCCAGGCGCTTTCCGACGGTTACTACCTTTGGAACTGCCAGGCATGGGACAACAGCTCAAGCTCGAGCTTTTATGCATCCAACTCGACCCTCCTAATCGATTCAACCCCGCCAACGATAAGCTTGGTTTCGCTCGCAGACAACTACACTCAAAACGCAACTATCGTGACCCTTGATGTCAACGCAAGCGACGCAAACGGCATACAAAATGTATCTGTGTATGTCGGAGATATCGCGACAACAGTACCCATGACCTACCAAGGTCCTTACTGGATTGCCAATGTGACCTTGATTGAGCAACCTGTGAAGAATATCGAGGTCATTGTATATGATCAGGTCGGAAACTACGCATGGGACAACACGACAACATACACCATAGACGATGCAAGTCCCGTAATCACTCAGACCAACATCAACGGGACAGTCATGCGTAGTGGGACAGTCCTCTCATATTCCGTGAACGTGAGCGACGAGGACAACATCACCCTGAGTTCAGTGACTGCTGAGGGACACTCCCTTTTGTGGAGCGGGACGCTTTGGACAGGAACCGGCGCGGTCGACAACGACGGCACAGTCAACGTGACTGTTGTAGACCAGGCGGGCAACACGGCTACTCACACATCGACCACTTACACGATTGACAACACCGCTCCCACCGTCCAGATAACGGTCGCCAATACCAACAAGTCAAATCCGCTCGCCGCGAACTCAACGACTTTCTCCGCGAATGTGACCGACGTAAATAATTTGTCAACTGTCTACTACAAGGTCGACACCGCTGCCTACTCATCCTTCGCAGGCGTGAGCGGCTCATCCTATTACAACTCAAGCGTTTTGCTGACCCTCAGCACAATCGGAAAGCACACAATCTATGTGAAGGCTGTCGACATCGCAGCCAACTTGAGGACTTCCTCCCAGATATTCTACAACACCCTGCCTATCAACCTCACATTGTGGGAGGACAATCTCGACAGCTCCGTGGCTGACATCACCTATGCGCATATGAGCTATGCCAACGGAACCGAGTTCAACTCGTCACAGGACCAGTATGTCAACGAGAGCTTCAACCTGTTCCTGAACACGACCGCCGGAATTGAGATCAACATCACGGACATCAACGGTATTGAGGCAACCTGGACCGATGGAAACAACCAATTCAACGTTGAGATAAATAATTCAGGAGTCAACGGTACTATACTCGGATTGGGAAAAGAGGCGGTCTACTCCATTTACTTCCCTGATTTCGACAATTTCACCAACAAAAGCAATTATGACGCAATTGTTGTGTTTCCAGGGAACGCGAGTGCCTATGTAGGTTTCTATTACTGCACCAACACCACCTTTTGCGAGGAGATAACGCTCGCCTGCACCGTCTTCAACGGAACCAACTGCTACGACTCCCAGGCGACAAGGACCGTTGTCTACGTGGATGGTTTCTCTGGGGTTGTGGCAACAAACGACTCTTTGGCCCCAACAATAACAATAGACCAGCCGTTGGCGATAACGTACAATTCAAGCTACCAGCTACCTTTAAGTGTCTCGGTTAACGAAAACGCGACATGCGGCTACCTCCTAAACGGCTACTATACCATATTGGGTACAGATACAAGTTTCACATCAACCTTCAACCTATACGAAAACAATTATTTCAACCTGACCATCAACTGCACCGACCTCTCCGACAACTCGAACCAGTCGAGCGTCTTCTTCACGATAAACGACACGACAGAACCCATCGTCACAGTAACGAGCGTAGGCGGAGACACGATTCCCAGCAGCGGCAAGTACGACACCACTGACACCACACCAAGCATCCTAATCACGACGAGCGAGCCCTCCGGGTGCAAGCTCGGCAACTACTACGACACATATTACAACATGACGACCAACCTTGTCAACACGACCGCCACGAGCAAGAGCTATACTTACGGGACGCTGGCGCTCGGCACTTATTATAAGTTCATCCTGTGCTCTGATTACGTGGGTAATATCATGTCTGCCCCGACGAACATAACCTGGCGGGTTTACCAGACCTCGAATGACGACGGCGGAAGCAGCAATGACAACGATGACGACACCTCCACAAGTCCCCCCACACAAATCCTCCCGACAGCCAGGTCGACATCCATCTGGACCAACATTGAGGCTGGTGAGGTCCTATCGATGTATATCTCCAAGACCACCATAGCCGTGACGCAGGTTGACCTCAAATCCATAACCGCTCACAGCAGCGCCCAGCTGACTGTGGAGGCGCTGTCCTCAAAACCCTCAGGCATGACCACGCCGTCTGGGGATGGGATCTTCCAATACTTGAAGTTCACCCCATCCGTCATCAGCTCAACAAACACTGAGGACGTCGTGATCAAGTTCCGCGTCACCAAGTCCTGGATGAACGACAACGACATAGACCGGGACAAGGTGACCATCTGGAGGTGGGACGCAGAGTGGACAGCGCTCACGACCGAGCGCACAGGTTCGGACACCACATACTATTATTACAGGTCCGACAGCCCAGGCCTCAGCTATTTCGCCATAACAGCTGACGAGCTGCCGGTGGCAGTGCCAGTAACTACAGGCGCAAACGAGACCAACCAGACCAATGCAACAGCGGGGCTTCCTACAGAAGAAACCATCACCATAGATGCGACCGTCGGTGCTGGCGAGAACATAACAGAAGCGCAGAAGCACTGGGAGAGCCTCACATTCGATCAGAGGATGGAGCTCATCATGTCGCTCGGCTACACCGAGGCCGCCGCCGAGATAATCTCTGAGAATGAATGGGAGGACCTCCCCAACGACGTCATCGAGGCCGTCCAGCTGAGTTTTGCAGGCGAGCCTGTAGCCGAGAAGAAGGCCAGCCCGCTTTTCATCATTATTCCGACCTTCGTCTTCATCGCTCTTCTCGTGGTAGTCGGGGTCTTCATCTACGAAAAGAAGTACAAACCCAAAACCAAGCCTAAGAAGGAAGGCGGAGAGGAGAAGGAAGCCCAGGAGCAAAAGGAAGTCGAGGAGGTCAGCGAGGACGACATAACAGCAATCGAGCATTACGCAGAAGGCGCCCTTGCGCAGGGCTCCACAAAGGATGAGGTCAGGAGGCAGCTTCTGGCTGTGGGGTGGGATGAAGAGAAGGTGGATATGGTGCTGCACAAGGTTCATGTCCCGCACAACGACCTGGACAAGATTAGACACTTCGCAGAAGCCAAGCTTGCCCAGGGCAAGTCGCAGGCTGAAATCAGGAAGACTTTACTTGACGTCGGTTGGGAAGAGAACAAGGTCAACATGGTATTGCATGACGTCCACATGCCGCACGACGACCTGGACCGCCTTGCAGAGTTCCTCCGCCAAGGCCTAAAAGACGGCAAGAGCGAGGAAGAGCTCACGAAAGCGCTTCTCTCTGTCGGCTGGGACAAGGACAAGATCATGTTCATACTCGAGAAGGTCAAAAAGAAAGATTAAAATACATGCTAACTGAGATAATCAAGGAAAGAGGTGGTTGAAAATCTTCAGTATGACTCTAGAGGTTGAGAAGGACTATAACCTTCTGGTCCCGATGAAACCCAGGATGCACTTCCAGGAGTTCATCGATATAGTAGACAAGGTAAAGAAGATACGGGCTCTCTACTACAGGGAAGCTCCGGAGGAGGAAGAGGCGCCCCCGGCAGAGGAGGAGCCTGTGCTGGACGAGCCTGAGCCCATAGAGCAAAACGACGAGCTGAAGGAGTACATCAAGCTATGCCTCTCTAAAGGCCTCACACACGAGGAGATCAAGACCATCCTGCTCGACGGCGGATGGAATGAGGACGTTGTGAGCAACGCGATGCAATAATTCCGGGACCTTCGCCCCAACACTTATATTTCTTGAAAGCTTGCGCGTTAATCCGTGGAAGAAAGACATCTCCTAATGGTTTCTATCCTCGCAGGGACTGCTGGGCTCCTGAGCCTGTTTGCGATTCTGGCAGTGGCCCAACCCGCGCCTTTGCCCACGAGCCTGAAAGCCGATGATTTCGGGCAGCAGTTCTCCGTTGAGGGGACCGTGCTGAAGGTCGTCCCAGGCGAAAAGGTCAGCATGCTCACCCTGGAGCAGACAAGGCTCCTCTCCGGAGTCGCGTTCGGAGAGGTCAACGTGACTGAAGGCTCAACGGTCAAGGCGTTCGTGACCGTGGACCGCGATTCAAACGTTTTCGAATTTATTGATGTTAAGGGAAAAGTATAAATACCATCTTCATGATTGGGGGGGAGATGAGGCGGGGCCCTGAGACGGCTGTCAGGAAGTGGCTTTCTACTCCCATATCAAGGCGCAGATTCCTGGCCAGAGGAGCAGCGACGATTGCAGCACTCGGCGTCGGAGGCTATTTCGTCTTCAGGTCAGCCCCGGCAAACGACACCACCATCTTCAGGGGCGACGCTCCCGCAACGCTCGACCAGTTCTCGCTCGAGGCCATGCACTACACGCAGCTCGCCTCGAAGCGTACCCAGTGCTTCGTATGCCCCCACCTCTGCGTCCTCGAGCCTGAGGACAGGAGCATGTGCAGGGTCAAGGTGAACAAGGATGGCAAGCTGTACACCACAGCCTACGGCAACCCCTGCTCGGTGCACGTCGATCCAATCGAGAAGAAGCCGCTATTCCACTTCCTGCCCCAGTCGCAGGTGTTTTCGGTGGCCACAGCAGGATGCAACTTCCGCTGCCTCAACTGCCAGAACTGGACCATCTCGCAGCGCACACCGCAGGAGGTCGACACCTTCGACCTGAAACCAGACAGGCTGGTGTCCTCTGCGCAGCAGCAGGGCTGCGCTTCCATCGCCTACACTTATTCTGAGCCCATCGCGTTCTACGAATACATGTACAACTCATCAAAGGCTGCCAGGCAGGCAGGGCTCAGGAACGTCTGGGTGACGAACGGCTACATCAACTATGACGCCCTCGAGGACCTATCCAACTACCTCGACGCAGCCAACGTCGACCTCAAGGCCTTCGACGACGCGACCTATGCCAAGCTGACGGCTGGCAGCCTCTCGCCTGTCCTGGACACCCTCAGGACGCTCGACGATAAGGGTGTATGGTTCGAGGTGACGACGCTGATGGTTCCGACCTACACTGACGATGTGGAGATGGTAAGGGAGATGGCCAGATGGATGGTCAAGAAGATCGGTCCGGACTACCCCCTGCACCTCAGCAGGTTCCAACCGGAATACAAGCTGACCCACCTGCCCTCCACTCCTGTGTCGCTCCTGACCGACTCCAGAAAGGCGGCGATGGAGGAGGGGCTGCACTATGTCTATATAGGGAACGTCCCAGGGATTGGCGATGCAGAGAACACCTACTGCCCGGGCTGCGGCTCTCTTGTCGTCGAGCGTAAAGGATACCTTGTCCTGCAAAACAGGCTGGAAGGCTCGCGATGCCCTGACTGCGACACGCTCATCGCTGGCGTGTGGGAAGCGTGAGTATTCCAAGGCTCAGCAGGTTGAGGCCCGCGATTATCACGCCCACCCATACCAGGCCCAGGAGGGGGAAGAGGAAGCCTGCCACCACCAGAGCGCCAACGCTCGCTCCCAGGAAGTCCGCTGAGTAAATGGAGCTTCCTGTCTTCATGATGCCCTGATCGCTTGCGAGAGCAGCCAGGGGGAACTCAGCCCCAACGAGGGTTGCCAAGAACACGGTGGTCAGAGGCAGGACCAGCAGCGCCAGCCACTCAGGCGCCTGCCTCATCCCTATGAGGAGTAAGGGAACTGCCAATGATAGGGCGGCCATCAAGGCCTCGATCGTGATCATATCCCTCCTAGGAGCCTTCGAGCCCCGCGTGTTGGCCAGATAGGAGCCGATGAGCAGGCCAAGCATGAAGCAGGTCACTATCACCCCCACCATCTGGTAGACGTAGCCGTAGAGCACCTGGAAGCCGATGATAATCAGGAACTCGAGGGACGCGCCTGCGAAACCTGTGGTGTATATGGCCAGGGGTACAGGTTTGAGCCTCACAGCGAAAAGGACTAGCAGGCCGACGACCAAGATGAAGGTGATGATTGAAGTCGATGAGAACTGGCTCTTCCACCTGAGGAACTGGTAGAAATAGCCTATGGGGCGAAAGTCGGTGTTGGGCCTGACCGACGGGTCGATGCTTTTCTCCAAATCCTCCACCCTGTCAGGCGTCAGTATGCCTCTGAGGTAGTTGTCGTTGATGTAGACCGTTCCGATGCCTCGTTCCGTGAGCAGCTCGCTTATCGAGCTGTTCAGAGGCTCTTCGCTTGCGACGAAGTAGATACTCTCGCCCGGCACCATCATGATGTGGCTGAAGTGCTCTGTCAGCGCGTTGTACACAGACGATACTGCCTTGCTGGTCTCCTCTCCCAGGTAGTTCTCCGCTCCAGGGAGCGAGAAGCTGAGGACTCCTCCCGGATTCAGCCTGCCCGCCGCCTCTGCGAAGAACTCGGAGGAGTAGAACCTGGCCAGCTGCACAGTTGTCGGAGGGGGAAGGTCGACTATTATCAGGTCGTAGCGCGCGTTTCCCCTGAGGAACTGCCTGCCGTCCGCGTTGTGCACGTCCACCCCTTCGGGCAATTTTGAGAACCTTTCGGCGATCTGCAGCAGGTAAGGGTCCAGTTCGACGTAATCCACGTGAACACGATATTTTGAAAGCTCGTGCAGTGTTCCTGCTATGCCCCCTGAGATGAGAAGGACGCTTGACATGTTCTGCCTCTGGACTGCTGCGTAGTGGACAACGGCCTCGTTTTCGGCGACCCGGTTGCTTGAGAAGAGGGGCTGGCCGCTCTCGTAGAAGGTGAGCTCACCGCCGTAGTTGGCGACGACGATGCTGCCGTAAGGGGAGTCAGCGTTAGCTACGATGTCCCCGGGGTACTGCTTTGAGAGGGTGTCCATCTGCGGGTCTGCCATGACGTTTGCAGCGACGGCCGCGAGGACCAGCAGGGCCGCGACGGCTGAGTAGGTGAGCATATGCTCCCTTATGGAGATCGCTACCGCTGCTGCGATGTTTATGGCGAACGCTATGAACAGGATGGTGAAAGGGTTGAAGAGGAAGACGAGCACGAATGAGAAGAGGATTCCGCCCACGATGTCGCCTATGCTGTCTATTAGGTAGACCCAGCCCACTCGGCCTTTGGGTTCTGACTTGAAAAGGATCGGGGCGACCACCAGCAGAGCCCCGGATATGAGGCAGTATGGCGCGAGCAGGACCAGGCTGGTGAGGAACAGCTGCTCCAGCGAGAGCAGAGCGCCAACAGGGAATATCACACCGCGCAGCATGCGGACCGCAAAGAGGGTCAGGACCGGCAGCACAGCCACTGCCAGCTGTGATGACAGGAGGAATCTGAGCGGCTTCCTGACCTGCCTGCCAAGCAGGCTGCCGGTTCCTGTGAGCAGGAGCCAGTTGGCAAGCACCACGCCGAAAGCGAGCTCGTTGCCTGAGAAGACCGTGACGAACTCCCGCATCAGCACGAGCTGGGTGATCAACGAACTGATGCCCAGCGCTGTGATGGAGAAAAAAACCGTCCCGTTCTTGCGGATGAGCTCCATTGAGGATGAAAAGTGGTGCGTGGTATTAATATTTTATCTCCCCAAGATTTAAATAATCCCTGCCCATTCCCAACCGGTGAGGAGGGATCGCCATGGAGGACTTATCACGGTACGACAGGCTCGTCAAGCTTGATTCTGTAGGCGAAGGAGGGGTAAGACGCCTCAAGAACGCCACGGTCACAATAGTAGGTCTAGGAGGGCTCGGCAGCGTCGTCGCGCAGCTCCTGGCGCGCGCAGGTGTCGGGAGGCTCATCCTGATCGATAGGGATTACGTCGAGGAGGAGAACCTGCACAGGCAGATTCTCTACAACGAGGAGGATGTGGGCCAGCAGAAGGCTTACTCTGCCATGGTGGCCCTCAACAAGATCAATTCCGACATAGACATCGAGTCGCACTTCGAGAACCTCGACTACACCAACATCTCAAGGCTGGTCAAGGGCAGCGTGATCGTGGACTGCACGGACAACCTGGAGACCAGGTTCCTGATCAACGAGTACGCCAAGAAGAACAACATCCCATGGATCTACGGCGGCGCTGTTACCACCAAGGGCTTCGTGTGGGTAATACAGCCCTTCAACATATGTTTCAGGTGCGTCTTCTCCGAATCCAAGAAGGGCAAGTCCTGCAGTGAGGTTGGAGTGCACAGCGCCATCGTGAGCATTGTCGGGACGCTGCAGGCGAGCGAGGCCTTCAAGCTGATCACAGGCCAGCCTGTCGAGAAGAACCTGCTGCACTTCAACCTGGCTGACAACACCCTGACCAAGATAAGGGTGAAGAAGAGCCATCACTGCCCGGTCTGCACAGGAGTTTACGACCGACTCGAGGGCAGGCATGTCTCCGGTCTGGTGAGGTTCTGCGGAGGAAAAAGGTACATGATAAGGGCGGATTTCGACCTGTACAGGCTCAAGAAGCAGCTCAAAAAGGCTTATGAGATGATTGATTTCGACTCGTCGATAATAGTCATGGACCAGGGATCCACCCTTACCATTTTCGACGATGGGCGCGTGCTCATCAAGGCCGAAAACGAGGCCGAGGCTGTGTCTTCTTTCTCGAGAGTCTTCGGTTACGAGCCTTCGGAAACTTTAAATACTAGGGAGCACTTCTCCGAGGGACAATGAAACGAATCGGCACTTCTCGGCGCAAGTCCCGTTACAAGTTCGGGAAGAACATAAGGAACCGCGGAAAGGTGAGCCTTTCAAGGTACTTCCAGCAGTTCAAGGAAGGCGATTCCGTGGCTCTCGTGGCCGAGCCGGCAGTCCAAAGGGGTCTCTACCACCCGAGGTTCCACGGGAGGGTGGCCAAGGTGACGGGCACGAGGGGGAAATGCTATGAGGTCACATTCAAGGAGGACTCGAAGACCAAGACGGTCATAGTCCACCCGGTGCACCTCAAAAAGATGGAGGGGGGAAAGAAATGAGCAATCCGACCATTCTGAACCAGGATCCAGTCATGTTGTCCGAGCTCAAGGGAACCCTGGGCAAGATAAAGAAGAGGGACAAGGAGCTCAACTTCAGGGCCGGAAAGCTCGAGGAGTACCTAAACGCATTCGTGGGCCTCAAGGAAGCTGAGGCAAAACAGCTTTTCGAGTCGATTGTAAAGCTGGACGTACCCAGGCTCAAGGAGATCCACATTACCAAGATTGTCGATCTCATGCCAGGCTCGGTAGAAGAGCTCAAGGGCATTCTGCAGGATTATCCTATCACAGTCAACAACGAGAATCTGAAAAAGATCATCGAAGTTGTCAAGAAATTCTCTTAGACCCAACGATAGGTTTAAATACTAGGAAATAAAAAAATTGTAGGTATCGGGGGATGAACATGGAAAAAAGAAGCAAGGAAGAATACGCAGTAGTCCTTGATTTCTTGCCGAACGGCTACCCGTTCGACAACCGCCCCCAGCACAGGAAGACACCCATAGCTCAAGCAGTTGGAAAGAACCATTTCGCCCTGCTCGAGCTGGTGCCCAAGAAGGACATCTTCCTGCAGCCTTACGAGGAGGTCTACATCGGCGACGGCAAGAGGGACAAGATACACCACATCGCCGGCAAGCTCGCCCTGGACAAGCTGACTGGCACTGCCAAGACGGAGCTAGAATTCGTGGTCAAGGATGTTGTAAAGAAGAACGAGAAGAGCTTTGTCGACTTCTTCAACAAGGCCCAGCCCCTGACGCTCAGGATGCATCAGATAGAGCTGCTTCCGGGCGTAGGCAAGAAGCACATGCTGGAGATCCTGGAGGAGAGGAGGGAGAAGCCTTTCGAGTCCTTCAACGACATCAAGAAGCGCGTCAAGCTGATGCCAGACCCTGAGAAAGTTATAGTCAGACGCATCATACAGGAGGTCCGGGGGCAGGAGAAACACCGCCTTTTCGCTGACCATTGAAGGTATTTCTACACACTAATCCATATTAATATTGGACATTAAATTTAAAGCAACTGGATACCACTATTTGGTAAAAAATCGGGTTTTCGGAAAGGTTATATTTCTCAAAATCCCAGGAATCATTGGTAATTGGGGGTAAGTGCAATGTTGCCTGAACTGGGCACAAAACCTGATATTATGTGGTATAGAAAGGAGTACTATCTCAAGAAGAGCAAGGCCAGAGTTGAAGTGATAACAGAGATTGTGAAGAACAACTTTGGCGTCAGCAACGAGAACAATTGATAACGCTATTTCTTTGAGAACTGGCAAGATAAAAGAATAAAATTATTTGGCTTCTTTCCAGTTGAGGTCGAACATGCTCTGAAGCGCGCCTGCGAAGAACTCGGTGCTCGCCCAGATTCCGGTGTCGTAACCCGGCTCGACATCCTTGTCGTCCAATAGCATGAAAGCGATCTCCTTACCGTCTACGACGCAGAACCTTGCGGTGATGTTGTCGATGTGCCTGACTTCCGCGACCTTCGAGAGCTTGTCCACGAAGTCCTGGTTCTTCTTGGTGATCGGGGCGAGTATGCGCACATTGACGCCGCGCTTGCTTGCCTTGTCTAGAGACCTCTTGAGGACCTGTGCCTTCCTGGGAAGCCCTTCCTCGGTTGTCATTATCACGACCGATTTCTCGGCGCTGCCAACCATCATCGCGAGCTGGTTGTTGATGCTGCTCCTTCCTTTGAGTGAGCCTGTGAAGTCTGTCGGATCGACCAGCTTGACGCCTTGGGTGTGCAGGAGTGAGAGTTCGGCCAGGATCTCGTTTTCCTTCAGCTCGTCGATAATCTTGGTCTGGACATCCGCCTCGTGGGCAATGCGCTTCTTGACGCGCTCAATTACCTCCTTGGGCGGCACCGCGACGTACTTTATCGGCTTGCCAATCTTCATAATGATGAATCCTTTCTTCTCGAGGCTCTCGAGCACGTCATAGCTCCTAGAGCGCGGAACGTTCGATATGTCAGAAAGCTCGCCTGCTGTGGAAACACCTCTGGATAGGAGAGCGGTCCAGATCTTGGCCTCATAGGAGTTGAGCCCGAAATCCTTCAGCTTGTTTAAAAATTTCTCGTCCATTATCATGCTTTTTCCTCCGGTCACCTCAATGTTCCCGTCAGGGACGCACGCGATAGCTTCGCGTACGTAAATTTACCACTACGAAATAACAACTTATATTTAAACCTTATCACTAAGATACCACTACAAGGTAACAATAAATTTTTTTATAGAGAGGCCCCTTAAAAAAAACTAGGTTCAGAAAAAAGGTGGTGCTACCATGATTACAGTCACACAGATTGTGTTCTTAGGCCTGGTTTTCCTGTTCTCAGGCTTCGTCGCCTACCTCAACTACAGGGTTGAGCTAGACCTGATCAAGCAGGGCAGGTACAAGAAATACTACGGGAGAGGCAGCGACATCAAGTTCGGCCTGATGCTTATCGCTATAGGTTCGGCCACCGGCGTGAGCCTCGCAGTAACTGGCCAGATCAACACCAGCGCAAACCTGGGGTTCTTCATCCCAGCATTCGCAGGAATAACCCTTGTCATCACAGCGTTTATCGACGACGACAAGGGATTGGGCATGAACCTGTTTGAAAAGAAAAAATAGTTTAGCGCGCTTTCTCAGCGCCTTTACCCTTATTTCTAAGACCCCTAGATTTCCTGCCAGCAGAGGTGAGGCCGCGGAACACCCTCTTGGAGTGCTTGGGATTCGAGACCCACATCAGATTCTTGTCCTTAAGGATGGCTGGGTGGTACTTGTCCACCAGTATTATCTCATACCAGTGGTGCTTGCCGTCTGAAGCCACCCAGTATGAGTTCAGGACCTCACAGTTGACGAATTTCTTGTTGGCCCGCTCCTCTGCAATCTGCCTGTAGCTCTTGTCGACTATCTTCTTTCGTCTCGCATGCTTAGACCTCCTCCCCCCTACTGGTCGGGGTCGCATGCGGTTGCTTTTGGGAACCCTCTGCCGTACGAGAATTATGCCCTGTTTGGCCTTGTATCCCAAGGATCTTGCCCTGTCAATCCTTGTCGGCCGCTTAATCCGCAGCGTTGCGGGATCCTTCCTCCACTGAATCAGACGCTGCCTCACGAGCGTCCCTAGTGTGGATTTAGGCCTTTTCCAGGCCTCTTTCACATATTTTAGATAACCCATACATATCACCTTAAGATTCGGGCAGCCTCCCTGGGGAGCACTTGTCCCACATTTCTTAATGATGGGGAGAAACCACAATCCATTTATAAAGATTTGCCAATGATTAGGAAGGTTTAAATAGACGAGAGTCCCAAAAATAGGTATAGGGCAGTATGTGGGGACCATGACTAACGAAGATCCCATCCAACTCGGCGGCAACATTGAGCTCTCAGGTTTCTCAGAAATGGATTCAGCCACGATGATCATAATCAAGAAGATCATCGGCAACTACGCAAAGAAGCTCTCTGAGTCCATCAAGAACTTTGAGAAGATCACTTTAGCGGTCAAGGCCGTGCACAAGAACGAGAAGACCCAGAAGTTCGAGCTTCACGTCCACCTATTCGCCAACAAGAAGGACCACATGACGGAAATAACGGATAAGAACATATTCTTCGCCCTGGACAAGGCATTGAAAAAGATAGAAGCAATGGTAATAAAATAATTATTTCTTCGCTTTTTTGGGCGCAGCGGCCTTCTTAGCCTTCGGTTGCTTCTTAGGGATCACTTCCTTCTTGGGAACCTTTTCCTTCTTAGGAGCTTCCACCTTCTTGGGAACCTCTTCAGGCTTGCTTTCCTTCTTAGGAGCTTCCACCTTCTTAGAGGCTTCCTCCTCCTTCGGAGTTTCCTCCTTCCTAGGAGCTTCCACCTTCTTGGGAACATCTTCAGGCTTGCTTTCCTTCTTTGTAGGCTCGGTCTTGGGCTTCTCCTGATCCTTCTTTCCCTTCTTCTTGCCCTTCTCCTCGACCTTCTCTACTGGAGCGCCGACAAGCTCTGCGAAGACTGACCCGTCGTCCTCCTTGACCACGCTTACCTCCACCTTGGTGGGCGGGTTCTTGATTCCGTGCTCCCACAGCTTGAGGTTGAGGTACTTGCCAATCTTAACGTTATCGGAACTCATGTGACGCTGTAGGAATTCCCTAACAGCCCGGACAGCCTTCTTGGCCCTCTTGTACCTGGGTGCCTTGAGAATTTCCTTCCGGAGCGGGATGATGTAGGTGCGTTCTATTCTTGCCATGTTTTGTCACCTAAGCCTTGGTCTTTACACGCCGCCAGCTCCGCTTCACGGTGGTGTGCCTTCCTGGATGAATCCGTCTTCCGAGGCCGTAAATCTTCGGTACTGTCCAGAAGGGCGCCCATCTGGTCCTTCTGCCCAGCTTTGCCAGGCGTTTCTTTCTGCTGAGATGAATGTGACTTGCCATTTTTTTATTTCCTCTTGATCGCGAAATCTCGCTTCTTCGGAGTGAGCTGCATTAGGATCCTCTTGAGGGTGTCGTCGTCGATGATGGTTGCCTTGCCGCTCTGCACCATCTGGGCCAGAACCACCAATACCTGTATCGCCTTATCCGGGTGTGCGGCCTTGAGGTTCCCATACCTCTCCTGGGCTTCCTTGGTGAGAAGCTGCTTCACCGAAGCCTCGAGCTGCTGGACCTGCTGCTGCAGCTTCAACTGCTCCTGGGCCTCGGCCTGCATCTCCGCCATCCTCTGCATCCTGATGTCATCAATCTCACTCATCAGCCTTCTCCTCCTTCTTGGCTTTTGGTTTTTCAGCCTTCTTGGGAGCGGCCTTCTTCTTGGCCGGAGCCAGAGCTTTGGCCACCTGGTCGATGAGCGCGTGGCCCTTGCCGGTCACGACCCTTCCCTTGTGGACCTCCTTTTCGGCCTTCTCGACGAGACCTGCGGACTCCAGCTGCTGGAGGATCTTTCTGATGATGCTTCCTGATCCCTTGTAGGTGTGCTCTGTCTTGTGGCCGCGGTTCTTCTTGCCGCCGTACTTGCTGCGAAGCTTCGAAGTGCCTATCGGGCCAAGCATGAAGACAGACCTCAAGATGGCTGCAGCCCTGACGTACCACCAGTCCGCCCTTACAGGCGGCCTCTCCTTGTGGACTCCGGTCTTGACGAACTGTGCCCACTCAGGCGGGGTCATCTCAGGCAGCTTCTTGAGCTCCTCTCCGAGCTTTTCGATGAAATCGTTTACTGGAACTTCGTACATGCTCATTTGGTTATCCCTCCTATCAGGGGAGGCTAGAACCTCATAATACAAAACCCTATCCGTCGCTGAGGAATGAGAATGAGTTTATAAAGGTTATGGTGGGCGTTCGCGAGGCTCTAGAATTACAACCTTCTTGAGGTTGTTTTTGATACCTTCGAAGTGGGCGATGCCTGCGCCTGCGCAGAGAGTCTCATACTTGTTTTCCCTGAAAATCTTAACTATCTCATTCGCCATTGTACTGTCCCTGCTCGCAATCATGGCTTGATGATCCGATTCATCCTCCTCCGTCATGAGATTCTGCCTTGAGAACTCTTTTCCAACGTAGTACAACGATGGCGAAAACGGAGCTAAAGCCCAGATGCCTGCGACAAGCTTGATTCTTTGCCCTATAGTGAAATCCTTGTAACGGCTTACGTCGAGGGGGTGAACATAATATCCCTTCTCTTCTGCTATGCCTGATAGGTTAAGGAAATTTCGATCGGATCCCAAATTGAAGTAAAGGAGCGATACGAAGGCAGGAGGCATCATTATTGCTTCTTGAATTATCTGGTCAAGAGACTTACTCTCATAGTAATCGCTACCAGCTTCGAACGCGAAGTTCTCATGGTAATCAACCATTCCTCTGGCCCAGGCCTCCTCTTGCTTGCTGTAGCAGTGAACCTCGCCGTAAAGCGTGAGGTGAGCATGTTGCCCTGTCTGTGGATCGTAATAGCCGAACTCCTCTACCTTGAGGAAATTGGCCTGAGTTAATGAGGGGTCCTCATCCCGGGTGATGTAATCATACCCAATGTGGAGGTTTGTCAGGATGAATGCTCCGATGTAGAGCCTCTTGGCCCACTTCCATGCAGAACCGAGCTTATCTTTGATGCCCATTTTGCGAAGTGTATCACTGATATATATAAATTTAATTACCAATAAATAGTGAAATTATTTTCCATTGAGTCGCTGTTGGAAAAGCCTTAAATATTCCTGGTTGGTGCTCCCAGCTCATGCCAAGCTATGAGAGCCTAGCGAAAAGACTGTTGGACGGAAAGACCGTGACGCTCGACTACCAAAAGAACAATTATGGGACCGATAACAGGCCCGACATCCTGATAGCGAGGGTGTCTGCTGTCTTTGAGGAAAAAGATATGGTCGTGTACCTCAGCATGGAGAATGTTGAGGAAATCATGGACACCTATGAGATATACAGGATGCCCAAAATAGATAACCTTGACCAGCTGAAGTCCCTGCTGCCAGTGATCAAGAGTCAGGCCCACCCGCTCTAGTCCCACATCTTTTTTATAGCCCAAGCGCGTTCCCAATGCTTTATGATAATCAGGAAGGAAAAGCCCGACCAGCCCTCCAAGCTTAGGGGGCTGCTGCAGCCCTACGTGCGTGAATGGTTCTTCTCCACCTTCAAGGAGTTCTCGCTGCCGCAGCTGTTCGGAGTGATGGAGATACACTCCAGGAAGAACGTCCTAGTGTCCGCGCCGACAGGCTCGACCAAGACGCTGACAGGATTCCTCTCGATAATAAACGAACTGGCAGACAATGCGGAGAAGGGACTGCTCGAGGACAGGGTCTACTGCGTCTACGTCTCGCCCCTCAAGGCCCTCAACTACGACATAGAGGTCAACCTCAAGGGGCCGCTCGAGGGCATCGAGAAGCTGGCGAAAAAGAAGCTGGGCATACGAGTCGGGGTGCGCACAGGCGACACCACACCTTCGGAGAAGGCCAGGATGCTGAAAAAACCCCCGCACATCCTCATCACCACTCCCGAAAGCCTCGCAATCATCCTCAACTCCCCCAAGTTCTCAACAATGCTGACCAGAGTCGACTGGTGCATCGTCGACGAGATACACGCCCTCGCAGAGAACAAGCGCGGGGTCCACCTGTCAGTCACTCTCGAGAGGCTTCAGGCTATTTCAGGCCACATGAGCCGCGTCGGGCTTTCCGCCACAGTCGCGCCCCTGGACGAAGTCGCAAGGTTCCTCTCTGGCAACGAGGACGGCAAGGAGAGGGACTGCACCGTAATCGACGTGCAGTTCATCAAGAAGATGGACCTCAAAGTGCTGAGCCCTGCGCCTGACCTGATCAACATCACGCATGAGGAGATGGAGAAGCGGACCTATGACCTCATGCACAGACTGGTCCAGGACCACAAGACCACGCTCGTCTTCACCAACACCCGCGCGGGGACGGAGCGCGTCGTCGACAACCTTAAGGAGAGGTATCCCCGCAACTACAGCGAGGCGAACGTCGGAGCGCATCACGGCTCCCTTTCCAAGCAGCTGCGACGGACCATAGAGGGCAGGCTCAGGAGCGGGGACCTAAAGGTCGTCGTGTCCAGCACGTCGCTCGAGCTGGGCATCGATATAGGCTACATCGACCTGGTCATCCTGCTCGGAAGCCCCAAGAGCGTGTCTCGCGCGCTGCAGCGCGTGGGAAGGAGCGGCCACAGGCTGCACGAGACCACAAAGGGGAGGATCATAGTCACAGACCGAGACGACCTGGTCGAGTGCTCGGTCCTGCTCAAGAGCGCGGTCGAGAGGAAGATGGACCGCATCCACATACCGAGGAACGCGCTCGACGTCCTCGTGCAGCACATCTACGGCATCGCAATCAACACGAGGATCCACCACAAGGACGTCTTCAATCTGTTGAGGAGGAGCTACTGCTACAGCGACCTGCCATATCACGACTTCCTCAAGCTGCTGTCATACATGGCCGGAGAGTACGCGAGCCTGGAATCAAGGAGGGTCTACGCCAAGATCTGGTTCGACCAGGACACCGGCATGATCGGGAGGAGGGGCAGGATGGCCCGCGTGCTCTACATGACCAACATAGGCACCATCCCCGACGAGGCGCATGTTACGGTGAAGATAGGATCCGATGTTATAGGCGAGATAGATGAGGGCTTCCTCATGCGGCTTTCCAAGGGTGACATCTTCGTGCTCGGAGGGCAGACCTACGAGTTCCGGTACGCCCGCGGCATGACCGCGCAGGTCAAGGCATCGGTGGGCAGGCCACCAACAGTGCCTTCATGGTTCTCAGAGATGCTCCCGCTCAGCTTCGACCTGGCCAGCGAGATAGGCGACTTCAGGTACCGCATGATGACCCGTCTCGAGGCTGGAAGGGACAGCATGACAGATTTCCTGCTGGGCCACCTCTACGTTGACCGGACCGGCGCTGAGGCCATCTGTAACTACTTCTCAGAGCAGCACAGCTTCCTCGAGATACCCAGCTCGAAAAACATCCTCATCGAGGAGTATCTGGGAGACCGGCGCAGGCTGGTGGTATTCCACACCCTTTACGGAAGGAGGGTCAACGACTGCCTCTCCAGGGCGTTTGCGTATGCCGCTTCCCGCATCCACCACTTCGATATCGAGATAGGCATAACCGACAACGGCTTCTACCTCGGCAGCGACAAGGCTATCAACATAGAGAAGACGCTTGAGATCGTGAAGGCCAGCGACCTTGAAGAGCTGCTTAGGCTAGCCATCGAGAAGACCGAGGTGCTGCTGCGCCGCTTCAGGCACTGCGCGACAAGGTCGCTGATGATACTCAGGAGCTACATGGGACGCACCAAGAGGGTCGGGAGGCAGCAGCAGAGCGCGCTCCTACTGCTCAACGCGGTCAAGCAGATCGACCCAGACTTCATCATACTGAAGGAGGCGAGGCGGGAGGTGTTGGAGGACCTAATGGATGTCGAGAACGCCAACAAGGTGCTTGACGGCATAAGGAGCCAGGCGGTGGGAATCAAGAAGGTGCAGACGCAGATCCCGAGCCCGTTCGCGTTCAACATAGTGATCCAGGGCTACGCTGACATCCTCCGGATTGAGGACAAGGTGGCTTTCCTGCGGAGGATGCACCAAAACGTGCTTGCCAAGATATCGCTTGACAAGGGCAAACATCAAAAAGGTTTATAAATAATAAAACCTGCTTCATCTCCGGTGGAAAATGGAAGACGTTGACGAAGTCCTGTTAAAGCAGCTTCATCCCGGATTTCTTTCTAGACTCTACATCAAATCCGAGGAGGCCTACGACAGGCTGCTCGGCAAGCACCTCAAGCCCAAATTCCTTTTCGACGCGGCAGTTGAGGTGCTGGGGCACTTCTCGCTCCAAAACATGGTCCAGCGGCACATTAAGAAAACACTTGATGAAAAGGGATTTGAGAAGGACAAGATAGAATATTTCCTTGTCGCATTCGAGGAGATCTACTGGAACGCCAAACGCAAGAACAAGGAGTACGGCATGAGCGCGCCGTCCAATATCCTGGAGCTCTACATCCCTGACAGGTACACCCTCTTCATAGAGAATAAGGGCAAATTCGAACCCAAAAAGGTCAGGTATCCCATGCAGCTGAAGAACTCCTTGACCACCAAGGACCACAAGATCATCCCTGTGGCCTCGATGGAGGACCATGGCAGGGGCATATTCCTGGCGAGGCTTTATACGAACGAGCTGGGCTACAACATCTGCTGCGAACCCGAATACTACGTCGAGGCCCTGATGTGCCTCGACAAGGAGGGTAGGGAGCTTCCGAGCAGGCCGGTCTACGAGTCGTTCATCAGGCACAGGAAGAACGGGGACGAGATAACCGTGCTGCCCAAGTACGAGCTGTCAGATCAGGTACCGTACGACGACAGTCTCAGTATGATGCTTGAGAGGTACCAGCCGCACATCTGCGACCTTATGTCATTCATAGGATACGACGGGAAATCCGTCGACGACATGCTCTCGGCTTTCGACGAGATATACACGAACGCGTGGAACCAGAACAGGAAGCGCGGAATAGACCGGCCCAACTACGTGCATGTGTGGTACATCGAAGACGTCCTTAACATCGTGGTGGCTAGCACTGGCGACTTCAAGCCCAGGCAGGAGATGGGTAAGGGGATGAGGCGCGCGCGCGACCGCGCAGGCTCGCTGTCCTACATCCTCTTCGCTGATGACGAAACCCCGAAGGAGGAGTGGCTCCTCGAGGCCTGGATAGCCAAGAGGCTCGACGACAGCACCAGGGCCAAGGACAAGCCGCCCCAGTACAGGCAAAAGGTTTGAAAACATTATTATAGAGGCCCCCAAACACCTTTTTCTCATGCGCTTCATATCAGACCTCCACCTCCACGGGCCCTACGCGCAGGCCACCAGCAAGGCGCTGAGCATCCCCAAGCTAGAGCAGTGGGCGCGAGTCAAGGGGCTCGACCTGCTGGGAACTGGAGACTTCACGCACCCAAAATGGGTGGGTGAGATCAGGTCCAACCTCAAGGAGGACGGCACCGGCCTGCTGCGTACCGAGTCAGGCTTCCCCTTCATGCTGACTACGGAATTAAGCCTCATCTACACAGACAAGGGAAAGGGCCGCAGGGTGCACCTGCTCACGTGGGCTCCTGACCTCGAAGCGGTTGACAGGATCACCCAGTGGCTGCTTTCCCACGGACGCGTCGACTACGACGGCAGGCCCATATTCAAGATAAGCTGCCGCGACTTCGTCTACAACATGGGCAGGATCGACGAGCATATCGAGGTGATACCCGCCCACATATGGACCCCTTGGTTTGGGGTGCTCGGCTCGAAGTCCGGCTACGACTCGATGGAGGCCGCTTTCGGAGACCAGCTAAGCCACGTGCACGCAGCGGAGACAGGCATGAGCTCTGACCCCGAGATGAACTGGAGGCTCTCTTCGCTCGACCGGTTCAATCTGGTTTCCTTCTCTGATTCCCACTCGTTTTGGCCTTGGCGCATCGGGCGGGAGGCTACGCTGTTCGAGTGCGGAGAGTCCTATGAAGATATCGTCAAGGCCGTGAGGACAGGCGACGGGCTCGCTGCGACAGTCGAGACCGACCCCGGGTACGGTAGGTACCACTTCGACGGGCACAGGAACTGCAACGTCTCCCTCTCTCCGTCGGAGACTGCGAGGCTGAGTGGCATCTGCCCGTCCTGCGGAAAGCCGCTCACGATTGGGGTGCTAAGCAGGGTCGAGGAGCTGGCCGACCGCGACGAGCCCGAGCGGCCCAAGAGCGGCAACGACTTCTGGCGCCTCATCCCCCTGTCGGAGATCATAGCAGCCAAGCTCGGCGCGTCGACCCCCGCCTCCAAGCAGGTGTGGGAGGTCTTCAACTCGCTGGTCAAGGGGTTCGGAAGCGAATACGAGGTTCTGCTCAAGGCGCCTGAGAAGAGGCTGTCTGAGATTGCAGGCGGCGAGATGGCAGAGGCGATCCTGATGAACCGCGAAGGCAGGATTGAGGTAGTTCCCGGCTTCGACGGGGAATACGGCAGGCCGGTCCTTGGGGTCTCGAAACCAAAAGAGAGGCAGAACAAGGTCCAGAAGGGACTCGGCGACTTCTTCTAGGTCAGGAAGACCTGGTTTACTCCGAGGATGAGCAGGTAGACTATCACGCCGAGCAGGAAGTAGACGGGCTTGCCTTTCCTGTACTTGGGCATGGTATCCCTGATTATGAGGTAGAGGAATGTGCCGGTGATGAAAGAGAACAGGCCGTAGTAGGCTCCGACAGGCAGGGTCAGGAAGGAAGACACGATCGCTCCCACAGTTATTGCCGATGCCGATATAACCCTGCCGACCTTGGACCAATGCATCTTGTGGTGGAACGCGTGTAGGAGCAGGCCGCTAGATATCATGTGGAACGCGAGGGGGATAAGGGACAGGTAGGCGTTGACTGATGAGGTCTGCTGGAAGAACAGGACGAGCGCGAAGCCTAAGATGAAGTGGGTTATGAAGAAGCCGATCACCCTGATAGCCGTTATCTCCTTTAGCAGGCTGTCTTCGCTGTCCGAGTGCTGGAAGACGTGCTTTTCTGCGACGTGCAGAATGATGAATCCCCATAGCGCGATGAAGAAGACGTTGTAGTCCAGGTAGCGGATGCCCAGGAACAGCTCGGGGAACATCGAGAGGAAGATGTAGGTTATGAACAGGCCTGACGAGAATGATATGATGGCAACGTTGTACTTGTTGACCTTGTCGAAGTACTCCTCAGTGTAGTAGAAAATAAGCGAGAGGATTAGAGTAATGACGAGAGGTATCCACCACATGACACAAATACGGGCTTGTGACTATTTAAACATTAGTTACTATCCAAAAGTGCTCATGCGACCTCTATCTGCCCGAGGAGGGAAGCCTTGTTGCCCTCGCAGTAGGCAGAGCAGACTATGTCGAAGGTGCCGCTCTCGTCGGCTGTGAATCCGATCTCGACCTCCTCACCTTCCAGGAGGAGATACTCGCTTCCCGCTACCTCGACGCCGACCCTCTCGTCCGAGGTGACGAACAGCCTGACATCAGCGCCCTTGTCGACCGCGAAGCTGTCTGGTATCATGTGGCCGTCAACGATCTGCACGGCGAATGAGGAGTCGGCAGGCTCGCTGCCCTGCATCTCAGACACAACGTCAGGCGCGACCTCATCGATCCTGGGAGAGCATGCGGTGACCAGTACCGCCATGAGCACCAGAGCAATTATCAGTCTCATCGTAAAAAAAAGAAAGAAAAAAACTTACAGACCCAAGTCGAGGACTGGGGGCCTGTTCATGTTGTTGACCGTCACCGTTACGTCGATTGACGTCTCTGCCTTGCCGTCGCTTGCGGTGATGGTTACGATGTGGTCACCGGCGTCGTCGTAATTGGTCGTGTACTCAGCAGACGTCATCCATCCGGAGTATGTGATGGTCACGTCGTCGCCGTCCGGGTCGACCACCTCGGGAGACAGGGTGACTGTGTCACCTTCGTCTACCACGATCGGCGCGATCGGCTCGATCACCGGCGCGTTGTTGGCAGCGTTGACCGTGATGACAAATGAGCTAGTGCTCTCCAGGTCGCCGTCGCTCACTGTCACGGTCTCGTCGTAGGTTCCAGCATCACCGACTTCGGTGTCCCACTCGCCGTTTTCATCAAGCGGCGGGCTGAATGAGACTTGCACCGGGTCCCCGTCGGGATCGGCCGTGTTCACCGCGACGGTCACAGATTCTCCCTCGGTCACCGTGATGTCATCCAAGGATTCTATCACTGGGGCTCGGTTGACGTTCTCTACGATGACTGTCACTTCCTTCGTGGTGACCAACTCTCCATCGGTGGCGGAGATCGTCACTTGGTACACTCCGGCATCGTTGTATCCTGTCTTCTTCTCAGCAGAGGTCATCCATCCGCTGTATGCCACGGACACGTCGTCCCCGTCCGGGTCGCTGATGGTCGGGGTGAGAACCACGGTCTCGCCCTCATTCACGGTCACTGTCGACGGGACGATGATGACAGGAGCCTTGTTGAGTGATATGACACGGATGAGGACATCCTGGCTGCTGGACAGGTCGCCGTCGGAGACCGTGATGGAAACTATGTAGTCGCCGGCGTCGCCGACAGTGGTCTGCCACTCTCCCGAACTGTTAAGTGGTTCGGAAAAGGTGTAGATAAGTTTGTCGCCGTCCGGGTCGGTTGCCTGCAGGTTGGGGAAGCTGACCAGCTGGCCTTCGAAGACCTGCTTTACGGGAAGGTTTCCATAGTCAGGAGTCTCCTCGGGCTCGGTCGTCTCCTCAGTTGGGAGCTGAGTCTCGTTCTCGATTGGAGTCTGCTCCTCGATCACGACCACTTCGCCTGGTACTCCTTCCTCCTCTGGCACCGGGGCTTCGCAGTACTTGTCCTCTGTTGTCGGGAACCACTGATCGTAGGTGCATCCGCTAAAGATGAGCGTCAGCATTATCAGAAATATACCAATAGTAAGTGTTGTCTTCATCAATTCCCACCTCACTCATGAGTGATAAACATATGTCGTGACCAATAGAGAACTACTGATATTTAAACTTTATGGTAGTAATATAGAGGAATATGGCTGCATCAGAGCAGCCTTCG
This sequence comes from uncultured Methanosarcinales archaeon, assembly GCA_964587045.1. Lineage (GTDB taxonomy): Archaea > Nanobdellota > Nanobdellia > Woesearchaeales > CAZPJY01 > CAZPJY01. The sequence goes on from CAZPJY010000007.1 coordinate 49,264, forward strand.
CAGAGTCAGTATGTCCCGCTCCGAATTGCCGTAGTACGCACGCATTATGACATGCGAGAGGTATTCCTTCAGACTTGTGTCCGCGCGCGCAACGATTTCGCTCAGCACTGAACGCGTGAACTCGCTTTCGTCCAGGCGTTCCTCGAGGTCGAACACCAGGTTCCGGACCTTCGCGACCCTAAGCTTGGAGACGAAAAGCATGCCGTCGCCTATCAGGCCGTAATCCGTCGTCCTCTCAGCCGTGGTCGCGAAATAGGCGCTGGGCATCATCTCTTCCTCATCGCCTTGCCAAGCATCAGCCCGTTGATCGCGGTCAGAACTGTGGTGCCCAAAAGCTTGAAGTTGAACTTGGTTGCCCTGTCCTCGAACTCCCTGCCTGCGGCCCTGTAGCTCTTCCTCATTACTTCACGGATGCCGGTCGCCTCGTCAAGCAGCTGGTCGGTCTCCTCGTAGGCCCGCCTTATCTCATCTTCCTGTGTTTTGGCATCCCACCCATTGACCCTGCGTGCAAGCCCGTCAATCGTGTCCTTCATCTCAGGGTGCTCCGTGTGGTACTGGGTCTCTGAGATGTAGTCCCCTCCAGTCGTGAGGTAGGCGTTTATCGGCGCGATCTTGTCAGACGCGGCGTCGAGCTTCGACGATAGGTCCTCCTTGTCTAAGATGCTGTAGGCTCGGAAGATGTCGATGGAGTGCTTGGCTTGTGCCAGCTCACGCGTCGCGTCGCTCCAGAGCTTCACCTCCTTTTCAGCGGGGTGGTATATCTTTTCGTAGTAGTCCCTCATGTCCGGGTAGAGCTTTGCGACGTCGCGCGCAAGCCAAGCCCATCCTATGACGCTTGATGATATTCCAATCTTTATGAGTGTCTTCTTCAGCAGGTATGAAAAACCTGTGTCAACCGGGTCCATTCGCATCACCTTTGTATTTTCTAATAGCATCGAGGCAGCTGCCTGCCTCGTGTGGGAACCTGAGCAGCTCCTTTCTCTCAAGGTGCTTTTCGAGACGGTCGAGCGAGGGCAGCGCGTACGAAGCGGCAAGCCTCCTCATCCTGTCCCTAACCTCATCATCTGCTTCGATTCCTTCTATCTCGTCGAGCAGGGACCGCGTCTCCTTTACCATAGCTACCGAGACGTACGGTGCCTTGCAAGCATCCCCTATGAGCATGCCGTCAACCATCCTCTCGAGTTCGGATGCAGGGGTTACCGCGTCCTTGGTCCCGATTAGGTAGGTGGAGATCGCCTTGCCCGAGTCCCTTGCGACATCGCGCGCGATGCAGACAGCTTTGTCCAGGCCGTCCCTGTTCTCGTATTGCGATCCCTTGGACATGAGGTAATCCTTGGTCTTGGAGACTCCAAAAGCCGCATCCAGGATACCGGTCACTCTCTTTAAGACCATATCCCAAGGCATTGCTACCTCCTCCCAGCGCGCAGCACGCCCAGCATGAAGCCCGCTTCAGCAGGCGTGATCTCGTCATCCTCGAGCATCTGCTCTATCTGGAGCCTTTCCATGTCCAGACCATCATCTTCCGATCTTTCATACATTCCCCATCCCGTAAATGAGTGGGGGCGGCGGATATATTAAACTTGCTTAGCGTTTTTCATCTAAATGGGAAAAAATTTTATATATGTTAAGGATATCCGGTAAACGAAATGACTCAAGGACGCTTCTGTGAGCTCGAGCCGCCCGAGAAGGTTAAGCTCGACGTGAAGGACAGGAAGATCATCACACTGCTCACGCAGGACGCCAGGATGCCGCTGACGCAGGTCTCGAGGAGGGTTGCGCTCTCGAGAGACGCGGTCAACTACCGCATCGCAAGGCTTGAGAAGAAGGGCATAATCCTCAAGTTCATACCTGAAATAAACCTGCGACGGATGGGCTTTCGCACCTACCACGTGTTCATGGTGCTCGACGAGCGGCACCCGGAGAAGCAAAAGGAGCTTGAGGAGAGGATCAAGAGCGACCCAAGCGTACTGAGCCTCATCACCTATTCCGACACCTACGACATGGAGTTCATGATCATCGCAAAGACGGTCGAGGAGTTCGACCGCACCATCACCAAGATCACCACCGAGTTCCCAGCGGTCATCATGCAAAAGGACAAGCTCGAGGTGATCAACAGGTACACCAGCAGCCACCTGCCCTTCGCCTACTACCACGACGACGTGAAGGTCAAGTCTGAGTCTCCGGGAAGGGAGCAGATCAAGATGGACGAAAAGGACTTCAGGATCCTGAAGCTGCTGTGCGAGGACTGCCGCATGTCCTCCTACAAGATAGCCTCCAAAGTGGGCCTCTCAGCAGACGGCGTCGGGTACAGGATAAGGAAGCTCATCGACGGCGGGATCATCGAGCGCTTCACCATCACCGTCGACCTGACCAAGCTGGGCTACACCTGGTACACCTACTGCGTGAGGACCCGCACTTTCAACGACAAGAACGAGGCGAAGTTCCGGGAGTACATCAGGAAGCACCCGTACATACTCTACGCTGCCAGATGCCTGGGCGACTGGGACTTCGTTATCTATCTCGCGTCAGACCACCCGCGCAACTTCCACAGCACCATCAAGGAGGTCAAGCGCGTATTCTCAGACATCATCCACGAGTACACAACGTTCCTCGCGGCCGAGGAGATATATTTCAACTGCTTCCCCAAGACCGTTTCAAACATGAAGGAGTTGAGGCTTTGATGGCAAGGGAAATAGACTTAAGCAAGCTTTGGCAGAAAGTGCTGGGCTACTTCAAGAGCCTGGACACCATGGAAATCGTCGCCTGGTCCGCTATTGGCGTCGGGATAGTGCTCATCATCCTCGGTCTCGTTCTTTGATAGCTCTCCTCGCCGCGGTGATGATCAGTATCTTGGCCCAGCCCAGCACCACCATCTGGATGATGGTAGCGACCGCGAGGAGCGCGACGTTCCACGAGAGAAGGCTGGACAGCAGGCTCATGAGGATTAGCGCAGCAGCGCAGGCCAAGAAGACCAGCATGAGCATCGGCGCTTTCCTTTGGACCGAAAGCGTCATGTAGATTATCTTGAATGGGTTCCTGAGGTGAAGCAGGCCGCTGGACCAGGTGAAGAAGTAAAGCAGCACGGCAAACGTCAGCGCAAATCCTGCCAGGGGCCACGGCTCCAGCACCCCGGTATCGAGTATGCGCATCAGGGGCGCCCTGAACAATAGCCACGTCATCGCGCATCCGAAGGCGATGTAGAGCGCGCCCAGCAGGATGTAGCTGCCCCAGATCGAGAGGATGCTCGAGAGCTTCTTCTTCCTAACCAGGTGGTGGGACATGGCCCAAAGGAAGCCTGATAGCAAGAGGAACTCAGCAAGCATCGAGATCGCCATCAGAGCGAGCATGCTCACGAGCGACTGGTAGGTGTGGTACAGCCCCAGCGGGTCCTGGGACGGGTCTGTCATGTGCGCCATGAACCCCTCGGTCGTCGACGCTATCTGCGGCAGGAATATCATGGCGGCGAGCGCGAGGCCGAAGAGCGCCAGGAACTGGACCAGCATTATCCCTAAGAAGAGGAACTTCCTCCTCATTATGAGCCTGTATGACTTGGTGACCAGCGCCGCAAATCTCATGCCAAGGCCAAAAGTCAGGCAATATTTAAGCTTTACCGCAAGGGCTAAATATTGGCTGTGTCCCGCGCCAGTCATGGCAACGTTCGAAAGCATCAAGGAGCAGGTCAAAAGCATTGAGTTCGTGGCAGAGCTGGTTGAATCAGAGCACCTCAGGAGCTCGTACACGCTGGTCGGGAGGCTCTCAAGCGACCCGGGGAGGGACGTGCTCGCTGCCCTGCTGGAGCCGGTGAGCAGAATCAGCGTCTACCTCAACGAGATGCCCAGGTTCTACTGGATCCAGTACCTCGTTGACGGCGACGAGAGGCGTGGGGTGGCCAATGTGAGCCTGACCAAGCCATAAACTTTTTATACATGACCTTCCTATGAGTGCTGAATGGGGGGTGAGTTCATGCGCTATGCATTACTAATCCTGATACTGCTATCAGTTCTTGCCGGCTGCAGCACCGTGAAGTACCAGTGCGCGTCCGGTCACATCGTCGACGACGCGGCAGACTGTCCGCCGTTCGATTGCCCGCAGGCAGAATGCGACCCTGTGGTCGAGCCGGTCTGCGAGGAGGTTACCTGCCCTGACTGCCCGGTCTGCGAGGAGGACAAGGTCGTGCCGGTGGTAGACGACGGCAGGGGCTACACGTTCTACACCGAGGACCAGGTGCAGGTGCACGAGCCCACCACCATAAGCGGGCACGGCGACACAGAGGTCATACTACAGCAGGTTGGAGTCAAGGAGGTCGACGGAGCCTTGAGAGCCAGGATTTATTGGAAAGTGCGAAACCTCGGTCCGAAAGACATCACGGTGCATCCGCACCGCGACACGGTGATCCTGGTGAACGGGACTGAGTTCAAGTCCAAGCTGATAGGGCGCGTTCCTGAAGCTGACGACTTCCTGATTGGCGCCAACACAGGAGGCGAGATCAGGCCTGGTGCGTCAGCAGAAGGAGGAGTCAATGTCGACGGCCTGCCTTTGGGCACCACTTCGTTTACCGTGATGCTGCCCATAGAACCTTATGATGACTTCATCTTCGGCGTGACCCTTGAGTAATGGACTCGCCGGGAATTGAACCCGGAATCTCCGCCTTGCGAAGGCGACGTCATAGCCGTTAGACCACGAGCCCTCGGCTACGGAGAACAGGCCGTGAGTTTAAATAATTTTTCAAAACTAATATATAGCTCGTGGGCTTATGTTCCTACCATGTGGAAGGTTACCAAGGCGCTTCACCTCATTGTTGCAAAGAGGTTCGACAGGGCTAGGGAACTGCTCGCCGAGGTGCTGGAGGAGGATGGAAAGAACGTGACGGCGCTTGCCGCCGTGTTCTACCTGGACGCCGAGGAAGGGGCGTACCTCGAGGCAGTGCAGACCCTTGAGCGCGTGAGGACTGAGCGGAGCAGGGCGGGCTTCGGCTGGTTCTTCAACACCTCGCTTAGGGACAAGGCCTCAAGCCTTGAACGGCAGTACAAGAGGGACCTGAACATCCATCACATGATCTACTTCCTGGGCTGTGTCATGCTGCTTGGGAGCAGGAGGGGGGTCAGGAAGGCCAAGGAGGTGCTGCTCGGGCACTTGTCTGAGGTAAGGGAGCCCAGGCTTCGGGGGGAGCTTGAAAAACTCCTTAAAAAACTATGATTTTTACTATAAAACAGTGGTAACAAACGCAACATTTATATAGTAGAAGCGCTCCTTTCTCCTGTATGAACCTAAAAACCATAGTCTTGCTGACAGGACTGGGCATGGCAGCGCCAATCGTGGCTCCGGTAGCTCAGAACACCGTCATGGCGCAGGACGCCAGGTCCGAGCAGTACCAGAAGGGAAGAGGGCTATATCTTGATGGTATCGTACTTATGGGCACTGGCAGGATCCAAGAGAATGGACAAATCGAAAGGTACTCACGTTCAGCGCAGGCTTTCAACCGGGCAGAAAACATCTTTGGTGCGCTGGCAGATATTGATCCCAATTACGCAAACGGCAAGGCTTTGGAGCTGCAGATCCTGTCTTCCTTGGC